>NZCC01000068.1 GCA_002688175.1 Chromatiales bacterium
CAGTGGCATGATTCCATGGCTGCTGGTCGCCGGCATCATGTCTTCCAGCGGTAAACCGCTGTCCGAACTGGTTAACGACAGAATGAAATTATTCCCGTGCAGCGGCGAGATTAACCGCAAACTCACTGATCCACGCGGGGCGCTGGAGGTTATCCGAGAACACTACAGTGCCGATGCGTTGTGCGTGGATGAGACGGATGGGCTCAGTTTTGAATTCACGGATTGGCGTTTCAATTTGCGTATGTCCAATACTGAGCCGGTGATTCGACTGAATGTCGAATCCCGGGGTGACCCTGCGTTAATGACAAAGCAAACCGACGAGATTCTCGCTCTGCTCAAAGATCAATAAAGCTGTAGAAGCAGCTTAGGTGGAACCCGGGATTGTGCTGACGGTTTAAGCCAGGTTCCTGCTGTCACTGAACCCGTGCCTTGTGTATGATTTCGCCTCTTCGGGCGATTAGCTCAGCTGGGAGAGCGCTGCAGTCACATTGCAGAGGTCACTGGTTCGATCCCAGTATCGCCCACCATTTTTTTTACGCTTCTTTAAGAGCCCACGTTTATAGGGTGCGGTATCCAGGCGGTTGTCATGATCCATCCGTCGCGCAGCAGATAACGGCCTGCGATGGGTTGGATGACCGCGTTCGGGAGGTTGTCAGTCCAGTGGACCGGCGCAAATGTGCCGGCAACAGTATCAATGCGAATGCTGATATCCTGAAAATCCACAAAATGTCTGAGCGTGGGCCAGATGCATTTATAGATACTTTCTTTGGCGCTGAAAATCAGTTTGGCATGGACCAGTGGCTGGCTGGATTCTTGCAGTCGCTCTATTTCTTCCGGTCGGCAGATCATGGGGAGCAAGGCCTGGTCCAGCGGGTGTCCCGATTCAAGGTCAATGCCCAGTGCACCGAGGTCCTGCTGACGGGCAACGGCTGCAGCAGCAACTGATCCGCAGTGGGTGATACTGCCGACTATGCTGTCGGGCCAGACCGGTTCGCGCTGGGTGCCGACCGCTATCGCCTGGTCGGGCAGGTCCAGTAGTGACAGTGCGGCTCGTGCGCAGGTTCTGCCATGAATGAATTCACGGCGCCGTTTGGACTTCATCGCATCCAGCGCAGCCATCTCAATGTCCGGCAAAGAGGATTCGCCGGAGGGTGCCTGTGATGACAAAACAACCTCGATAGGAGCAGGTAACAGGCTTCTCAAATCATCCGGTTTGGGTGGGTGCGGCATCTGTCGAGTGTGCCAACAAATGGTCCGGGTGCCAATCAGGTCTGTGTGGTTACCGGATTCGTTACTTGCAGATGGATGGATTGGGTTAGAATCGCGTTCCATTTCAACGAACTCAGCAAGACGATGAAAGTCAAGACAAGATTCGCTCCGAGCCCCACGGGGTTTCTGCATATCGGCGGTGTTCGCACCGCACTGTTTTGCTGGCTGTTTGCGCGCCACCATGGCGGGCAGTTTGTGCTCAGAATTGAAGACACGGATCGTGAACGATCGACGCAGGAATCGATCGATGCGATCCTCGAGGGCATGACGTGGGTCGGTCTGGACTGGGACGAGGGCCCGTATTACCAGACCGAGCGGTTCGATCGGTACCGGGCACTGGCTGACCAGTTGCTGGAGCAGGGCGATGCTTATCATTGTTACTGTTCGCCCGACGAACTGGATGCGATGCGCGCCGAACAGGTCGCCGCCGGGCAGAATCCGGGTTATGACGGGCGCTGTCGTCAGCGCACCGAGCCGGTGGCCGGTGTTTCGCCCGTCATCCGGTTCAAGACCCCGGCAGCGGGCGAAGTCGTTATTGACGATGCCGTGCGGGGTCAGGTTGTCTACGCCAACTCGGAGATCGATGATCTCGTCATCATGCGAGGCGACGGTACACCGACTTACCACTTCAGCGTGGTCGTCGATGATGCTGATATGGCTATTACCCATGTCATCCGCGGTGACGACCACCTGAATAATACGGCGCGGCAGGTTCACATCATTGCAGCACTTGGCTTCGAGCGACCGGCCTATGCGCATTTGCCGATGATCCTCGGCGAGGACGGTGCACGCCTGTCCAAACGTCATGGCGCGGTCAATGTGCTCGAGTATCGCGAGCAGGGTTTCCTGCCCGAAGCGGTACTGAATTATCTCGTGCGGCTGGGCTGGTCACATGGAGATCAGGAGATATTCACGCGCGAGGAGATGGTCCGATTATTTGAACTTGACGGGGTCAATGCTTCAGCTTCCAGGTTCAGCCCGGAAAAACTAACCTGGCTGAACCAGCAGTACATTCTGCAGACACCCGATGCAGAACTTGTCGAGGGTCTGCTTGAACAGTACCGCCGCCTTGATGTCGATACCGCCGACGGTCCACAGTTATCGGCCGTGATCGCTGCATTCCATGAACGGGCTGCCACGTTACGGGAACTTGCCGCGAGCAGCGTCTATGTTTTTCATGATTTTGCCGAGATCGAGCCGAAGGCCGCGAAAAAGCATCTCCGTGGGGTGGTCCGACAGCCCATGGCTGATATCCGTGAGGCCCTGGCCGATCTTCAGCCATGGGCGGAAGAGGGCATACAGAGCACAATTCAGGCGGTGGCCGATCAGCATGAACTCGGTTTCGGGAAACTCGGTCAGCCTCTCAGGGTAGCCGTGACGGGTGGTGGTGTGTCGCCACCGATTGATGTGACCATGGCGTTGATCGGTCGTGATCGATGTCTGGCAAGGATTGACGCAGCATTGTCGGTCATCGATAAACGGGTCGCCGCTGCGGGCCGCTAGTCCGGGTACCGGGAGAGGTTATCTGCCATTGTTCGGCTACCGGTGGCTTTCTTGACAGCCTTTCGGGCCTCGCGTAGAGTCTCGCCGCTGTTTCCGGGGCTATAGCTCAGCTGGGAGAGCGCTTGCATGGCATGCAAGAGGTCGGCGGTTCGATCCCGCCTAGCTCCACCAATTTCTGCAATGGCTCTGAATTTTTTATACTGAATTTACAATTAAGTCCCCATCGTCTAGTGGTCCAGGACTCCGCCCTTTCACGGCGGCAACAGGGGTTCGAACCCCCTTGGGGACGCCAATAATTACAGGGGTTTAGGTGGAGACACTTAAACCCTTTTTCTTTGTACGGCTTTTTGTGCTGAGCGGAGGCTGATTCAGCCAGTCAGAATCCGACCCTGAACATTGTAGCCGGCTTGGTGGTTTCCCCCGGCATTTCTGGCAGGTTTGATTCTCTGCGCATCCTGAGTTCGTCCTGAGGACTGTAGCCCCACTGAATGCGGGATGATTCATCCACGGTCGTGGAACCGGAGCTCCGCCAGGCGTTTTCTTCTTCAAGAAGTCGCATGCTGTCCTGTTCAAGCATAAGTCTTTCGCGCAGCATTTTCTCATACAGTGCCTCGACATCAACCGGGTCACCGGATTTCTTGTTTGCATAGACGACGAGTTCTTCAACCACTTTGTCTTTATCGGCTGGTTCGTCGATGTCTTCCTGTGCGAATGCAATCGTGCTGCCGAACGCGACGACCGCTACAGCAAAGCCACCTCTTTTAAACAAGTTTGTGTGCTGTGCAGGCATTACTTGGCAACGTCTTCTGCCCAGTCCAGCGTACTGAACCAGTAGTCGCGTGTGGTTGCGATCCATCGATCAGCTTGCCTGGCTGTGACCCAGGCATCCAGATAATTCAGCAGTTCCTGTTCACCTTTTCTCACCGCAAGCGCCTCTTTGGAGGCAAGCAGGGGTTTTTTGACCGGCAGGTCGATCTTGTCACTGTTATTCAGGGCCAGGAATCTTGCCTGCGTCAGGCTGGCAAGATAGGCATGTGCTTTGCCTTCAACACATGCTTTCCCGGCCTGCACTGCATTTGTAAATACTTTGATCGTCGCCCGGTCGAAAAGCGTCTGTGTCACGCTGTGCGCGAGCGTGTCGTTTACAACCGCGATCGTGATATCCGGGCTGTTGAGTTCCTCGAGTGTCTTGATATTCTGCGTCATACTGGTATTGGTGGCGAGACTAACACCCGAATCGGCAGTTGACCGGCTGAAATTCACCTGCAACGCCCGCGCGGGAGTAATCGACATACCGCCGGTCAGTATGTCAATTTCTCCACTCTGTACTGCCGCAATGACTTCGTCCCAAGGGTAAAGCCTGAACTCGGGTTTTACACCCATGTCCTTTGCGATTTTCCTGGCCATGTCGATCTCGAAACCGATCAGTTCCCCGGACTTGGACTTCATTGTCCACGGAACGAACTCCGCGACGCCAAAACGAATGGAGCCCCGTTCGAGAATATCGTCCAGCACGTCAGCACCCGCTAAAGTTGAAATGGACAGCAAAAGGAGCGGCAATAATCGAAAAATCGGTGTACGCAAGGCCATTTAGGGTTTCCCTATGGTTGATGGGTTCATACAGTGAAATTGTGGTGATTCTGGGCGAGGACCTTAAGTTTGTCCAGTAGGAGGCCTGTTGATCAAATGGTATCAGCTAAGAAATGATTTATACTCACATTAACGACGACCATGCCAGTTCGCTGTGTAAATAATACCGACCGCCGTGCCTCACCAATCCGCTGATTGAATATTCAGAATGAAAATCGATATGAAAAATGACGCATCTGTACAAGCGCCCCCTAATTTAGCCGCCAGCCTGCAAGCACGTGCCGAGTTACACTCAACAGTTTCAGATAAGGTTGGTTGCGGAGTCTATCGGTTCGAGAAAACGGGCCGGGCACAACTGGAGGCATTAATAAGAAATGGGCTCAATCCCTGGGATAAATTTCTTGATATTGGTTGTGGAGCTTTTTGTGGTGGATATTGGGTAATACATTTCCTCGATGCAGGTGGGTATCACGGTATTGAGCCTAATGTTGATATGTTCACAAAGGGAAAATCCCATATCCTTGAACCAAGTCTGATAGAACTGAAACATCCCCGGTTTGATCACAATGATCAATATGATTTTTCAGTATTTGATGAGAAATTCGATTATCTGTTTGCGCAATCAATCTGGACTCATGCAGGGAAAAAAGATATCGAAAAAATGCTGGATGGCTTTGTACAGCATACCAATGCCAAGGCACGATTTTTAACCACCATCAAACTCCCGGACTTATTCCATAGGGATTACAAGAAAGACGAAAGGGTCGGCGGATCACACGAATCCGATGTTGCCGGAACCGTCAGGCATAGTTTCAGCTGGATTCAGCGTGCCTGTTCGAAGCGCGGGTTGACCGTTACAAAACTAAAAGGCGAAAAGATTAACACTCAGCATCTAATACTAATTGAGAAAGGGAAGCAGTAATTTCGTTCCAATTCACCTGATGCAGGCATGTATTTTTTGCGTCGGCTCGATCACGGATCATCGCCGTGGTTAATTGCCGAAGAGGCATTCTGATAGGGACACTTTTTTGATTAATAAGCTGATATAGCACATTACCCCCCCCCCTCTAGTTGAGACAGATACCCCTAAATCATGAATATTCTCATTCTGGGCGGATCGGACGGCTCGTTTAACCAGATTCGTCCTGAATATGAAATGTATATTGGCCTCAAGAACCGAGGCCATAAAATCACTATCGTGATCAAACCTGACTCCGTCTATTTGCCTCGACTGAAAGAGATCGGTGTCAAGTTATTATTTTGCTATCCAGACCAAAAGATAAGTCTGAAAACCATCATAGCCCTGCGGCGGGAACTGAGTAATATTCATTACGATATCATTTTTGCAAATAGCTCAAAGACCATACCAAGCGCAGCAATAGCAGCTACAGGATTTCCGGCTAAATTAGTAACTTATCGAGGCACAACAGGCGGCGCTTACCGGCATGATCCAACAAATTACTTAACAATTCTTAATCCAATAGCCGATGGTGTCGTATGCGTATCAGAAGCAGTCAGGCAATACTTGTTGCCCAGATTTAGAAACAGAAAAACCAGGTTAATTACAATTCATAAAGGCCATGATATTGCCTGGTATAAAAACCCGCCCACAAGTTTGCTTGAATTTGGTATAACCAATAATGACTTCCCCATCGCCTGTGTTGCTAACGCACGCGCATACAAAGGGCTAAAATATTTACTGGAAGCAGCAAAATCACTTGCCCATATCAGCAACCTGCATATCATTTTAGTCGGCAGAAATATTTCGGTTGAACCCTATATCAGCTTAATTGCGAAGAGCGGCATGGCTGAAAGAATTCACATGACCGGGTTTCGACATGATGCCCCAGAAATTATCGCGGCCTGCAAAACCCTGATCATACCCTCGATACGCGAGGGCTTGCCCAGAGTTCTATTGGAATCGATGGGTTACGGAGTGCCACCGATTGCAACTGATTCCGGTGGATGCGCAGAAGTCGTGGATGACGAGGAAAGTGGTTATATTGTTCCCGTTAAAGATCCTGACGCCATCTCCGATAGAGTGATCAGGCTCTATGAAAATCCACAGCTCATTCAGTCCATGTCGAAAAAATGCTTAAGAAAGATTGCAGCAGATTTATCGATACAGGTTACCGTTGATCGTTATATTCATTTTTTCGAGACGCTTCTGAATAATAATTCATCAACTTCCTGAATCTAAAACTAGGGTCGTGATGCAATTAGCATAAAGAAAATACTCAACTTCAAGATAGATCAGGTAGTCCTGATCATCACTTTTTTCTTTGAATTCTGTCCGACTCGCATTACCGCGAAGGACAATCTTCAAGCGATCAAAAATACACGGGTACTTTCCGGAAAGCATAATCGTATCTTCGGAAATCCCCATCATAGCGATTAGCGATGTTTCGGTCTTTTGGGTCAATTTCGGCGTGTACCCGGACATCGAGCCAAACAGCATCATCGGATACGACGCTCAGTCGATATCCGGGGCAGGGTCTCGCCTGAGGCCACGGTGGGTCGCGACCTGTCGTTAGAAGTTAATCCTAACTATTTATTTATAAATGAATTAATATTCAGGCTTGCTGGTTTTTCTGGGGTGGATAGTGCAGGTATGCGGTACTGATCGCAATCGCCTGAGCCAATCGACGTGACGGAGTTGCTGGGTCATCACGTGGTTTGGTACGGCGCGAGCGGGCTCGTTTACGCGGTATTTGCTGTCGGATTGCTGATTCGCGGCGGTGGGTTGCTGCGCCAGAATATGCTGGCGGTGGCAGTCGCCGGTATCGTGTGGTCTGGCTATTTTGCCGTGACGACGGGTGATCTGACCGTTTACCGCCTCGATTCTGCGACATTTTTTATCGAAATCCTTTTCATGCTGACCTGGTTTGCATTGCTCTATAGATTGCTGCGAGGACCTTACCGGCAATCCATGCCTGAAACTGTCCGGCGCAGCCTGTTCCTCTTTTGGGCCCTGGTGTTGTTATCAGGAGCCGTTATTGCCTGGTTTGTTTACCTGGGCGACGGCAGTGCGCGGGCAGTGAGTTATTACCACATCATCGGGCTGGGTGTGGCGTTAATGTGTTTTGGCCTGTCGGCCCAGTTAAATCGTGATGCACCCATCGAAAATACGTTGACGCTGCATTCGATCGCTGCAGCCGGCGGCGTGTTCGCCGGTTCGCAAGCGTTGTTGCTCGGGGTTGCAACACTGGCTGGTTCCGGGCCATCTTTAATACTCATCGTGCGCATCCTGGCAGTGGGCGGTGCCGGCCTGATTCTCCTCTATGCGGTCCGGCGGCGTCCGCAATGGTCTCTTGATATTTTTGTTTCACCGCAGGCGCGGGCTTATTTACCGCGCCTGTTGCCGATGCTGGTTGTATTGATTGTCCTGCTGGCACTGACACCGCTGACACGAACCCTGCACGAAGCGTATGTGCAATCGCTGGCGGGTCTGTTATTCGTGTTGGTAGGTGTGCCGATTGCTGTATTGATGTTCTCGGAGAATCTCAGCGCCCGGCTGCGTGTGTTTATCAGTAAAAACTTTCTTCCGTTCCGGTTTGATTATCGTGAGGAGTGGCTGCGGCTCATTGATACGCTGTCATCCCCCGAGCAGCGTGTTCCGTTGCCGGAGCGGTCGATCAGAGCGGTAGCACAGATTGTGGGCGCGCCAGCAGGTCTCTTGTTCTGGCGGGGCAGCGACCAGGAGTCCTATTGGTGTACGGCAACCTGGAATACGCGGATATGGCCTGACTTCGAAGTTCGACATGATGAGCCGGCACTGCGCTTTATGTGTAATCGGCAGTGGATTCTCGATACGGCAGAGCTTGATCGCGATCCTGAGTTATATGACGGGCTGCGCCGACCGTGGTGGACCGAGCAGTTGCCCGATGCGTTGCTCATCGTGCCACTGATCAGTAATGAAGAATTGCTTGGTTTTACCGTCCTGTTCCAGTCCAGTTCCGCATTCCGGCTGACTTTCGAGGAAATAGATTTGCTCAGGACCTCCGGGCGCCAGGTCGCGGCTCATCTCGCGCAGTATGAAGGTGACCGGCAGCTCGCCGAGGCACAACAGTTTGAGGCTTTTAATCGCTTGACGGCATTTGTCATGCACGATCTGAAGAACCTGATTGCGCAGCAGTCGCTGATGGTCAAGAACGCAGCGAAGCACAAGGACAATCCCGCCTTTTTTGAAGATGCGATGGCGACCATCGAAAACTCGGTCGCACGTATGAACAAGCTGTTGCGCCAGTTAAAAAGCGGCGATACTTCGGGGCCGACCGAGCGGACGTTGTTAAGCGATGCCTTACTCGGGGCGATTGGGAGTACCGAAAACCATAAACCGGAGCCACGGTTTGAAAATAATGGTGAAAGTCTTGCGGTTAATATTGACCGGGAACGTTTTACCACTGTCGTTGCTCACCTGATTCGCAATGCTCAAGAGGCGACATCGGCGGATGGCAGCGTCATCATTCGGCTCAACAGAGACAAGGATGCTGCCATCATTCGTATCGAGGATGATGGGTGTGGCATGCCGGCCGATTTCATTCGCAACCGCTTGTTTCGACCTTTTGACAGTACCAAGGGCAGTAAAGGGATGGGCATTGGCGCCTACCAGGCTCGGACTTTCGTCGTTGATGCCGGCGGCAGCCTGGAGGTCGAATCCGAACCGGGGCACGGAACCGTGGTCGTAATCCGTATGCCGATGCTGGCGTGAGGTCAATGTTATGATTTGTCTGTCAGGTCATCATTTGTAGTCTGAAGTAGGGGCCGGATAGCGGGAACAATGTGGGATAAAGGTTAAGCGTGACGGAACAGCAAAAAAGATTGCTCGTTGTTGAAGATGATCCGGGGCTGCAAAGTCAGCTGCGCTGGTGCTTTGAAGATTATGAGGTCCTCGTGGCGGAGGATCGGGAGTCGGCGCTTGCCCAGTTACGGCGCTATGAGCCGCCGGTCGTCTTGCAGGATCTCGGCTTGCCGCCGGATGCCGAGGGGGTCAGCGAAGGACTCGCAACCCTTGAGGCGACTCTGGCACTGGCGCCAGCGACCAAGGTAATCGTGGTGACCGGGCATGGTGACCAGGAGAATGCAGTCAAGGCTGTCGGCCTCGGTGCCTACGATTTTTATCAGAAACCGGTTGAGACCGAGGCATTGCAGCTAATTGTCAGTCGTGCCTATCAGATTTTTGAGCTGGAACAGGAAAATCAGCGGCTGTTACGTTTTGAGAGTACTTCACCGTTGGACGGTATCGTTGCGGCCAGCGAGAAGATGCTGCAGATTTGCCGGGTCATTGAGAAAGTAGCGCCGACCAATGCAACTTCATTGTTATTGGGTGAGAGCGGTACTGGCAAGGAATTGTTGGCACGGGCATTACATTCTCTGAGTCCGCGTGTCGATAAAAGGTTCGTAGCGATCAACTGTGCAGCCATTCCGGAAAATTTACTCGAGAGTGAGTTATTTGGCTACGAGCGAGGGGCATTTACCGGTGCCGTCAAGCAGACGCAGGGCAAGTTTGAACTCGCGGACGGTGGCACATTATTTCTGGATGAGATCGGTGATATGCCGTTGGCACTACAGGCAAAGTTGTTGCGCTTTCTCCAGGAACGAGTGGTTGAAAGAATCGGCGGTCGTGAGGAAATATCCGTTGATGTGCGAATTGTTTGCGCCACCAATCGTGATCCAAAAGCCGCAATTAGTGAGGGACTGTTTCGCGAGGATCTGTATTATCGCGTCAGTGAAATTACGATTGATATTCCGCCGTTACGCGAGCGGGAAGGTTGTCGACTTATTCTCGCCCGGACCTTGCTGGAACGCGAGGCTGAGAAACAAAGCAGGCCTATCAAGGGTTTCAGCCAGGATGCTCAGAGCGCTATTCAGAATTATTCATGGCCCGGCAATGTCCGGGAAATGGAAAACAAGATCAAGGGTGCCGTGATCATGGCCGAGGGCAAGCAGGTTACGACAGCAGATCTGGGTTTGTCCGATGTTGATACGGCGGGCCCGGACCTGAACCTGCGAGAAGTTCGGCGTCATGCGGAGAGTCGGGCGATTAAACGTGCGTTGGTTTTTTCGGCCGGCAATATTTCCCGTGCTGCAAAGATGCTCGGGATTACGCGCCCGACATTGTATGACCTGCTTGAGAAATACGATATTCAGGCGCAGCGTTGAGGGGCCTCAGTCGGCCGGATGGTTGGCGAGGTGTTTTTCCCAATTCAGTGCGCTGCTGGCAATTACATTGAGATCATCGTAGTTCGGCTGCCAGTTCAGCCTGGCTTTGATTCGCTCGCATTCGGCAATCAGGGTCGCCGGGTCGCCGGCGCGTCGTGGCCCCTGTTCGGAATTGAGCGGTGCGCCATTCGCTTTTTCAACCGCCGCTACGACCTCGCGGACACTGAAGCCATGGCCATAGCCGCAATTCATGACGTCGGACTCACCACCGTTACGCAGGTACGTTAGTGAGTCAAGATGAGCCCGGGCGAGATCTTCAACATGTATATAGTCGCGTACCCCGGTACCGTCGGGTGTGTCGTAATCGGTGCCGAAGATATAGACCTTGTCGCGTTTGCCGACGGCCACTTCACAGGCAACCTTGGTGAGCAGGGTGGCGCGCCTGGTGGACTGGCCGATGCGACACTCCGGGTCGCTGCCGGCAACATTGAAATAACGCAGGGCGATGTAGGTCAGGTCATTGACTGCAGCGGCATCCCTGAGCATCCACTCGGTCATTAATTTTGATGTGCCATACGGATTGATCGGGGCGGTAGGCGAGTCTTCACGACAGATGCCGGTAGCATGATTGCCGTAGACTGCAGCCGTGGACGAAAACACAAAATGGCGAATGTTGGCTTCCAGCGCACATTCGAGCAGGTTACGGCTCGAGCATGTATTGTTTCCATAGTATTTCAGCGGTAATTCAACCGATTCAGGCACGATGGTATGTGCTGCAAAGTGCATGATCGTATCGACGGAGTAATCGTTAATGATCCGGCGGACCAGGTCGCGATCACCGGTTTCGCCGACGACGAGTTCGCCATAAAGCACCGCGGAGCGGAACCCGGTGCTCAGGTTGTCGAGGACAACGATGTTCTCACCAGCTTCGCCCAATTGTCGAACGACGTGGCTGCCAATGTAGCCAGCGCCACCGGTGACGAGGATTGAGTGATCTTTCATATGCAATAAAAACCCGCTGAATTATGATTTATAGACTAAGCATAATCGAAATAGCGGCCTTAGTCGCGTTCCGGGATCGGTGTTATGTCAGACCGGAGGCAATCAATATCTTGACCTGACCGGGCCCCGGCGCGAGACTGTTTACATGTTTCCGATAATTATTTGGCTACGGACCCTGGATGAGGGTATTGAAGACCAGCATGAAAAATCTGATCGGCGTTGATGAGCCTACGCCTGTCGAGGTGCTGCATGCGGATCCTGCACACCCGGTCCTGCTGGTTTGCGATCATGCGACCAACCGGATACCGGCGAGCCTCAATGGGCTCGGTATTTCACCGATTGACCTGGAAACTCATTTTGCCGTTGATATCGGGGCTGCGGATATTGTCCGGCATATCAGTCGCAAGCTTGAATTACCGGCCGTGTTGACGACGTATTCGCGGCTGGTCGTCGACTGCAACCGGATCCTGACGGATCCAAGCGCTTTCCCATTGTGCCTTGAGAACATCATGGTACCGGGCAACCAGGAACTGGACCATGATGGCCGGAAAGACCGTGCTGATACCCTGTACTGGCCATACCATCAGGCTATTCGGGAGCGTCTGATTGATCTCGAGAACGACGGCAGGTTGCCGGCCCTGATAGCGATTCACAGTTTTACGCCTACGTTCGAGAATACCACCCGGCCGTGGCACATAGGGGTGTTATGGGATAAAGATCCACGTATTCCGGTGCCATTGATCAATGCCCTGCGTGAGATAGACGGGGTCAACGTTGGGGATAACGAACCGTATTCGGGAAAGCACCCGCACGATTTCACGGTCGATCATCACGCCGAAGCTGAAGGTCTGGCGCATGTATCCGTGGAGATTCGTCAGGATCTGATCGAGACACCGGAAGGTGTCATGTATTGGGGCGACTTGCTGGCGACAGCGCTGGCACCCATTTTGTCCGGACCCGGGCTTTACGAACACTGGACTGTTTGAATAACGTTTTGTAGCTCATCGTCGGAGGTCAACTATGACAACCCTGCGGGAACCAGAATTCACGGTCGGAATCGAGGAAGAGTATCTGCTTGTCAATAGTGAGACGATGGAACTGGTAAGCGACCCGCCGCCATCGATCATGGCCGAGTGCCAGCGATTGACCCCGTCCCAGGTGTCACCGGAATTACTTCGCTCGCAGATCGAGGTAGGTACGAAAGTTTGTTCATCAATGGGTGAGGCACGTGCAGACCTGGCACGGTTACGCGGTATCGTCATCGAGGCGGCCAACAACCATGGTTTGAGTCCAATTGCCGCTTCCACACATCCGTTTGGCCACTGGCAGGAACAAAAGCAGTCTCCCGCTGAACGATACCGTGATTTGACGATCGAAATGCAGGCTGCTGCGCGTCGCTTACTGATTTGTGGAATGCACGTACACGTTGGTATTGAAGACGATAATTTACGTATCGACCTGATGAACCAGATGCGTTATTTCGTGCCGCACTTGTTGGCGATGAGTACTTCTTCGCCGTTTTGGGAGAGTATTAATACTGGTCTGCGCTCTTATCGCCTGACGATTTTTGATGCGTTGCCCAGAACCGGGTTGCCACAACGTTTTGAGAGTTACGTGGAATATCAACGCCATGTCGATATTCTCGTCAATGCCGGCTTGCTCGAGGATGCAACAAAAATCTGGTGGGATATACGGCCGAGCGCTCGATATCAGACACTGGAAACACGGATTTTCGATGTTTGTACGAGCCTTGACGATGCTGTCGCGCTGGCAGCGCTGACCGTGTGCCTGCTGCGTATGTTGTATCGATTGCGACTCAAAAATCAGCGTTGGCGGATCTACAACGCGATGCTGTTGTATGAAAATCGCTGGCGGGCAATGCGTTACGGAACGGATGATTCGTTGCTTGATCTGGCCCGCGGCCGACTCGTGCCATTCAGCGAGCTGGTCGAGGAATTATTGTCGCTTATCGAACAGGATGCTGCAGCTCTTGACTGTGAGGCTGAGGTTGCGCGGGTTCGTGAAATTATTGCACGGGGTTCCAGTGCGCATCGGCAGGTCGCAGCATATGAAGAAGCTATTGCCGCTGGCGAAACGCAAGAGGCGGCGTTGCGCGCTGTTGTAGCCTTTCTGATTAAAGAAACTGCCGTTGGTTCGGTGCATGAAAAGAAGTGACGAGCCGTGACGGATGATAACCATCACAAGCAATCGGTCAGCCGTATATCAATTGCACCGATGATGGATTGGACCGATCAGCATTGCCGGTACTTTTTCCGGCTGTTGAGTCCGGATGTACGACTGTATACCGAGATGGTGGTTGATCAGGCGATATTGCATGGTGATCCCGACCCATTGCTGGCCTTTGATCCTTTCGAGCATCCGGTTGCATTACAACTGGGTGGCAGCGAACCCGACACGCTGGAGGCGGCGACACGCATTGCAGCCGGCTTCGGCTACGATGAGATAAATCTGAATATTGGTTGTCCCAGTAACC
Organism: Chromatiales bacterium; assembly: GCA_002688175.1. Classification (GTDB taxonomy): domain Bacteria; phylum Pseudomonadota; class Gammaproteobacteria; order Steroidobacterales; genus SMWD01. Next base: position 14,021 of record NZCC01000068.1, read on the forward strand.
GTGTGCAATCCGGTCGGTTCGGCGCCTGCCTGATGGCTGAACCACGGCGCGTGGCTGATTGTGTGGCGGCGATGCGGGCATCAGTGCAGGTTCCGGTCACGGTCAAGACCCGGATCGGCATTGATGACAGGGATGACTACGAGTTTTTAACTGCTTTTATAGAGACTGTCGCGGCGGCCGGATGCAATTATTTTGTTATTCATGCACGAAAAGCAATTCTCACGGGCCTGAGTCCGAAAGAGAACCGCAGCATTCCACCGCTGAAATACGCAACCGTATATCGTCTCAAACAAGATTTTCCCGACCTTACGATCGTGCTGAATGGCGGGATCGGCAGCGCTGATGATGTGCGCCAGCATCTGGAACATGTCGACGGCATCATGATCGGGCGTAAAGCTTATTCGGACCCTTATCTTCTTGCTGAATTGCAGGCGCAGGTCACCATCTCGACACCCCGCACCGACTGGTATCCTCCAAAACGGAATGACATCGTCAGAAGCATGGCCGACTATGCGGAAAGACAGCTGGCCAGCGGGGTGCGCTTGCACCATATCACCAGGCATATGCTTGGATTATTTGCCGGCCAGCCTGCTGCCCGACGCTGGCGCCGTTATATCAGTGAGAAAGGCCAGCAATCCGGAGCTGGTCCCGAGGTTCTGCTGAACTCGCTGAGTGTTTTTGATATTGCAGCTTGAATGCAAAGACCATCTTGAGCGACACTGCAGGTTATCAGGCAACGTCGTTAGCGGCGGATTATAGATTTTCAGAAAAAAGGATTGAAGCAGCACATGGCCGTAAGACAACAGGATCTTCCCAAAACCAACGGGCAAAAGAACCCAACCATGGCCGAACTGGCCGACCGGCACGAACTCTATGAAGAGTCCGTACAGTGTGTGGAAGAAGAATGTGAATTTGTCTCCAAGACATTCAAGAGCATTCGCGGGCGTACCGCACTGAGTTTTCGCGAAGATTTTTGCGGTACCGCCAGTGCAGCCTGTCAATGGGTGCGCCTGAGTCCGGAACATACATCGATCGGTGTCGACTTTGATCCGGGTGTGCTGGCGTGGGGGCTTGAAAACCGGGTGGACAAGCTTGATAGCAAGCAAAAACAGCGCATTACACTGATTGAAGAAAATGTTCTTGAAGTCAAGACCGAACCGGTTGACGTCGTAGGCGCTTTCAACTTCAGCTATTTCATATTTCAGCAACGCGAACTGATGAAGCAGTATTTTCGTTCAATCTACGATTCGCTCAAACCCGACGGAATATTTTTTCTCGACGCCTTTGGCGGTTACGAAGCCTTTGAGGAAATGAAAGAGAAGACGAAATACGACAAATTTACCTATGTCTGGCACCAGAAACGGTACAGCCCGATTACCGGTGAGATGGAATGTCATATTCACTTCAAGTTCCCCGATGGTTCGAAGCTGAAAAAGGCATTTTCATATACCTGGCGTTTGTGGACCCTGCCGGAGATTCTTGAGATGTTGAGCGAAACCGGCTTCAAGAACCCTACCGTATACTGGGAAGGAACCGATGAAGACGGTGATGGTGACGGGGTATTTACACCCGATGCACATGGCGAGGCTGATGCCGGCTGGATTGCGTATTTGGTGGCAGAGAAATAGAGCATAGTACGATAACGGTCTGAAAACACTCAGGAATGACCAGCCGGTCAGGCACTGCAGCGCATCAGAGAATTGGCATATAATCAACCGGTAGATTGGAATCTGTCATAGACCTCATGGCGACTAGTTTAGACAGTATCAAAGAAGAAACTTACGTCACGATTTTGTTTGCGGACGTGGTTGGCAGTACGCACCTGTACGAGGTATTGGGTGACGAAGATGCGCGCACGACCGTGCAGCAATGTGTCACGATCATGAAAGAAGCCACCGAGCAATACGGTGGTTCTGTGATCAAGACCATGGGTGATGAGGTCATGTCGATATTCCCGTCAGCTGATGATGCGATGAATGCTGCCAGCCAGATGCAAAAGCGCATTACGAATAGCGATTCAATTACCCCGGAACGTACCCACGTGTCGATTCGCATCGGCAGTCACTATGGCCCCGTCATCGTCGAGGACCGGGATATTTTTGGTGCTGCCGTGCATACGGCGAACCGCATGACCTCTCAGGCAAAGGCCGGGCAGATCATTACGACGGCTGTCACTGTTGAGCAGCTCAGTGGTGAGTGGCGGGCACTCGCGCGGCAGATTGATCTCGCAATTGTACGCGGTCAGTCCGATGAGGTCGCCATGTTCGAGGTGCTCTGGCAACCGGAAGAGGCCACGAGCATGTTGCCCTCCATCATGATGGACGCTTCAGCCGGAAAAGTAACCAGCAAACTATATCTTCGCGTCGGTAGTGAAGAGGTTGTAATGGGTGAGGATGGTTTGGTCGCCGCGACACTGGGGCGAGCGGATGAGAATGATGTCGTGGTCAAAGGGAAGTTGATATCCCGCGTCCATGCTCGTATCGAGTGTGACAAGAATCGCTTCATGCTGATTGACAAGAGTACCAATGGCACCTTCGTGCAGCGCGAGGACGGCGAGGAATTTTATATTCGCCGAGACAGCACGCCGTTGTCAGGCAGCGGCGTTATTGGTTTGGGCAAGGTGGCAGCGAAAGGTTCAGTGCTAGCAATAGCCTACGAGATTCTTTGAATATACCGCCTGCGGGGCGACTTCAGCCGCGAACCCGGGGTTCAGTCAAGCAACTCAGCAATTTTCCGGTGCTCAGCACTCAGTTTCTCCGGTAAACGACTCCCGTATCCCTGGAGGTATTTGCCGATAGCCTGCATTTCATCGCGCCAACTTGCGCTATCGACACCGAGTAACGTTTCCATATCGCTTGGCTGCATGTCGAGTCCCTCGGTGTCGATGTCTTCGGCATGTGGCAGGTAACCGATCGGTGTTTCAACAGCCTCGGTACGGTTTTCGCAACGATCAATAATCCAGCGCAGAACGCGCAGGTTTTCGCCAAACCCGGGCCACAGGAAGCGTCCGTCTTCATCGCGGCGGAACCAGTTGACATGGAATATTTTTGGCAAGTTGTCCGAGCGCTCGCCAAATTGCAGCCAGTGATCCCAGTAGTCAGCAAAGTTGTAACCACAGAACGGCTTCATGGCCATGGGGTCGCGACGCACGACGCCGACCTCGCCAGTTGCGGCCGCAGTCGTTTCAGAGGCGACACCAGCGCCGATCAGTACACCGTGGTTCCAGTCTTTGGCCTGGTAGACGAGGGGTGCGAGGGTACGGCGTCGGCCACCGAAAATAATCGCACTGATCGGCACACCTGCCGGATCGTCAGCCAGCGGTGAGTACGCGGGGTTCCTCCTGGCCGATACCGTGAACCGGGAGTTGGGATGCGCGGCTGGACCGTTCTCGCCGGTAAACGGGTTGCCCTTCCAGTCGATGGTTGGCACGCCGGTGGTTTTTTGTTCCCACCAGGGTTCGTTGTCTGCCGTAACCGCGACGTTGGTAAAGATCGTGTCACTCTGGATCGTATTGTAAGCGTTAGGGTTGGTGTTCTCATTGGTGCCCGGAACCACGCCAAAATAACCGGCTTCGGGATTAATGGCACGCAGCTGGCCGGTTTCGTCAAGATGCAGCCAGGCGATATCATCGCCAATGGTACGAACTTTCCAGCCGGCATGAGACTCGGGTGGAATCAGCATGGCCAGGTTGGTTTTGCCGCAGGCCGATGGGAATGCGGCAGCCAGGTAATGCTTTTCACCCTCTGGATTCTCGATTTCGACAATCAGCATGTGCTCGGCAAGCCATCCTTCCGTGCGTGCCTGTGAACTGGCGATGCGCAGGGCATGGCATTTCTTGCCCAGCAGGGCATTGCCGCCATAGCCTGAGCCAAAGCTCTGGATCATCAGTTCTTCAGGGAAATGCATGATGAATCGTCGCTCAGGATCGAGTTCACCGGTTGAGTGCAGGCCACGTACGAACCGGTCTTCTTGCTCGATTCGTTCAAGTGCCGGTTGGCCCATCCGGGTCATGAGATTCATGTTCGCAACGACGTAGGGGCTGTCGGTGATTTCGACACCACAGCGAGAATACGATGAATCGATCGGACCCATGCAATACGGAATGACATACATCGTGCGTCCCTGCATGCAGCCAGAGAACAGGTCATCCATCTTCATGTGGGCATCAGTTGGTTGCATCCAGTGATTATTCGGTCCGGTGTCTTCTTCTTCCGGGGTACAGATAAAGGTCAGGTGTTCAACGCGTGCGACATCGGTTGGATTCGATCGGTGCAGGTAGCAGTTCTTGTAGTTGTCATTGAGTTTGATCAGATCGCCACTATCGAGCATCTGATTGATCAGGCCCTGATATTCTGTCTCACTGCCATCACACCAGTAGATATTGTCCGGTTTTGTCAGCATGGCGACCTCGTCGACCCATTGCTGAAGTGATTCGTTACTTGTCGTCATACCATTCCTCGGCAGGTATTGCCGTTCTGTGTGTGCAGAGTAAATTAAAGAGGCGCCTGTGCTTTATCGTCCGTGTAATTATTCAGGGGCCCGCTGCAGGGAAAGCGTATTATACAGATGCGTCGTCGGTGGTCAGCCCGATTTGGGCCTGTTTTGGGCTCCGATGCGACAATTCAGATCAGACAACCGCAGCAGGATGGCTGGATGGATCGGATCCGGTCTGATTTGTAGTTGAATCTGAAACTAGGATATATGTGTAAGCTTCTGATATTTAATTTGATATTTTCTTGTGTTGACGATGACTGATGCTAATTTAACCGCCATGTTCGGTGCGGAGGGTCCGCTTGCGGCGTGTCTGACTGGTTTTCGGCCGCGACCCGAGCAGCTGACCATGGCGCAGAATGTTGCTGAAGCATTGGTCGAGGGTCACAGTCTTGTGGTTGAAGCGGGCACGGGTACCGGGAAAACTCTGGCGTACTTGTTGCCAGCCCTTGATTCTGGATTGCGAATCGTTATTTCAACCGGGACCAAAACGCTGCAGGATCAGTTGTTTCATCGTGACCTGCCGATGATAGGCAAGGCTGTGGGGCGGCCGGTCGATGCTCAGTTACTGAAGGGAAGATCAAATTATCTGTGCCTGTATCGGCTGAATCAATTGACCAGTGCAGCCGATGAATCGTCGACGCCGAGTCGTGGTGCCGATATCGAGCTGCTCAGGCAATGGGCAGAGCGGACCCTGACCGGTGATACCGCCGAGGTTAGCGAATTACCTGAAAATTCACCGCTGTGGCCCCGCGTGACCTCCACCGTTGATAACTGCCTCGGTTCACGTTGCCCGCTGTTCGATGATTGCCATGTTGTGGCGGCCCGGCATGCAGCCCGTGAGGCTGAAATGGTGGTGGTTAATCATCATCTGCTGATGGCTGACCTGGCGATGAAGGAAGAGGGTTTTGGGCAACTCTTGCCGGGCGCCGATGCGCTCATCATCGACGAGGCGCACCGGTTTCCCGATGTTGCCCAGGGCTTTTTCACGATCGGATTCGGTACCGGGCAGGTGCTTGATCTTGCGGGTGATGTACGCAGCGAGTTGGTTCGCGGTGGTGCTTTCGACAGACCGCTCGAACAGGCGCTCGATGAACTGCGCAAGGCTGCTGCTGATGCACGACTGACGCTGAGTGATGGGGTGGCAAACCTGCCGTGGGATGCGACCCGGGATGATTTCAAGTCCGCTTTTGATACGCTCGGTGCGTCGCTGGATGGGGTGAGCTCGGAATTGGCTGCGATTGAGGATTCAAGTCCGGGTCTGCAGCGATGTCGGCAGCGGGCCGGGGCGATGTTTGCTGCATTCGAGGCAATTGTCTCTGCACGGGATGACCAGGGTTTGCGCTGGATCAGGCTGGCCCGGCGTACTTTTACGGCTAATGTCACGCCGCTGGATACGGCGGAGGAGTTAGGTGCCTTGCTCGAATCACGCCCCGCGGCTTGGGTCTTTACCTCGGCGACACTGGCGGTTCGGGATAATTTCCAGCACTTTATCAGTCGTATTGGCTTGCAGGACGTCAGGACTCGGCAGATTCCGAGTCCGTTTCCTTTTGCTGATATCGCCCGCCTGTATCTGCCCCGGGGTCTGCCCCAGCCAAATGATCCTGAATTTACGGATCGGGCCGTCGCTGAAATGCGTGCCGCGGTCATTGCCAGTGGCGGCCATGCTTTTTTGTTGTTCACGAGTCATCGGGCATTACGTCGTGCGGCTGAAATACTGAGCGATGATTCGGATTTTGATTTTCCTTTGCTGGTTCAGGGCACCGAGCCGCGAACCAGGCTCCTTGAGCAATTCGCCGGTCAGCCACGAGCGGTACTGCTTGGAACGGCAACTTTCTGGGAGGGGATTGATATCCGCGGTCATGATCTCGTGCTGGTTGCGATTGACCGGCTGCCCTTTGCTTCACCGGGTGATCCGCTACTTGCGGCCCGTCTCGAGGCTATCCGCAGCCAGGGCGGCAACCCGTTTCGTGATTACCAGTTACCGCAGGCTGTGCTGAGCCTGAAGCAGGGTGTCGGTAGGCTGATTCGTGACTATGACGATTATGGTGTTGTCATGATCTGTGATCCGCGCTTGACTGAAAAAAGCTACGGTCGAGTGTTTATGTCGAGTTTGCCGCCGATGCCAGTCGTTCGGGATTTGGATATGATTCGTGAATTCTATGTGGCGCACGGAGTCACTGAATCATGACGCAGGATGCACAAAAGGCGTTTACCTGCCTGGCGATCGAACTTGCGGCCGGCGTCGGCAGTGTGGCTGCCTGCATCGGCACGCAAACCACCAGTCGTGAATACCCGGTTCCGTCAATGCAGTCACGTGAAATCTATTCGGGTGTTCGCGAAGTGCTGGATGATCTGGGGCTGGAACTCGCGGCATTGGACTGCATTGCTTTCGGTTGTGGTCCCGGTGCATTTACCGGTCTGCGCGTTGCTGCGGCTGCTGCCCAGGCCCTTGCTTACGGTGCTGGCATACCGGTTGCCCGGGTATCCAGCCTGGCCTCGCTGGCTGCCGGTGCCGCACGCAGGCACAGTGTCGATTGTGTTGTGCCATGTTTTGATGCGCGTATGGGTGAAGCCTATCTGGGTATTTATACCGGCAATCCTTCAACCGGGCTGCAGGAGGTAGTACCGGACCGCCTGGTCGACCCTGAACAGTTCAGGTTGTCAGCAGACCTGCAGTTTTTTGCCGCGGGCCCGGGTTGGTCCGTATACCCGGCGTTGGTTGAAAATCACCCGGCACAGATCGTCGGATCAGATTTCACTCTTGAGCCATCGGCGGACGATCTGCTTGTGCTGGCGAGCCAACAGTTTCGTGACGGCCAAACGGTTGCCGCCGCAGAGGCGCTGCCAAACTATATACGTGACAAAGTTACGTATTGAGAGATATTCTGTGAATCATGATCATCGATACCCTTAATACACTGCGTACACTGCTTTTTCAGCCACGCATCGGTAATTTCGCTGCCTTCATTGCCTGTACCGGCATGATGGGATTTGCTTTGTTCGCACAGCATGTCTTGCACCTGGAGCCATGTCCGTTATGCATATTTCAACGCGTTGCGCTGATCACGCTGGGTGGCGTGTTCCTGCTTGCTGCCATTCACCCGGCGGGCAGGATAGGTCGGCGTATCTATGCCGTGATGCTGGCTGCTCCGGCCCTGGCGGGGGTTGGCGTGGCCGGTCGTCACGTATGGTTACAGAATCTGCCGAAAGATCAGGTACCCGCGTGTGGCCCCGGGCTGGATTTCATGGTCGATACGTTTCCAATGCTCGAGGTACTCGATATGGTCCTGTCCGGCTCAGGAGAGTGTGCTGAGGTTGTCTGGCGCTTTCTGGGATTATCCATGCCGACCTGGACGCTGGTCTGTTTTCTGGCGCTGGGTGGCTGGGGCGTATGGCTTAACTGGACGAATCGTCAGCCAACATGATCTGCAAAGTCTTTAAATAGACATTCTTAATCCGTTCGATGTCATCAACCCGAATCAGTTCGTTCACTTTGTGAATCGATTTATTGACGGGCCCGAATTCAACAACATGCGCACCGCTCGGTGCGATGAAGCGCCCGTCAGAGGTGCCGCCGCCGGTCGATAGCTCGGGTGTCAGGCCGGTAATCTCGGTAACAGCCTGCAGCGTGGCCTGTGACAGCCGGTCATCGGGCGTCAGGAACGGCGCACCGGATAAATGCCACTTCAGGGAATAGTTGAGCCCGTGTTTATCAAGTAGCTTTTCGACGAACTCCTGTAATTGTTTGTGATCCCACACAGTCGAGAATCTGAAATTAAAACGGGTATATAGAGAGTCGGGTGTGACATTCGGTGCGCCGCTGTCACTTTCGATCTTTACAACTTGAAAACTGGTTGGAGGAAAATACTCGTTGCCGCTGTCAAGAATTCGCCCATAAAGATCTGCAAGTACCGGGGCAAAACGCTGGATAGGATTATCAGCCAGTTGCGGGTAAGCGATGTGGCCCCGTTGTCCGTGTACGGTCAACATGCCACTCAGTGATCCGCGTCTGCCGATACGAATCGTGTCGCCGAGTTGTTCGTTGCAGGAAGGTTCACCGATCATGCACCAGTCAATTTTTTCACCCCGTGCATCCAGCGTTTCGATTACTTTCTTCGTGCCTTCACGGGCACGGCCTTCCTCGTCGCTGGTGATCAAAAAGGCTATTGAGCCAGGATGCTGTGGATGGCTGTTGATGAATTCTTCCGTCGCCTCAACCATGGCTGCGAGACTGGCTTTCATGTCGGCCGCGCCACGTCCGTAGAGGATGCCATCACGAATGTCCGGTACAAACGGGTTGGAGTCCCATTGATCTTCCGGTCCGGATGGGACGACATCAGTATGACCGGCAAAGCAAAATATTGGCGCCGACTGCCCGCGTCGTGCCCAGAGATTTGTCACATCACCGAATTTGAGTGTTTCACACTCGAAGCCGATTTTTTTCAGGCGTTCGGCAATCAGTTCCTGGCAGCCGTCATCATCGGGTGTTACCGATTGCCGACGGATCAGTTGCTGAGTGAATTCCAGCGCATCAGTCATGATTTATGCAATCCGTTTCATTCTAAACGCAGCAGATCATTGATGGCTGTCTTGGCACGGGTTTTGGCATCGACGCGTTTGACAATGACAGCGGCGTAGAGACTGCAGTTACCTTTGCTTGACGGTAGCGTTCCCGGTACAACGACAGATCCGGCCGGGACCCGACCATAGATAACTTCATCTTTGTCCCGGTCATAGATTCGTGTGCTTTGGCCGATAAAGACTCCCATCGAGATGACGGCGCCTGATTCGACGATGACACCTTCAACGATTTCCGAGCGGGCGCCAATAAAACAGTCGTCTTCTATGATGGTCGGGCCGGCCTGGATGGGTTCAAGCACGCCGCCGATGCCCACGCCGCCGGACAAGTGAACATTTCTGCCAATTTGCGCGCAACTGCCGACCGTGGCCCAGGTGTCTACCAGCGTGCCACTATCGACAAAGGCGCCGATATTGACGTAGGAGGGCATCAGTACGACATCGCGCGCGATATATGCACCCTTGCGCGCTACTGCGTTTGGTACGACCCGGATGCCGGCCTGATCGAAATCAGCCTGGGTCATGCCGGTAAATTTCAAGGGTACTTTGTCGAAGTAGTTGGTATGGCCTCCGTCGATGCATCGGCCCTGTTCAATGCCAAAATACAGCAGTACAGCTTTTTTAAGCCACTGGTTTACGATCCAGCCATCCGGGCCTTTCTCCGCTACGCGGGCCTGGCCGCTATCGAGAAGTTCGATGGCCGTCAATATGCTGGCCTGAAGCTCTGGATCAGGATTGCTGAGGTCAAGGGCTTTTCGTTCGTCAAACGCCGTTTCAATTGTGGTCTTGAGGTCTTCCATGCTGGTTATCCGGTTCTGGTTGACGGAATTATAGGGTATTCGGCGATCACATCGTTGTATCTGATAATGCGCTGAGCAAATCTGATTCCAGTTCATCGCAGGCAGCGGCTGATAACGGATTTCCCGAATGGTCGGTGATGTAGAATATATCTTCTGCCCGCTCACCAATGGTCAGTACTTTCGCCGTCTGAATAACAATTTCATGGCTGCGCAAGATCTGTCCGACTTCACACAGCAATCCGGGCCTGTCCCCGGCAACGATTTCCATGATCGTTCTGCGATTGACGTCATCCTGTACAAAACTTACGAGTATCGCGGTATCGAATAAACGGACCTGACGGGGTGCGCGGCGCGTTACGGTTACCGGAATGTCGGGACTGGAGGCCAGGGTTCGGGTCAGACGACTCTTGATTAGTTCAAGTCGCGCGTGATCTAAAATCCGCTCACCGCTTTGTTCGATGATGACAAATGTTGTCAGTTGAAGTTGGTTGTGCAGTGGGATGATCCTGGCATCTACGATATTCAGGCCGAGTTCATCCAGTACAGCTGTCGAGGTTGCAAATGCATAATATTGCTGCGGTGAAAACAAGAATAAGGCCGTGCCGCCATGAAATGCCTGCTCCATGAGGTCAACCATGATGGTTGGCTGGTTGCTCGCTTCTCGGGCGAATAAACGTGTGTGTGAATCGATTTCTTCTGGCCGGCAGCGCAGGAAATATTCATCGGTGAAGAAATTCCAGACGTTCTCAATTTCTTCATCACTCAGCCCTGCCTGAGTCAGCAATATGCGGGCTTCATGTTTTCGCTGAGTGAGGAGTTCATCTTTGTCGATCGGGTTGGCAAGACCACGTCGCAACGCCTGCTTGGCCAATCGGTACAGACCTTCCAACAGCTGTGCTTTCCACGAGTTCCATAGTTCCGGGTTGGTGGCCCGCACATCGGCTACGGTCAGCAGATACAGGTAATCCAGATGTTGTTCGTCGCCGATCGTTGTGGCAAATTCGTGAATGACGGTTGGATCGCTGATATCTTTTTTTTGTGCGGTCAGTGATAACGTCAAGTGGTGGCGAACGAGCCAGGCGACAAGGTGAGCATCGTACCGAGCCATGCCATGTTCAAGGCAAAAGGATTCAGCATCGACGGCGCCGAGTTTGGAATGATCGCCGCCACGGCCCTTGGCAATGTCATGAAATAGTCCGGCGAGATAAGCAATTTCTGGATTCCGTAACGTTCGCATGATCTCAGAGCAGCTTGGAAATTCATGATCAAAACGTGAAAGCGCAAAACGGCGTAAATTGCTGACGACAAACAGGGTGTGAGCATCGACCGTGTAACTGTGAAACAGGTCGTATTGCATGCGGCCGACGATGCGTCCAAAAGCCGGGATATAGCGACCCAGTACACCGTAGGTATTCATACGCCGTAATTCATGCGTGACGCCTTCGGGCGCGCTGATAATTTGCAGGAACAGTTCGTGGTTTTGTGGATCCTGTCTGAATTCATCATCGATCAGATGCAGGTTGCGCTTGATTGCGGTAATCGTAGACGCGCTGACACCCTTGAGATCTGGATGTTGCTGCAGCAGCAAAAAAAGTTCGAGCAGGGCGGATGGCGTTTTCTCGAAGATCTCGTTGTCGGCAGCCTGTAGAAAACCGTTCCTGGTTTGAAATCGCTCGGTCAATTCTTTGGGCATGACTTCGGGATTCATCAGGATTTCTTCCTGAAACCGCTGCAGAAGCATCTCATTCAACCGGCTCAGGTCCATGACGGTACGGTAATAACGCTGCATCAATTGCTCGACAGCCAGCATGAAGGTTGCATCTTTGTAACCGAACAGATTAGCAATTTTTATCTGGTAATCGAATAGCAGGCGATCTTCACCGCGTTTGGTCAGTACATGCAGGGCGAAACGAAGACGCCACAGAAATTCCCGGCCCTGCTGTAGCAGGCGTAATTGTCCCGGAGTCAGAAACCCGTGGTCGACCAGTTCGCTTAGATTGTTGGTGCCGAAGTGACGTTGTGTAACCCAGAGGATCATTTGAATATCTCGCAAGCCACCCGGACTGCCCTTGATATTGGGCTCAAGGTTATAAGCCGTATCACCATAGCGATGGTGCCGGGCATGCTGTTCTCTGAGTTTGGCCTCGAAAAAGTTTCGTGCGGGCCACACCCGGTCCGGCATCACCGCTGCTTGCATGGCCGCAAACAATGATTCAGAACCAGCCAGCAGGCGTGATTCCATCATTGTCGTCACCACCGTAATATCCTGCTCAGATTCGTGACTGCACTCAGCTATTGTGCGGGTGCTGTGGCCGACTTTGAAGCCGAGGTCCCAGAGCAGGGTCAGGAAATTCGACAAGGGTTCTTCGGCGTTGTTCTTATCGGCATCAATAAGCAGGATTAACACATCGACATCTGAATGTGGGTGCAGTTCACCGCGGCCATAGCCACCGACTGCAACGAGACTTGCCGCAGACAGTGTGTTACCAGTGGTTAGCTTCCACGCTGAGCAGACCACCAGGTCGACGAGGCGAGCGCGGTCCCTGACGAGTCGACCCGCTGATTCACCATGCAGAAACAATTGTGATAACGCGGCGTTACCACAGGCCAGCGCATGCTTGAGTTGCTCAGGCTGCGGAGCTATCAGCCACTCTGTTATGCGCTCCCATGCAATGGTCTTGTCGCCGTCAATGGTCCGGATTTCACTGGTCAGGACTTCGTTGGTCAGGACTTCATTAGCCAGCCGGAGTTCCTCGACCGGTTGCGATAACGTCAGATCTACAGCTGAGGGGTTTGTGTGATCCTTCATGCAGTGCGTTCTGTAGCTCCGAGGGTCAGGACTTCATTACCATCTTCGGTGATGAGAATGGTATGTTCCCATTGTGCCGAAAGCGAGTGGTCCTTGGTAACTACGGTCCATCCGTCAGGCATCAGCCGGACATGCCGTTTGCCGGCGTTGACCATTGGCTCGATCGTAAAAGTCATCCCCGGCACAATTTCAATGCCACTTTTTGGCAGGCCATAATGCAGAACCTGGGGATCTTCGTGAAAGCCACGTCCAATCCCGTGACCGCAATATTCACGGACGACTGAACAATGATGAGTCTCGATGTGTTTCTGAATGGCATGCCCGATGTCACCGAGATGGGCGCCGGGCAGGGCCTGATCGATGCCATGCCATAATGCATCGAACGCGACTTGTGCGGTTCGCTGTGCCTGCACATTTGGCTTGCCGACATGAAACATCCGGCTGCTGTCCCCATGGAACCCATCCTTGATAACGGTGATGTCAATATTGACGCAATCGCCGTTGCGCAGCTTTTTATCACTGGGGATACCGTGACAGACAACATGGTTGATTGAGGTACAGGTCGATTTGGGGAACCCCCGATAATTCAGTGGTGCCGGGATGGCTTGCTGCGATTCAACAATATAGTCATGGCAGATCTGGTCAAGTTCATTGGTAGATATGCCGGGCTGGACATGCTGCCCGATCATATCGAGCACATCCGCGGTCAGACGACCGGCTACTCGCATCAGGTCTTGTTCGGCTGGGGTTTTGGAAGTGATTGCCATAGGTTGCGGTTAGGTCCGTTTGCCGTGCCAGTTCGTGCTGGTTCCGGGTGAGTTGTGTGCCAAATATGTTTTATCTTCTCACACACACAAAGTTGTAACGAAATTCGACAGCCGGTTGCCCGGTCAACTGATATGGATGGGTTTAGAGCCGCACGGGCGCTTCAAGGCCAGACACATTGTTGCAGGAACCCGGGTATGGTATAAAGCGCGCGCCCTTGAGGCAATTAAATCCACACATGCACCGACACATTCGACGGGGTGCCTGGCCATAAAGCCAGGTTGTCGTATGGGGTGTATGGAGGCCCAACCCACACAGGAGAAAATCATGGCACAGGTCAGCATGCGCCAGATGCTGGAAGCGGGTGTCCATTTCGGGCACCAGACCCGGTACTGGAATCCCAAGATGGCGCCCTTTATTTTCGGCGCACGAAATAATATCCATATTATCAATTTGGAGCAGACAGTCCCGATGTATCAGGCTGCCTGCACCTTCGTCAAAACACTCACATCAAATCACGGCAAGGTACTGTTTGTAGGTACCAAGCGTTCGGCCGGAAACGCCATGCGTGAACAGGCCATGCGTTGCAATATGCCGTATGTAAACCACCGCTGGCTTGGCGGGATGCTGACAAATTTCAAGACAATCAAGCAGTCTATCAAGCGTCTGGAAAGCATTGAAGCCATGGAAGAGGACGGCTCATTTGAGCGCCTGACCAAAAAGGAAGTTCTGGGGCATCGCCGCGAGAAGGCAAAGCTGGAACGCACGCTTGGTGGTATCAAGGATATGGGGTCGTTACCCGATGCCGTATTCATCATTGATGTTGGTCACGAGAATATTGCTGTACATGAGGCGAAGGTTCTCGGCATCCCGGTGATCGGTATTGTTGATACAAACTGTTCTCCGGATGATATTGACTACATTATTCCGGGTAACGATGATGCGATGCGGGCTGTTGATTTATACGCAGCAGGCATTGCCGATGCCATTTTGGATGGCAAGGACGCGGTACCGGACTTGCCGGGTGGCGAGGATGAGTTTGTTGAACTGGATGCTGAAGGGCGACCGACCAAGCAAGCGCCAAAACGCGCGAGTCGCAAGTCACGCGCCGGGGCAGCCGCCAAGACTGATCCCAGTGAGAAACGCCAAGCGAGTGCCGCGGCTAATGCGCCAACTGATACTGCTGCCGAAGCACCCGGCGAAACTGCTGCCGAAGCACCGGCTGATGCTGGCGCCGAAGCACCGGCCGATGTTGCTGTTGAAACGCCTCCCGAAACGTCCGCAGATGATGTGCAGGAATCAGCTGCGGCAGCGGAGCCGGAGGCTGATGACACTAAACCGGATGTGACGACTCCACCGGAGACAAAATCCTAGACAACACGCAGAAGGCGTAACGGCCCTTGATTGAGAGGGTTGAAGATAGCGAGAGCAGGTTATGGCGATTACAGCAAGTTTGGTAAAGGAGCTCCGGGAGATGACCGGAGCTGGAATGATGGAGTGCAAGAAGGCCCTGGTAGAGGTTGACGGCGACCTGCAGGCCGCCCAGGAATACCTGCGTAAGAAAGGCCAGGCTTCAGCAGAGAAGAAAGCCGGCCGTATTGCTGCGGAAGGACGGGTTGAGCTGGCAATTGGTGACGGCTGTGCCGTTATTATTGAAGTGAATTGTGAGACTGACTTCGTCGCCAAGGACGAGAATTTTCTTGCTTTCACACGCCAGGCTGCTGAACTGGCGCTCGCTAACCGACCGGCCGATGTGGAAGCGCTGATGTCGATTGAGGTCGACGGTAGTACCTTCGAGGTAAAGCGCAATGAACTCGTTGCAAAAATTGGTGAAAAAATAGCCGTGCGTCGCTGCGAAATTGTTACGCCGAAAGGCCAGGTTGCGCAGTATTTGCATGGCATAAAAATTGGTGTGCTGGTTGATATAGAGGGTGGCGATGAGCAACTCGGTAAAGATGTTGCAATGCATATTGCCGCGACGAACCCGGACTGCATCTCAGCCGATGACGTACCTGCCGAGACGCTGGAACATGAACGTCGAATTCTGTCTGAGCAGGCTGAGCAAGAGGGTAAACCTGCTGAAATTGTGGCGAAAATGGTTGAGGGGCGGCTACGCAAATATCTGGGCGAAATTACGCTGCTCGGGCAGCCGTTCGTCAAGGATCCTGATATTAATGTCGGTAAGTTGCTGCAGAACAATTCTGCAACTGTTCACAGTTTCGTCCGTCTCGAAGTGGGTGAGGGTATTGAGAAAAGGGTCGAAGACTTCGCTGCAGAGGTTCAGGCCCAAGTCAAGGCCAGCGGCTGAGCAATGTTAATGTCAGGACTGACGATGGGTTTTGGTCAGGTCGGTCGCGTAACAAGATCAGGTTTGTGGGTGCCGGGAGTTGTCCACCGTTCAGCCCGAATCTTTGCAAACTCACTGTCACAAGGATTTTATTGTGATTTGCCGGAGCCTGTAGCACTGTGAATAAGCCTGCTTTACCGTATTCTCGGATTTTATTGAAACTCAGCGGCGAAGCCCTGATGGGGAATGCCGGCTACGGTATTGAACCGAAGACCCTGAGGCGCATCACCGAGGAGATTCTCGAGGCGCAGAGCCTTGGAGTGGAAATCGGAATCGTAGTGGGTGGCGGCAATATTTTCCGTGGTGCCGGGTTGTCTGAAGCCGGGATGGACCGGGTAACCGGCGATCATATGGGCATGTTGGCGACTATGATCAATGCTCTGGCATTGCAGGACGGAATTGAACGCATTGGTGGTCATGCGCGGGTCATGTCGGCCTTGCAGATCCATCAGATTTCTGAAGACTATATTCGTCGACGTGCTGTCCGGCACCTTGAAAAGGGTCGGGTGGCAATATTTTCTGCTGGAACGGGGAACCCTTTTTTTACCACTGATACGGCTGCGGCATTGCGGGCAATTGAAATCAATGCCGATATGCTTGTCAAAGCCACGAAAGTCGGCGGCGTGTTTGCGGCAGATCCGGTTAAAGACAAGAATGCCAAACGGTATGCGGAACTGACCTATGACAAGGTTTTGGCTGATAAATTGCAGGTTATGGATGCGACAGCCATTGTGATGTGTCGTGACAATAACCTGCCGATCCGGGTATTTGATTTGAATAATCCGGGTGCTCTCGTGCAACTGGTTGGTGGTGCCAATATCGGCACATTGGTGAATGGTGATTAAGGCGCGTCACGGAGGGTGATAAGTGATTGAAGATATCAAGAAAGACGCAGATACGCGTATGGACAAGAGTGTTGAGGCGTTGCGCCAGACTTTCAAGAAGATGCGCACCGGTCGCGCCCATACTGGCCTGCTTGAGCATATTATGGTCGACTACTATGGCACCAAAACGCCATTGAACCAGGTCGCCAATCTTGCTGTAGAAGATGCGCGGACACTGACAGTGACGCCTTGGGAGCAGCCAATGATTTCAGTTGTCGAGAAGGCCATTATGAACTCTGATCTGGGTCTGACCCCGACATCAGCCGGGGCTGTCATTCGTGTGCCACTGCCGGCATTGACGGAGGAGCGGCGTCGTGATTTGGCAAAACTCGTCAAGCACGATACTGAAAACGGACGTATTGCGGTTCGTAATATTCGCCGCGATTCGATTCATGATCTCAAGGATTTGCTGAAGGAAAAAGAGATTTCCGAGGATGTGGAGCGTCGAGCTGAGCAGGACATCCAGTCACTTACCGATAGCCATATTGCAAAACTCGATGAAATAAGCGAGGAAAAACAGAAAGAAATCATGGAGTTCTAAGAAAGTACTAAAGCAAATACTGATGAATAAGGAAGTTGACAATCCGGCTGGCTCGATACCGCGTCATGTCGCCATCATCATGGATGGTAACGGCCGCTGGGCTGCACAGAATGGACGGCCCCGGTTGGCCGGCCATCGGGCAGGTGTCAAGTCGGCACGCCAGATAGTCGAGGCATGTGCAGAGGCCCAGGTTGAGATCTTGACTCTGTTCGCTTTCAGCAGTGAAAACTGGCAGCGTCCCGCGGAAGAGGTCAATGCACTGATGCGCCTCTTTATTGAGGTTTTGCAGCGCGAGGTTGCGACTTTGCATGATAACGGGATTCGGTTGCGGTTTATTGGCGCGCGTGAGAATCTGCCAACCATCCTGCAAAAACGAATCGAAGATGCTGAAAACAAGACGGCGGCAAACACTCGGATGACCCTGATGCTGGCTGTCGCCTTCGGCGGACGTTGGGACATTACTCAGGCAACCAGGCAAATTGCAAACAAGGTAAGTACCGGTGAACTTGACGTTGAGGATATTGATGAGGCCATGGTTTCACGGCATTTGTCGCTGGCTACGTTTGATGATCCCGACTTGTTGATTCGCACTGGTGGGGAAAAACGTGTCAGTAACTTTTTGTTATGGAATCTTGCATATAGCGAAATTCATTTTTCGGACACGCTGTGGCCCGCTTTCGACAGCACAGATCTTGCAACGGCATTCGAGTTTTTCAGCCAGCGACAACGCCGCTTCGGCCAGCTCGATAATCAAAAAGAAGCCAGTGCGGACTGAACGGCATTTGATTTAATTTTACTGATATCCGTATGAACAAGCTTTTACAACGGGTCGTGACTGCTGTGGTCTTGCTGCCCATCTTGCTCATTGTTTTCTTTCGGTTGCCATTATCAGCTGCGATCGGCGTGCTCGGTGCATTTATCGCGATTGGGGCCTGGGAATGGAGCGCATTTTTACCGCTTGAGCGCTTTGTCGCCCGTGCTGCATATACTGGATTATTGCTGGTTTTGATGGTGGCTTCATTATGGCTATTTTCTGATCAGGCTTCACTCCAGCCACTGCTGTGGCTCAGTTTGCTCTGGTGGGTCGTCGCCTTTATTAGGCTACTGCGGTTTCCGACGAAGATCGGCCCCGTGAACGGTGCTATCAGCGGTATGCTCGTCATCATACCCGCATGGGTAGCATTGGTTGCATTGTTGTCGGTGCCAGAGCGTGGTCCTGAATATGTATGGTTCTTACTTATGATTGTCTGGGCGGCGGATATCGGCGCCTATTTTGTTGGTCGACGCCTGGGGCGCACGAAATTAGCGCCCAGAGTAAGCCCCGGCAAGACCTGGGAGGGTTTTGCCGGTGGCATTATTGGTGCGATCGGCATTGCGTGGTGTGGTTCATGGTGGTTCGATTGGTCACTGTGGTTTCTCTTTCCGCTGGCGGTCAGCGTGACGGTAATTTCAGTAGTTGGTGATCTGACAATCAGTATGTTCAAGCGTAATGTCGGGCTCAAGGATAGTGGTAATCTGTTCCCTGGGCATGGCGGTGTTCTGGATCGCGTTGACAGCGTGACGGCGGCGGTACCGCTGTTCGTCCTTGAAGTAATGTGGATCGGATTATTGGCTAATGATTAAGAGTAAGTGATGGGTGGATTTGTTACCAATATCCTATCGTTTGTCATCGCGATAGCCATTCTCGTTGCGGTACACGAGTGGGGTCATTATATCGTCGCACGACTTGCCGGTGTGAAAGTATTACGTTTCTCGATCGGCTTTGGCCGACCGCTGTGGATCAAGAAATATAGTCCGGATCAGACAGAATTCTGTATCTCGGCAATTCCGATTGGTGGCTACGTCAAGTTGCTTGATGAACGCGACTGTGCCGTATCACTGGTCGAGCAGAAACGTGCATTTAATCGTCAGTCGATCCCGGTCAAGACGGCTGTTCTGGTAGCCGGGCCGCTACTGAATTT
Source organism: Chromatiales bacterium (assembly GCA_002688175.1). Classification (GTDB taxonomy): domain Bacteria; phylum Pseudomonadota; class Gammaproteobacteria; order Steroidobacterales; genus SMWD01. Next base: position 33,200 of record NZCC01000068.1, read on the forward strand.
CCTGTTTGCTATTGGCGCCTACTGGTGTATGTACATGGTCGGGGTGCCGGGACTTAAACCGGTCATCGGGGTTGTAGAGCCCGCCTCGATCGCGTCTCGCGCAGGGGTGATCGCCGGTGATGAAATCAACGCGGTCGGCGGGCGGGTAGTGGCAACCTGGGAGGGCGCAGTGCTTGAAATTCTCGGGCAGATGCTCGATGAGGGTGATATCGAACTACAGGTTACCGGTCAGGATGGTAGTCAGCGCCTCGTCGTCATGCATGCTGCCGGGCGGGAGTCAGAATTAACTGAACCGGGGCAGTTGTTTACCGGGCTGGGGATCAGCCCCTGGTCACCGGTTGTGCCGGCTGTTATCGATAAGTTAACGCCCGGTGGTCCTGCCGAACAAGCGGGACTGATTAGCGGGGACGAGGTGATTGCTGCCGATAACGAGCCAATTTCATCATGGACAGAGTGGGTCCAGTTTATTCGTATGCGGCCTGAGCAAACGATGACTGCGACAATTTTGCGTGATGGCCATGAAACCCAATTTGAGATTCAGATTGGTGTTGCCGAGGATGATGGTGAGTCGATCGGGCGCATAGGGGCTTCGGTGCTGATCGTCGACGATTTGATGGCAGGGATGCGAGCTGAGCAGCGTTATGGGGTGATTGCTGCGTTTTCGGTTGCCGTAACAAAAACCTGGGACATGATTGCTCTGACAGTGCGGATGCTTGCGAGCATGGTGACCGGCGGTGTATCGGTAAAGAATATCAGCGGTCCAATCAATATTGCACAATTCGCCGGACAAAGCGCCAGTATCGGTCCTGTCGCCTTCCTCAGTTTCCTTGCAATTGTCAGTATCAGCCTTGGTATTTTGAATTTGTTGCCGATACCGATGCTTGATGGTGGGCAGATTGCATATCAGATGATAGAGGCAATGAAAGGCAGTCCAATCTCCGAACGCACGCAAATCTTTGGTCAGCAGATGGGTATTATATTCCTGTTACTGTTAATGAGTTTTGCATTTTATAATGACTTGACGCGTATTTTTGGCTGAGCCAGAGATGCGATTTTGTATGGTTTCTATCCCTGGAGCGATATGTGCGCGAGCATTCATGCTGCTCGCGTGTTGCCTGTTCGTCGAGGTTTCGCTGGCCCAGTCTTCTTTTGTCGTGCGGGATATTCGTGTTGAGGGTTTGCAACGTATTTCGGATGGGACGGTATTTAATTATCTGCCGGTTAATATCGGTGACACGCTCGACCGACAGAGAATTCAGGAAGCGATGCGGGCGGTCTACGCCACCGGTTTTTTCAAGGATGTTGAATTTCGCCTTGATGGCGATGCACTGATTATTGCGGTACTTGAGCGGCCTTCGATCGAATCGTTTACGATCGAGGGAAATAAGGATATCAAGACCGAGGATCTCGAACAGCCATTGGCAGATATTGGTCTGAAAGCCGGACGTACATTCAATCGTTCGGTTCTGGATGAGGTAGAACAGTCCTTGACTGACCAGTATTTCAGCCAGGGCAAATATGCGGCCCAGGTCAGGGCTGAAGTTGAAGATGTTGGCGGCAATAAGGTACGGATTGCAATCAAGATCGTTGAAGGTGATCGTGCTCGAATCCGGCAGATAAACCTGGTCGGTAATACAACCTATTCAGATGAGGATCTGCTTGAGGCATTTGAGCTCAAGACGCCTCACTGGTTGTCATTCATTCGTCAGGATGATCGTTACTCACGTGAAGCGTTATCCGGTGATCTTGAGTCGCTGCGGTCCTATTACATGGATCGCGGTTTTGCTGATTTCTCGATTGAATCAACGCAGGTCGCAATCTCGCCGGAAAAGGAAGATATCTTTATCACGGTCAACATCATCGAAGGCGATCGTTACAAGATATCCGATGTTCGTCTTGCCGGTGATTTGATTCTTACCGAACAGCAACTCAACCCATTTGTGCAGGTTAAACCCGGGCAGATTTACTCCCAGCGCCTGATTTCATCGAGCACTGAACTGATCCGTCTGCGTCTTGGTGAAGAGGGCTATTCGTTTGCGACTATCGAACCGGTGCCTGAGCTTGATCGAGAGGCAAAGACTGTCGAACTTACGCTCTACGTTGATCCAAAGAACCGCGTTTATGTACACCGGATAAACTTCAACGGTGCTGATTCCGTCACCGATGAAGTGTTTCGCCGTGAAATGCGACAGTTCGAGAGTGGTTTCCTGTCCAATAACAGGGTTGAAAGATCTCGCATCAGGTTGCAGCGCTTACCTTATATCGAAGAAGTTACGGTTGAAACAAACCCGGTACCGGGAACGCCGGATCTCGTCGATGTGGATTTTGAAATCAAGGAAGGTCTTCCCGGTCAGTTTGGCGGCGGTGTTGGTTATTCTGAATCTCAGAAACTGGTCTTTAATGCCAACTTCGTACATACCAATTTTTTCGGTACCGGTACGCGTGTAGCTGCTGATGTTAATACCGGCCAGTTCAGAACTGTCTACAGCCTGTCGCACACGAATCCTTACAGTACAATCAACGGTGTTAGTCGTACTTTGAGCATGGCTTACCGGGACATTACCCAGTTCACAGCAGATGCATCTGAGCTGGACACGCAAACGTTGTCGGCAAGAGTTGAGTACAGCTATCCATTTACTGAGTTTCAGACCGTGGTTCTTGGCTTCGGCTGGAATGCGGCGGAACTGCTTGCGACCACGGGCAGTACGCTACAGGCTCAGGAATGGGTTTCAAGCAATGGCAATACTTTCGTCGAATCGGGTGTAGGTGGTACCAAGTTCTCTACCTACGAACTTATTGCCGGCTGGATCTACGATACGCGTAATCGTTCGTTGTTTGCTGATCGGGGCGGTCGGCAGAGCCTGATATTGAACTACTCGATACCGATTGCCGATGTTGAGTATTACACGATGAACTATTCCTTTCTCCGCTATATGCCGTTGACGCGATGGTTTACGCTGTCGTTAAAAGCAGATGTTCGCTTTGGTGAGGCGCTTGGTGATACGACTGCCCTGCCGCCCTTCAGGAACCATTTTGCTGGTGGACCGAATACGGTGCGCGGTTTTCGCGAAAATGGTCTTGGCCCCCGTGATTCATTCGGCAATCGGTACGGCGGAAATCTGCTGACGGTCTCGCAGACCCAGCTAATATTGCCGATCCCGGCCGGCTGGCGTTCGAGGGCCAGATTTACGTTGTTTTTCGATATCGGCAATGTATTCTCGACGGATGATGTGACGTTCTACAATACCAGCTGTAACTCATTTATAACGCCCGAGAATTGTAATGCGAGCAACGTAATCGGTTATGATTTCGATATTGACGAGCTGAAATACTCATATGGCATTGCGGCTGAGTGGCTTGCGCCTTTGGGATTGTTCAGGTTTAGCTACGCCTTTCCACAGAATCAGGCCCCATTTGTGGCCGATGGTCCTTTCGGTGATCAAACCGAGCGATTCCAGTTTTCTATTGGTGGGGCATTTTGATTTTCTAGGAATGGATGGTGCTTATGTTTACACAGATAAAGTTTTTGTTTGTCATCCTGGCAGTTTTGTTAGCGATGTCGGGTGTCGCCCAAGCTGAAGGCCTCAAGATTGGTTTCGTTAATGTTGGTCGGTTGAGTGAATCGCCGCAGGCAACCGATGCTATGGAGGGTCTCCAGGAAGAATTTGCGCCGCGGCAACGCGAGGTTGTTGCCATGCAAACCGAATTACAGGAAAGACAAGAGCAGATCCGGCGAGACCTTGAAGTGATGGGGCCGGAAGAACGACGCAATGCTGAGCGCGATCTGCGCCGCGACGAGCGTGAACTGGCGCGTAGTCAGCAAGAGTTTCAGGAAGATATCAACCTGCGGCGCAATGAGTCGCTCGGCAAGCTGCAGCGCGAATTGCTGCGCCAGGTCCAGGGTTATGCTGCGGAACAGGGTTATGACCTGATTGTCAGTGAGGGCGTTTTGTATGCCAGTACTACAATTGACATCACCGAGCAGGTGCTGGCCGGACTCAAGGCAAGTTATGCTGAACAACCTGCCGGTGATTAAACGAGTGTCCGGGATCAATTGATGAGTATTAGCCTCGGTGAAATTGCTGCTCGTTACGGTTGCGAGTTACAGGGTGATCCGGAGGCGCAGGTTTCTCATGTTGCAACACTGAGTGCTGCAGGGTGTGATTCGATCACATTCCTTGCCAATAAGTTATATCGGCAGCAGCTTGAGACGACGGCCGCGGCCGCCGTCATTCTGTCGGCAGAACATGCTGAAGCCTGTCCGACTGCTGCCATCGTGGCGCCGAATCCGTATGCTGTCTATGCCCGGGTAGCTACGGAGTTGCATCCGCCCCTGGCGCTGGTCTCAGGTATCGATGCGCAAGCTTCAGTAGGTGAAGGTTGTACGCTGGCACCCTCATGTCAGGTTGCCGCGGGTGCTGTCATCGAGGACGGCGCAACACTCGGTGAACGTGTCAGCATCGGACCTAACAGCGTCGTCGGTCGTGACGCACAGATCGGCGACGACACGCAGTTGATGGCCAATGTAACGGTGTACCACGGGGTACGTATCGGCAGACGGTGCCTGTTGCACAGCGGTGCAGTGATTGGCGCTGATGGGTTCGGCATCGCTCAGGATGAGGCCGGCTGGACCAAAGTACCTCAGGTTGGTGGCGTCGACATTGCCGATGACGTTGAAATCGGTGCGAATACGACTATCGATCGTGGTGCTATCGATGACACAGTCATTTGTGCGGGCGTCAAGCTCGACAACCAGATCCAGATTGCGCACAACGTTGTGATTGGCGCCCATACGGCTATCGCGGCACTCGCTGGTGTTTCCGGGAGTACGACTGTTGGCGCTGGATGTTTGATCGGAGGCGCATGCATAATTGCCGGACATCTGTCCATTTGTGATCAGGTGATGTTGGCTGCAGGGAGCGGGGTGTCCAGTTCGATCGACAAACCCGGTGCCTATGGCGGATTTCCCGCAATGACCGATGAGATCAGTCGCTGGCGCAGGAATGTTGTCCGTTACAGTCAGCTCGATGAGATGGCGCGTCGGTTGCGAAAGGTTGAGAAACTCGCAGAAAAAATGGCCGACCAGGAAAAGTTGAATAATTCATGAGCGATACCGAGTTGATCCACCTGACGGCAATAATTTCCGCTGATGCTGAACTGGCTGAGAATATTGAGGTTGGACCCTATACGGTAATCGAATCCGGGGTCCGGATTGGTGCCGGCTCGAAGATAGGCGCTCATTGTTTCATCAAGGGCCCGACGACAATCGGCCAGAATAATCATTTTTACCCGTTTAGCTCGATCGGTGACGATCCGCAGGATAAGAAATATGCCGGCGAGGCAACCCGTCTTGAAATTGGTTCGGGCAATACGGTTCGTGAGTACTGCACCATCAATCGCGGCACGACCCAGGACGAGGGTTTGACTCGCGTCGGTGACAATAACTGGCTCATGGCTTACACCCATATTGCACACGACTGTCACGTTGGCAACGACATTATTATGGCGAACGGTGCGTCCCTGGCTGGCCACGTACACGTTCACGACTACGCTATACTGAGCGCATTCACGGCTATCCACCAGTTTTGCAGGATCGGTGCCTACAGTTTCATTGGCGCATACGGTGGGATTAGTAAAGACGTGCCGCCGTATATTGTTACTTTTGGCCAACCACCTGAAGCGCGCAGCATTAATTCCGAGGGTTTGCGCCGACACAATTTTTCCAGCGAACAGATTCGCAGCCTCAAGGAAGCCTATCGCATTCTGTATCGTTCGGATCTGCGCCTGGTTGAAGCCAGGGTCCAGCTCGGAGAGTTGGTAACGGAGAAGCCGGAACTGGCGATTCTAATCGAGTTTCTCGATAAATCCGAACGTGGCATTTTCCGCTAGCTGCCTCTCTTGCTGCAGCTGTCCTGACGAGTAATTGCATGCCAAGGGTTGTTGTCATCGCTGGTGAAGCCTCCGGTGATCGGTTGGGTGCCAGTTTCATTCGTAGCGCTCTTGCGCAACGTCCCGACTTGAAAATTGAGGGTATTGCCGGGCCCCTGATGCGTGCCGCCGGTTGCGATGCATGGTTCGACAGTCAGGATCTTGCGGTGATGGGGTTCGTTGATGTCATCCGCCATTTACCCCGTTTGTTGCGCATCAAGCGTTCAGTGGTTCGTCGTCTGCTGGCTGATCCGCCGGATGTGCTGCTGGGTATCGATGCACCGGATTTCAATCTACGGGTCGAAAAAGTGGCCCGTCGGGCGGGCATTCCCACCGTACATTATGTGTGTCCGTCAGTCTGGGCCTGGCGTGAGGGGCGGGTCCGGGTGTTGCGCAAGGTCTGTGATCGAATCCTGTGCCTGCTCCCGTTTGAGCCTGCGTTTCTCGCGCAGCATGGCATTGATGGTGAATTTGTCGGCCATCCACTGGCTGATGAGATTCCGCCCGAGGTCAATCAGGATGAGGCCCGGCGCCGGCTTGGAATCGGCCCGGGTCCCGTGGTCACGATCATGTCCGGCAGCCGGGTTAGCGAGGTCGAACGTCTCGGCCCTCATTTCGCGCAGGCCGCCGCCTGGCTGAGCAACGAGGTCGATGGGATTCATTTTGTCGTGCCGGCCGCCAGTGCTGTATTGCGCGGTATGATTGAGTCACAGTTCAATGCACTTGCTCCGTCAGCCCGGGTGATCATTCAGGATAGTGATGCCCATGCGGCGATCGCTGCCGGCGATGTTGTGCTGCTTGCCTCCGGCACCGCATCACTGGAGGCAATGTTATCGAAGCGGCCAATGGTCGTTGCCTATCGGGTCTCACCGATTAACTATTTTGCGGCAAAATTGCTGCGTGCAATCGGTGTCTTGAAAGTGATTTATTTTTCGTTACCGAATCTGCTGGCCAATCGACAGCTGGTGCCGGAACTTCTCCAGGAACAGGTGACGGCCGAAGTGCTCGGGAAGAATATTCTGGCTGTCATGCAAGCGTCGCCGCAGCGTGATGAACTCCTGGTGACGTTTGACCAGTTGCAGGCTCAACTGCGTTGTTCAGCCGGTGACCGTGCAGCACAAGCCGTGCTTAAATTGGCCGGATTGCTAGAATCTTGAACAGACATGGGAAATGATTTTCGTTTCATGAACAAGGCCATGGACAGGGACTCAGGCTATGAAGTGGGCGCCATCGGTGGTATTGATGAGGCCGGTCGCGGGCCACTGGCCGGCCCGGTTGTGGCCGCGGTTGTAGTGCTGACGCCGGACCAGCATATTGACGGCGTGCGTGATTCGAAGCAATTAACGCCACGCCGACGCACGGCATTAGCCGCCGAGATCAGGTGTCATGCAGCAGCCTGGTCGGTCGCCCGAGCCGAGGTCGCCGAGATCGATAATATTAATATTCTGCAGGCAACGATGCTGGCGATGCGTCGTGCTGTTGAACAGCTGGACCAGTTGCCAGATGAGTTATGTATCGATGGGAATCGGGCGCCCGAGTTACCCGGGTACCACGGGCAAACTACGACGATTGTTGGTGGTGACCGAACTTGTTTGGCCATCTCGGCAGCGTCGATTCTTGCCAAAGTGGTTCGCGATGATCTGATGCTGGATCTTGACCGTGCCTTCCCGAATTATGGTTTCGCGCAACACAAGGGCTATCCGACGGCGCAGCATCGTGAAGCCTTGCTGCATTATGGCCCGTGTGCTGCGCATCGCCGCAGTTTCAGGCCGGTCCGGCAGGCGATTGAAGCCGGGGGTGGCTGCGCATGACGCCATCGTTTGTTCATCTGCACCTGCATACCGAGTTTTCGATTGTCGATAGCGTGTTGCGAGTAAAAGACCTGATGGCCGCAACTGCCAAGGCTGAAATGCCTGCTGTGGCGCTGACTGACCAGAATAACCTGTTTGCACTCGTAAAGTTCTACCGGGCGGCGCATAAGGCCGGGCTCAAGCCGATTATCGGTGCCGAGGTCTGGTTTCGGGTGCACTCTGAGGACGAGCCGTCGCGCCTGATCCTTTTGTGTCGAAATAACCAGGGTTATAAGAGCCTGTCACGCCTGTTGACACGTGCCTTCCTCGAAGGACTACAGGACGGTGTTCCGGTAATCAGTCGTGACTGGCTCGAGACAGGGGTTACTGACGGTCTGATGGCCTTGTCAGGGGGCCGCGAAGGTTACATTGGCAAGTTACTGCTTGCCGGGCAGCTCGAACTGGCGGGTAGCGTGCTTAATGAATTACGCGAACTGTTTGCGGGTGATTTTTTTATCGAGCTGCAGCGCACGGGTCGCCAGTATGAGCAGGAATACCTGGCTGCAGCGGTCGAACTGGCTGCGACGAACGGTTGCCCGGTGGTGGCGACTAACGATGTCCGATTTCTGCGTCCGGAAGATTTTGAAGCGCACGAGGCGCGGGTCTGTATACAGCAGGGATGTGTGCTTGATGACCCGAATCGGCCCCGTGACTATACCGAGCAACAATATCTGCGTAGCCCTGATGAAATGGCCGAGTTGTTTGCTGATTTACCCGAGGCTCTGGCCAACAGCGTCGAAATCGCGAAGCGCTGTAATGCCGAGCTGTCGCTCGGCAAGTCTTTTCTGCCTGAATACGAGGTCCCGGATGGTCTGACGATTGACTTATTCCTGGAGCAGGAAGCCCGGCAGGGGCTCATATGGCGTTTGCAGCTCAGCGACTTTGATGCTGCCCCGGCAATTTATCGTGAACGTATGAAGGTCGAGCTTGATGTCATAACCAAAATGGGTTTCCCGGGTTATTTCCTGATCGTCGCCGATTTTATTCGCTGGTCAAGAGAAAACGCTATCCCGGTCGGTCCCGGGCGCGGCTCAGGCGCCGGATCGCTGGTTGCCTGGGTGTTGAGAATTACCGAACTTGATCCGATTAAGCATGAATTGCTGTTCGAACGATTTCTTAATCCGGAACGTGTGTCGATGCCGGACTTCGATATCGATTTTTGCATGGAAGGGCGTGACAAGGTCATTGACTATGTTTCAGAGCGCTATGGTCGTACCCGGGTATCACAGATTATTACTTACGGCACGATGGCCGCAAAAGCCGTGGTGCGCGATGTTGCGCGCATACTCGGGCAGCCTTACGGTTTTGGAGATCGTATTGCAAAACTGATTCCGTTTGAGATTGGAATCACACTTGAAAAAGCTATAAGCCAGGAAAAAGAACTCAAGGATTTATACGCGAACGATGACGACGTGCGGACAGCAATTGATCTGGCCATGCAGATCGAAGGCCTGGTGCGCAATGCCGGCAAGCACGCCGGTGGAGTGGTCATTGCACCGACGACGATTACAGATTTTACGCCATTATTTCGTGTTGAAGGTGAGTCGGTAACTGTTACGCAGTTTGACAAGGATGATGTAGACGCGGTCGGGCTGGTCAAGTTTGATTTTCTTGGGCTGCGAACTTTGACGATCATTGACCATGCGGTCAGAACGATCAATAAGCAATGCGTTGGTCCGGACGAGCAGATTGATATTGCCACGATCCCTATGGATGACAAGGCCACCTATGACCTGCTCAGCGCCTGCAACACGACAGCGGTGTTCCAGCTCGAGTCGCGCGGCATGCGCGACTTGGTGAAACGACTGCGACCTGATCAGTTCGATGACATCGTTGCGCTCGTTGCACTTTTTCGGCCCGGTCCGTTGCAGTCAGGGATGGTTGATGACTTTATCAATCGGAAACACGGCGAGTCCGATCAACCGATAGATTATTTCCATCCGGATCTTGAACCGGTACTGGAAAGTACCTATGGCGTAATCCTGTACCAGGAACAGGTCATGCAAATAGCGCAGCGGCTGTCCGGTTTTTCGCTGGGTGGTGCCGATATTCTGCGGCGTGCGATGGGCAAGAAAAAACCTGAAGAGATGGCACGACTGCGTAGCAGTTTTGTCGATGGCGCTGCTGGACGCGATGTAGATAGAAGGCTGGCGGGTAGAATATTTGATCTTGTCGAAAAATTTGCAGGTTATGGTTTCAACAAGTCACATTCAGCGGCGTATGCATTGCTTGCTTATCAGACGGCCTGGCTCAAGGCGCATTATCCCGCAGCCTTTATGGCGGCAGTCCTGAGTTCGGAGAAGGATGCTACGGACAAGCTGGTTATTCTGAAAGAGGATTGCAGGCTCAATAACCTGGATCTGATGCCGCCGGATATCAATGATTCGGGCTATCAGTTCAGTATTCGTGGTAATTCAGCGATTCGTTACGGGCTCGGAGCAGTCAAGGGACTCGGCCACAGCGCAATTGAAAAAATAATAACTGCCAGAGAGGCTGAACCATTCCACGATCTCGATGATTTTTGTCTTCGGGTCATTTCGCATAAAGTCAGCAGACGTGCAGTCGAAGCGCTGATCAAGACCGGCGCGATGGATGAACTTGGACCAAACAGGCCCAGTCTGTTGGCTCGGGTTCCGGCAGCTATCGGTGCTGCGGAGCAGGCAGCACGCCTGCGTGATTCGGGTCAGGTTGATCTGTTTGGCAGTGGTTCCAGTTCCGCAACACAGGCGACACCGGTTAAAGCACTGCCCGATTGGGGGTTTCGTCAACAACTGGTGGCGGAGCGGGATAGCCTTGGTTTATACATGAGCGGCCATCCATTTGATGAGTATCGCCATGACGGGCCGTTCGTGTCGTCCGGGACGATCAGCTGTCTGAAAAGTACCCGGCCGGTGGCCAAGGGGGATAAACCCTGGACAGGTGGCAAGTCCTGTGCGGCGGCTGGTCTGTTTGCCAATTTACGCAAACGGGGTGGTCGGGTGACATTTGATCTGGATGACGGCACGAGCCAGATCGAGGTTACCTTGTTTCAGGATGCGTATGAGCGATTCCGTCACATGCTGACGGCGCATGCAATTATCGTCGTATCCGGCAAGTTGCGGTTTGATGATTTTATTGATGACTGGCGATTGACTGCGAGTGATATCAGTGACATCGACAAGTTGATTGAGCAGCACGCTACGAATCTTGTGATTCAATGGCAACCCGGTGGCAACGGCAGTCTCAATGCAGATCGTCTGAAACAGGTCCTCGAGCCTTATCGACCCGGGTCCTGTGATATCAGCCTGTTCTTCCGTCGTGATAATGCGCAGGCACGAGTTCGCCTGGGCGACGAGTGGTCTGTGCGGCCAAGTCGTGAGCTTCGTGAACGTCTGGCGGAGATTGTCGGTAGCAATGGTTTCCGGTTTATATACAAGAATGCTTTATCCGCCTGAATCACTCTTGTAACGTATCGCGACAGCGTTTAGGGTTTCATTCTATGGATCTGAAGTTTCTTGAATTTGAACAGCCGATCGCCGAACTGGAAGCGAAGATCGATGAATTGCGTTTCGTTGGAGACGATTCTGAAGTCAATATCAATGATGAGATTACCCGCCTCAAGGCCAAGAGCAAGACGCTGACGAAATCCATTTTCGCAAATCTGACCCCATGGCAGATTGCCCAGGTAGCGCGTCACCCGTTGCGGCCCTATACAAATGATTACATCGCGGCGATCAGCCCGGATTTTCAGGAACTGCATGGTGACCGGATGTATGCCGATGATCTGGCGATTGTCGGCGGACTTGGCCGGCTTGATGGTAAAGCGGTTATTTTCATTGGCAACCAGAAGGGACGTAATACGAAGTCCCGCGTGCTGCGTAATTACGGCATGGCTAAACCCGAAGGTTATCGCAAGGCTCGCCGGCTCATGGAGATGGCCGAGCGGTTTCACTTGCCGGTCATTACCTTCATAGATACGCCGGGAGCTTATCCTGGTATTGGCGCCGAGGAACGCGGGCAAAGCGAAGCGATTGCGCAAAACATGTTCACCATGTCGCGCCTGAAAACACCGATTATCAGCGCCGTTGTCGGTGAGGGCGGTTCCGGCGGGGCGCTGGCCATCGGTGTGGCTGATCGGATTCTGATGCTCGAGTACGCGATCTATGCGGTTATTTCGCCGGAAGGTTGTGCGAGTATTCTGTGGAAAAGTGCCGAGAAGGCTTCAGCAGCCGCCGATGAGATGGGTATAACAGCTGACCGGTTGTTTGAACTTGGTCTGGTTGATGAAATTATCCCGGAACCGCTTGGCAGCGCGCATCGTGATCCGGAGGCGACCGCACAGACTTTGCAGAATGCGTTGTCGACACACCTGAATGAACTCGAAGCGCTCGATAGTGAAGAATTGCTGTCACAGCGTGCAGCCCGGCTCGAGGCTCTGGGTGTTTTCAAGGAATCCTGACGCCGCGGTGCGTTGGCCCCAGGGTGCCGGCGATGAAAACGATGCTTGATATTCTGCGGCAACAACTGCATGAAGACCTGATTACCGGGTCCGAGTGGTGTGTTGCGCTAAGTGGTGGCGTTGATTCGACGGTCTTGCTGCATGCCATCGTGCGCCTCGGGCAGGAATTTCCTGGCAATTCCATCCGTGCCGTTCATGTTAATCATCACCTGCACGTCGAAGCTGATGACTGGGTAGTGGTCTGTCAGTCGCTCTGTCTTGCGCTCGGCGTACCGCTGACCTGTTGCGACGTTACGGTCGAGAGGGCGAGTGATGATGGTATGGAAGCCGCTGCCCGCACGGTGCGTTATGGCGCATTAACCGGCTTGCTGGGTCACGGCGAGATCCTGCTGACTGCCCATCATCGTGATGACCAGGTTGAAACATTATTGCTCCGCCTGTTACGTGGCGCCGGTCCGCACGGACTGGCCAGCATTGAACTGCGTCGGCCATGTGGTCAGGGCTGGTTGTTACGACCATTACTCGATGTCGGGCGTGATGCGCTTGAGGCCTATGCCCGGGCGCAAAGCCTGACGTGGATCGAAGATCCGGCAAATACCGACACGACCTTTGATCGAAATTTTTTACGCCACCGGGTTTTGCCAATATTGCGCGAGCACTGGCCCGGTCTCGGTGAAACGATTCCACGAGCGGCGCGGCTTTGTGGCGAGGCTGCGCGGATTCTAGATGATCAGGCTGAACGTGATGCAGCCGGCAGTGGGGTCGATGAGTCGCTCTCGATTAGCATACTCAGGGGGTTACCCCCGGCGCGACGCCATAACGTCGTCCGGCATTGGGTACGGCAGCGTGGATTGGCGCCACCAGCCGAAGCCAGATTGCGTGATGGTCTGCAGCAGTTGCTGACTGCCGGTCCCGATCGGATGCCGCTACTCAAATGGGGTGGGGCGCAGATGCGCCGATATCGTGATCGTTTGTACCTGTTGGAGTTTGATCCGGATCCGGCGGGGGCAGCGTTGCCGGATACCTATGATTGGGACGGCCGGGGACGTATTGATCTGGGTCCCTTGCGTGGGGGATTGCAGTTCGTGCGCTACGATGGGGCGGATATCGACCTGCCGGGAGACTGGGTGGTTCGTTTTCGGACCGGTGGTGAACGTTTTGAATCCGGGGGGCAGCACAAGTCAGTCAAGAATTTATTCCAGGAGCAGGGTGTCGTACCCTGGATGCGTGGCCACGTTCCACTTCTCTATCGAACCGGTGGCCTCGTTGCTGTGGGCGACCTGTGGCAGGTTGATGACATGGGTGGGGAAGGTGCGGGAAAGGGTACGCAGGTGGTCTGGAATGGCCGGGTGGATGCACCGTGATACCCGCCTGATTATGGATTTTGCATTGTCGTGGTAAGGGCGATCTGGTAACTTGGAGTACCGTGTCGATCCTTCCTGATTTCAGCAGAATTTGTGCGATTGCTGCAGGTAACACTGTACGATCTGATCTTCACCATTTTTCCGTACATTCCTTTGTCATTAGCGATTGGATTAACCTGGGATAGCTCATGCCTCGATTTGTTTTTGTTACCGGTGGTGTGGTTTCGTCGTTGGGTAAGGGCATTACAGCCGCATCTCTTGGAGCAATTCTTGAGGCCCGCGGACTCAAGATCAGTATGATGAAGCTCGATCCATATCTGAATGTGGATCCGGGTACGATGAGTCCGTTCCAGCATGGAGAGGTTTTTGTAACCGAGGACGGTACCGAGACTGACCTGGACCTGGGCCATTATGAACGTTTTGTACGTACGACGGCCGGCAGGAACAGTAATTTTACGACCGGTCGAATCTACGGCAGTGTCATTGCCAAAGAGCGGCGTGGTGATTATCTCGGTGCAACGGTTCAGGTCATCCCGCATGTGACCGATGAAATTAAGCGTGGCGTTGCACTTGGCGCCGGTGATGCGGATATCTGCATTGTCGAGATCGGCGGTACGGTGGGTGATATCGAGTCGTTACCGTTCATTGAGGCTATTCGCCAGGCTGGTGTCGATATGGGCCGTAGCCAAGTTGTCTATGTGCATCTTACGCTCGTACCGTATATTGCCACCTCGGCAGAGATCAAGACGAAACCGACCCAGCACTCGGTCAAGGAACTGCGCTCTATCGGGATTCAGCCGGACGTGCTGGTCTGTCGGTCGGAGCAGCCGCTGCCGGATGAGCAGCGGCGCAAGATTGCCCTGTTTACGAATGTGCAGGAGCGCGCTGTCATATCGGCCATGGATGTCGATGATATTTATCGTTTACCGATGGTGCTTCGTGATCAGGGCATCGATGAAATTATTGTCGAGCAATTTGGTCTGGATGTGCCCCCGGCTGATCTGTCCGAGTGGGAAGCTGTAGTTGCAGCCAAGCAGCGTCAGGATGCCGAAGTCACGGTTGCACTGGTCGGCAAATATGTCGATTTGCGGGATTCCTACAAATCACTGGCCGAAGCACTCGTGCATGCTGGTTTGCAGACACGGACCAGGGTCAAGATCCGCTATGTCGAGTCCGGACAGGTCGAATCCGGTGATATCGAGTGTTTCTCTGATGTTGATGCAATCGTTGTGCCCGGTGGTTTCGGTGATCGGGGGGTCGAGGGCAAGATCAATACCGTTCGTTACGCACGTGAAAATCGTATTCCGTACCTGGGTATTTGTCTTGGTATGCAGGCTGCCGTCATCGAATTTGCACGCAATGTGGCCGGGCTTGAAGACGCACACAGCACCGAATTTGAGCCGACAACAAAACAGCCGGTCATCGCACTGATTACTGAGTGGCAGGATCAGGACGGCAGCAGTCAGGAACGGAACACCGACTCAAATCTCGGCGGAACCATGCGACTTGGTGCCCAGGAGTGTCTGCTCACCAGCGACAGTCATGCGGCCAGAATGTACGGTAATGAACGTATTTATGAGCGTCACAGGCACCGGTTCGAATTCAACAACCGCTATCTGCAGCAACTCAATGATGCCGGCATGGAATTTTCCGGTGTATCTGTTGATGACCTGGTGGAGGTTATTGAGATTCCCGATCATCCATGGTTTATCGCGGTTCAGTTTCACCCGGAATTTACTTCGAACCCACGGGACGGGCATCCACTGTTTACCGGTTTTATCAGCGCAGCGCGGGAATTTGGTGCTGGGGAACTTGCGGTGGCTGCAGACGCATGAGACTGGCTCATTTTCAGGCAGGATTGGATCAGCGCCTGTTCCTGATCGCTGGGCCGTGCGTGATAGAGAGTGAACAGCTCACCATCGATATAGCTGGACAGTTAAAAGAAATATCAGAAAAGCTTTCTATTAGCTTGATATTTAAGGTATCATTCGACAAAGCAAATCGTTCTTCAGCGGCCAGTTTTCGTGGGCCTGGTCAGGAGGAGGGGTTACGTATTCTCGCTGAGACACGCCGACAGACGGGCCTGCCGGTACTGACCGACGTGCATGAGGACACCCCGCTGGATGAAGTTGCGGCCGTCGTCGACGTACTGCAGACACCGGCATTTTTGTGTCGCCAGACAAATTTTATCGTCAACGTTGCTGCGCAGGGCAAACCGGTCAATATCAAGAAGGGCCAGTTCCTGTCGCCGGGCGAGATGGCGAATGTTGTGACCAAGGCCAGGGGAACGGGCAATCAGCAGATCATGGTTTGCGAGCGTGGGTTTGCTTTCGGTTATAACAACCTGGTCGCAGATATGCGCTCACTTGCGATCATGCGCACTACCGGCTGCCCGGTTGTTTTCGATGCGACGCATTCGGTGCAGTTACCGGGGGGGCGTGGCGATGCGTCGGGCGGGCAGCGAGAGTTTGTTCCGGTCCTGGCCCGTGCCGCTGTGGCGGCCGGTATCGCCGGACTGTTTATGGAAACCCATCCGGATCCTTCCCAAGCCCTGAGTGATGGCCCGAACGCATGGCCACTCGACCGTATGGAAGCAATGCTGGAAACCTTGCTGGAGCTTGACGCGGTAACCAAGTCATCGACACTGGCCGAAATCGAACTTTAAACCAGGACTAATCCTGGATTGAGCGACAGGGAGTAAGCTTCGATTATGAGTGCAATTGCAAAAATTCTGGGCCGGGAAATTATTGATTCCCGTGGTAATCCGACTATTGAGGCAGATGTTGAGTTTGCCAGCGGGGCGTTCGGTCGTGCCGCCGTGCCTTCCGGTGCCTCAACGGGTTCGCGTGAGGCTGTGGAACTTCGCGATGGTGACAAGAATCGTTACCAGGGCAAGGGTGTGCTGCGTGCTGTAGCCAATGTGAACGGCGAGATCAGCGCTGCACTGGTTGGTCAGGATGGACTGGATCAGGCTGCGGTCGATGCTGCCTTGATAGAACTGGATGGTACGGCCAACAAGGGTCGACTCGGTGCGAATGCGACGCTGGCTGCATCCCTTGCTATTGCAAAGGCGTCAGCCGCTGAGCAACAGTTGCCCTTGTTCCAGTCGTTGCCGGGCGATGCCGCATCTATGCCAGTACCGATGATGAATATTATCAACGGTGGTGCGCATGCGGATAACAGTGTCGATATACAGGAATTTATGATCCTGCCGGTTGGTGCCGAATCATTCAGCGACGCGTTGCACAACGGCACTGAAGTATTTCACGCACTCAAGTCTGTCTTGAAAAGCCGGGGTCTGAATACCGCAGTTGGCGATGAAGGCGGTTTTGCACCGGACCTGCCATCCAATGCGGCTGCACTCGAAGTTATCCTGACAGCAATTGATACGGTCGGCTTGCAAGCAGGTCGCGATATTTATCTGGGCCTTGATGTCGCAAGTTCCGAATTTTATTCAGAGGGCCAGTACAACCTCGAATCTGAAGGCAAGAGTTTCGATGCGGCTGGTTTTGCCGATTATTTGTCCGGCCTGGTCGATGCTTTCCCGATCATCTCGGTTGAAGACGGAATGGATGAGAGGGACTGGGACGGCTGGGGTCTGCTCAGCGAGAAACTTGCCGGCCGGGTGCAGTTGGTCGGTGATGATCTGTTCGTGACCAATACAGCTATCCTGGCAAAAGGTATCGAGAAGAAGATCGCCAATTCGATTTTGATCAAGCCAAACCAGATTGGAACCCTGACGGAGACTCTTGAGGCGATCAATATGGCGGATAAGGCAGACTATTCAGCTATCGTTTCGCATCGTTCCGGGGAGACGTGCGATGCGACGATTGCCGATATTGCGGTTGGTACCACTGCATCGCAGATCAAGACCGGTTCCTTGTGTCGCTCGGATCGGATGTCGAAGTACAACCAGCTGTTGCGCATTGAGGAGATACTTGGTTCAGCCGCACGTTACCCGGGCGCCGCTGCATTTCCCATTTCGCTATGAAAGAAAGGTTAAGGAAATCAGTTGCTTTCAGGTTGATTGTCGGTAGCTTGCTGTGCCTGGTGCTGGTGTTACAGGCCAGGCTATGGATCTCCAATGGTGGGTTTTCAGAAGTCAGCCGGTTGCATACCCAGGTTGAACTGCAGACCCATGAAAACGAACAACTGGCTGAACGTAACGAACGGTTGACGGCGGAAGTTGAAGATCTGCAGCGAGGTTTTGGAGCTGTTGAAGAACGGGCGCGTAGCGATCTTGGCTTGATTGGTGAGGATGAGACGTTTTATGTCTTTTCTGAAGAGCGGGGGGGCGGTGAGGCTGTCAAGACTGCCAAGTGATGGGGCTGGGTTATTTTCAGGTCAGTTTCTCAGTCTGTTGGCTTTTCCCTGAGCGGCCTTTTTCCGCCCGGTATGTTTCCGAAACGCCGCAGGAGCGGCTTTAAGGTTTCGGAAACATACCGGGCGGAAAAAGGCCTCGACACTATTGTAGCTTGGCAATGGATGTTGCTCTGATGTTCCGCTTGGATAATCAAGTGGTGTCGGCTATGAGTCCACGATTATGAATTGCTCCGACGAGGCATTGCGTCTTCGCCGGGGCGCCGATCTGAATGCATTGCCGCGCATAATGGGGCTGCCGGTAACAACGGGCATCATCCGTACTGAACCGGCCGACTTCATTGTTCGGGAGTCGCTGGCTTTCGAATTGACGGGTGCGGGTGAGCACCTGTATTTGCTGGTGCGCAAGACCGGCCAGAACACTCGTTGGGTAGCCAAACAACTCGCACAGACCATCAACCTGTCATATCGTGCGGTTGGTTATGCAGGTTTGAAAGATCGGCATGCCATCACCGAGCAATGGTTTAGTTTGCATCTGCCGGGTTGCGAGGATCCTGATCCTGAAGTGTTTGCAATCGATGGTGTTGAGGTGCTCGAGCAGCGCCGGCATGTGGGTAAACTGCGTGTAGGGGCGCTGCGCGGCAATCAGTTTCGAATCGTCATTCGCAATCTGGACGGAGATTGTGTCGAACTTGAACGACGGCTAAGTGTATTACGTGACGGTCTTCTGCCAAATTATTTTGGTGCGCAGCGTTTCGGTCGTGGCGCTGGTAATCTTGGCTTATTCGGAGATCTTGAGCGACCGGCCAAACTGAAGCGGGAGTCACGATCGTTTGCATTGTCGGCGCTGCGTTCGGCATTGTTCAATAATTATCTTGCCCAGCGTATTTCGGATGGTTCGGCAGCAACGGCTTTGCCCGGGGAGATTGTCTACGACGAAGTTGAGCGCACCTTTCGCCATGAGCCGGATGTACGTGGGCAATCATTGCAACCGACCGGGTTGCTGTGGGGGGCAGGTGAAAATCGTGCGACTGACAAAGCGTTAGAGTGTGAGCGGTCATTTTTTACCCAATATCCGGCAACAATAAAACTGCTCGAGAGCCAGGATCTGCGAATGATGCGCCGACCGCTGCTGATCAGGCCCCGAGAGCTCGAGTGGCAGGTGGATGATCAACAAATGATCGTGAGCTTTACGTTGGCACGCGGACAGTTTGCGACCGCCTTGTTGCGTGAATTCGTGACGTGGCCTGAGTAGCGAGGAATTCATATAATCCACATGAGAGTCAGTCTATTGGATCGAGACAGCTCATCAGTTTGTTTGGGAGTGCAACCATGAAAATTTCATTAAATGTTGGTAGTGCAGATCGATTGATAAGGGTTGTCATCGGAGGCGCGCTGATCTGGATGGCTTTTTCCTCAGTGCTCACGGGTAAAGTGGCAATGACCGCATATATCATTGGCTCTGTTGGAATATTTACCGGCCTCGTGCGATTTTGTCCCGCCTATGTCTTGATTGGTGTTAATACTGGTCTGGACAAGCAGGAGTAGTTGTATTGGCCTATATCTAGGATCCTAATCATGCTGGAAATCATTTCGCATGGCGATATAACCGAGTTGCGGATGAATCGGACGCCGGCCAATGCGTTGAATCATGATTTGCTTGAAGCAATCCTGGCCGGTTACGCTGAAGCGCTGGATGCAGGTGCACGTGGCCTGATCCTTTCAGGTCAGCCCGGCATGTTCTGTGCCGGTATCGATGTGCCTGAGTTGCTCGGTCAGTCACGTAGTGAAATTCAGCGCTTCTGGTCATTATTATTCCGGACGGGCCACACACTGGCGGCCTGTCCGGTGCCTGTCGTAGCGGCGCTGGCCGGTCATAGTCCGGCCGGTGGCGCTGTATTAGCGGCACACTGTGATTACCGGATTGCTGCAGACGGTACGTTCAAGATCGGTTTTAATGAAGTGCAGGTCGGCTTGCCATTGCCGGCATCGATTCTGTATCTATTCAAGGATCTGGTGGGTACCCGGCTGGCGCGACTGGGTGGTATGCAGGGGCAGCTGATGCTGATGGCTTCTGCACTGGAAATTGGTCTGGTTGATGAACTCGTACCACCGGATGTGCTGGAGGAAAGGACCCTGGAATTCCTCCGTGATCTGCTCGCGTTACCGACCGTTGCTATGAATACGACGCGAATGAGCGGTAAACAGGAATTGCTCAAGGTGCTAAGTACGTCTGATGATGTCGATAAAACGACCGCGGCCTGGTTTACTGATGAGACGCAGTCGGCTATGAAACGGCTTGTTGAGAGCCTGAATAAGAGCAAGTAATAACTTTAATATAATTTATTATCTTATTGTTATTACTTGTTATATTGCAGTAATACATATACTGCTCCGGTCCCGCCGTCGCGCGTTTGTGCCGAGCAGAAGGCCGCTACAGAATCCCAGTGGCGCAGCCAGCGATTGATGCCATTTTTAAGTACCGGCCCACGCGGACCGGACCCAAGGCCCTTGCCGTGGACAATGCGCACGCAGTGCGAATGATGTGCCAGGGCGTTGCCGATAAACTCTTGTAAGGCCTGGTGGGCGTCTTCGAGGGTCATGCCGTGCAGGTCGATCTCATCCTGGATTGCATATTGACCACGCCGCAATTGCCGCATGACCTTGCGACTGATATTGGCGCGGGCAAACAGAAGTTCATCGCCAATTTCCAGTTCGGCCAGGTCCGGTCCGGCGGTCAGCGATTCTTCGAGAACGGTTCGCTCATCAGCACGACTAAAGCGGGCATTTGGTTTGGGTTGCGGTGGAAGACGCGCATCCCGCCGGCCTGTTACCGGTTTGACGGGACCAACGGCACTACGGAATAGCGCTGCATCCTCGGTCTTGCTATGTTTATCCTTTTTACTCATACGCGGGAGCCTACGTCTTGAGAATACTGCTAAGTAACGACGACGGCTACCAGTCTGACGGGCTCGCGACACTGGCGCTGTCTTTGCGGGATCTTGCCGAGCTGGTTATCGTCGCGCCGGACCGGAATCAGAGCGGCGCAAGTCATTCATTGACGCTCGATAAGCCACTGCGCGTGGGAAAGACCCGCAATGGTATCTATTTTGTGAACGGGACGCCGACCGATTGCGTTCACCTGGCCCTGACCGGGTTGTTCGACGAAGATCCGGATATGGTGGTGGCCGGGATCAACCATGGTGCAAATCTGGGCGATGACACCTTGTATTCGGGTACCGTAGCAGCGGCAGCGGAGGGACGCTTTCTGGGTCTGCCGGCTATTGCCGTGTCGCTGGTCGGTGAAGATCCACATCATTTCGATACCGCCGGTCAGGCAATTAGGGATATCGTGAGCCGACTGGATGATAATCCGTTACCGTCGGATACGACGCTGAACGTTAATGTTCCGGATGTGCCGTACGACGACTTGCGTGGTTTCAAGGCGACGCGTCTGGGTTATCGTCATCGCGCTGAGCGGGTGGTAGAGTCGCGTGATCCAAAAGGCCGGTTACTATACTGGGTCGGTCCACCCGGGGGCGGTCAGGATGCCGGCCCGGGTACGGATTTTCACGCGGTCGAGAATGGTTATGTTTCGGTGACACCGATGCATTTTGATCTGACCCAGCGTGCGGCACTCGAGCATCTCACGACCTGGTTACAAGTGTGAATGACAAGCAGAATATTCAGGGTATCGGCATGACGTCGGCCCGCACCCGCGAACGTCTCGTGCAGCGGCTGGCCGGCCACGGCATCAGCAATCTGCAGATACTTGATCGGGTGCGTAGCGTGCCGCGCCATTTATTCGTCGATGAAGCCTTGCAGAGTCGCGCTTATGAAGACAGCGCGCTGCCGATCGGTCATGGTCAGACGATTTCACAGCCGTATATCGTTGCCTTGATGACCCAGGCGCTACTGGATGGTATTGATCCGTCACAACCTCTGTTGAAGGTTCTGGAGGTCGGTACCGGCTGCGGCTATCAGACAGCGATCCTGTCGCCGCTGGTGCGGCAGATTTTTTCAATTGAACGAATCCGTGACCTGATGGTGGATACCCGCACCCGTCTGGCTCAGCTTGGTTTTCAGAATATTCGCTTTCGCCACGGTGATGGCATGCAGGGCTGGCCTGGCCAGGCACCGTTTGATGGCATCCTGGTGGCGGCGGCCCCGGCGGGGATTCCCCAGCAGTTGCTCGATCAGTTGGCCGTCGGTGGTTGCCTGATCATCCCGGTCGGACCGGCGGGGTGTCAGGAACTCATGCGCGTGACCCGCACCGAGCAGGGTCTGAAGCAGGAGAACCTGTGCACCGTGTCATTTGTGCCGCTGCTGGAGGGTACCGGGTGACGCGACTATTTTCCCGGCTACTCGAACTCGTTCTTAGTTGGTCAAAACATCCTCATGCCCCGTGGTATCTGGGCGGTCTGAGTTTTGCAGAGTCGTCATTTTTCCCCATTCCGCCCGATGTCATGTTGGCACCGATGGTGCTCGCCAGGCGTGACCGGGCCTGGCATTACGCATTACTGACCACCGTGATGTCCGTCATCGGTGGATTAGCCGGGTTTCTGATTGGTGCGCTGGCAATCGACTGGGTCATGCCTTGGTTAGGTAAATTAGGTTATGTAGCGACATTCGAGCGTGCGCAGGACTGGTTTCTTACCTGGGGTTTCTGGGCAATCCTGGCCGCGGGATTTTCGCCGATTCCGTACAAGATTTTTACGATTGCAGCCGGTGCCATGTCGATGATGCTGATTCCGTTCATGCTCGCGTCGGTGGTCGGCCGCGGTGCACGGTTCTTTCTCGTCGCCGCATTAATCTACTGGGGAGGTGAACCGTTTGAACGCAATCTCAGGCGCTATGTTGATGTGCTTGGTTGGGCCATCGTCGTGATCATTGTCGTTGCAATCATCGTGTTGCGCACTTGAATGTCGTAATCCGATGGTGCTCATTCGATACCTGTTGCCGGTGGTTGCATGTCTGCTTATTGGCGCGTGCAGCAGCGCCTTGCGCTGGATGCCGGAAGCACACGTCGTTCAGTCGGGTGAAACGGTTTATTCGATTGCATTCCGCTACGGTATCGATCAGCGTGACCTGATCGGCTGGAATAAACTCAGTGCCAGCGGGTTAATCTTTGAGGGGCAGCGACTGCGGTTGACTGCACCAGACAGCTATACCGCGGCGTCATCCGCATCGCGGGCAACGGGCCGTCACAAGTCCGCCTCGTCAACACAGCGTGCGCCGACACCCGGCAAGTCTGCTGCTGTACCCGTGACATGGAAATGGCCGGTCAATGGAGCGGTCATTGCCATGTTCGGTGCGACAGCCAAGACTCAGTCGGGTGTGCACATCGCGGGCAAGCGCGGTCAACCGGTCCATGCCGCGGCAAGTGGTGAGGTCGTTTATGCCGGTAGTGGTCTGCCCGGTTACGGGCAATTGTTGATTATCAAGCACACCTCAAACTACCTGAGTGCCTATGGGCATAATCAGAAGCTGGTGGTTGGTGAGGGCGATCGGGTAAAGGGCGGGCAATTGATTGCGAAGATGGGCGAGGGGCCCAGTAAGCGCCCTTTACTGCATTTTGAAATTCGCCGTTCAGGCAAACCGGTCAATCCGCTGCGATATTTGCCAAAACAGTGACCAGACTTTAGCGCACCAGCAGTGCGGCAATAACGTTGCGCTGCTCAGCTGCCAGGATATTAAAGGTCCGGCATGCAGCACCGGTGTCCATGACTTCAAAGCCGACCCCCTGGCGCAGGATGTCGGTCATCAGGGCGCCGGGGGGGAAGGTTTGGGTGATTCCGGTACCAAATACGATGACTTCAGGTGTGGCACTCAGAACTTCGCTGAAATCCGCTATGCTTAAGTTCATTATTTTTTCTGGCGACCAGTTTTCGATAATCGTGTCAGTTGATACGATGACATGATTAGTGAAGATTGCATCGTTAATACGTAATTCACCGGCTGAGAAAGACCTGATGATATTGCCGCCACTTTGTTCACGATTGAATTGCATGGTCACGGATACTAGCGGCCGGTGTGCATTGGCGCCAGCGTTGTTGCTTGACCGCGGTCGGCTGACCTGGTCATGGAGGTGAAATTGTCGGCAATGCGGCTGATTCGCCGGCGTGTGGCGCCGGTTAAGTTATTGCAGAGTTTTCCAGCCGATATGCACCCGGTTTTGCAGCGGGTGTATGCAGCACGTAATACGGCTGCAGATCAGTTGGTCCCCTCCCTGGCCCAGATGATTCCGGTCGGGGCGTTGGCAGGTGCGACCGCAGCAGCTATGCGTCTGGCCGATGCGCGAGTCCGACAGGAGCGGGTTCTCATCCTTGGTGATTTCGATACTGATGGCGCGACGGCGACGGCCCTGTGTATCAGTTGCCTGCGCGCCATGGGGTTTGCTGATGTTGTTTACCTGGTGCCGAACCGGATTGAATTCGGGTACGGATTGTCGCCGGCAATTGTTGACGAGGCGGCAAAACTGCGACCGGATCTGATTGTGACGGTCGATAACGGCATATCAAGTATTGACGGGGTCGAGCGTGCGAAGCAGCAGGGTATTGATGTCATCGTAACCGATCATCATCTGCCGGGCCTGAAGTTGCCTGATGCAGTTGCGATCGTGAACCCTAATCTTGCCGATGAACCGTTTCCGAGTAAGTGCCTGTCTGGTGTAGGCGTTGCTTTTTACGTCCTGGCAGCGCTTGGCCGGTTGCTCGCCGATCGGGGGTTGATTGGACGTGGTCAGTCAAGATCAATCGTGGCCGATGGCCTGGATCTTGTCGCACTTGGTACGGTCGCCGATCTGGTCAGGCTGGATTACAACAACCGGATACACGTTACCGAGGGTCTGGCGAGAATGCGTAGCGGGCGCACACGGCCCGGTATTCGCGCATTATTTACGGTGGCCGGTCGGAATATCCGTGATGCCCGGGCCAACGATCTCGGTTATGCGATTGCCCCGCGTCTGAATGCAGCCGGACGGCTGACAGATATGTCTCTGGGTATCGACTGTCTGCTGGCGCAATCAGATGCAGAAGCCTTACAGCTGGCAAAACGTCTTGATGCATTGAATATAGAACGCCGGCAGCTGCAGGCGCAGATGGAAGCTAAAGCACGCGATTTTGTTGCCTCGGCAACGCGCAATCTGGTGGACTCTGGTGAGGATGACCGGCACGATGCTTATTGCCTGTTCGACGCAAATTGGCATGAAGGTGTCGTTGGGCTCGTCGCCTCCCGCATCAAGGACCAGGTCCATCGTCCAGTCGTTGCATTTGCACCAGCCGATCAGGGTGGATTGCTCAAAGGTTCCGCACGTTCGATTGAAGGTATTCACATTCGTGATGTCATCGATGCAATTGCGGCCAGACATCCGGACCTGGTCAATAAATTCGGTGGGTATGCGATGGCGGCCGGCATGACTATCGATGGAGAACGACTCGATACCTTTCGTCAGGCCTTTGTAGCTGAAGTCAGGCAGCACACGGATGCGCTGACCGGCCCAGACCTGATCTGGACGGATGGCGAACTGGCTGCTGCTGAGCTAAATCTCGATCTTGCCGAGGAATTGCGACGTGGCGGGCCCTGGGGGCAGGGTTTCCCGGAGCCGTTGTTTGAAAACGTGCTGGAAGTTGTAGATCATCGGGTGCTCAAGGATGCGCATTTGAAGCTCCGTGTCAGTCATCCGGACGGTAAGGGTCTGACCGAGGCTATTATATTCAACCAGACGCAATTTCCTGACGGCTTTGACGGGTCGTTACTGAAGCTTGTCTATCGACTCGATGTTAACGAATATCGTAATCGACGGACTGCGCAACTGGTTGTGGAACACATGCAATCCGCATAGGATAGCCGCGCTTACCAGGCAATAAAGTCGGAAATGAAATGGAAACCAACCAGATAAAAGCCAAAATTGCAGATCTGCAGCAACGAAGTATTGCTTTACGGGGGTATCTTTGACTTCGATGAAAAGGTAAACCGCCTGGCTGAAGTTAGCAAAGAACTTGAAAACCCGGAAGTCTGGAATAATCCGGCGCTCGCTGAAGCACTCGGCAAGGAACGCTCGGGGCTCGAAGCGGTAACTGAAAATATCGAGCGAGTTACGAATGTACTGGCTGAATCGGCTGAATTACTGGAGTTGGCCGAAGCCGAAGATGATGAATCGACACTGGCTGAGGTTCAGGCTGATGTCAGCGGTGTCGAAGTTGAAATCGAAAAGCTTGAATTTCAGCGCATGTTTAGTGGTAAGGCTGATGCATCGAATGCTTTTGTCGATGTGCAGGCCGGATCCGGTGGTACCGAGGCCCAGGACTGGGCCGAGATGTTGTTGCGTATGTACCTGAAATGGGCGGAAACCAATGGATTTTCGGCAGAACTGATTGAGATGTCGCCCGGTGAAGTTGCCGGCATCAAGAGCGCGACAATACATGTTGTCGGTGAGTATGCTTTTGGCTGGTTACGGACAGAGCTTGGTGTGCACCGCCTGGTTCGCAAGTCACCATTTGATTCAGGGAATCGACGGCATACCTCGTTTGCTGCAATTTTTGTGTCGCCAGAGATCGATGACAACTTTGAAATTGAAATCAACCCTGCGGATCTGCGTATTGATGTTTATCGTGCTAGTGGTGCCGGTGGTCAGCATGTCAATCGGACCGAGTCTGCGGTACGTATTACGCATCTGCCGACCAATTCTGTCGTGCAATGCCAGAATGATCGTTCACAGCACAAGAACAAGGCTACGGCGATGAAACAGCTACGCGCCAAGCTCTACGAACTCGAAGAGCAGAAGCGCAGAACCGAGGCGCAGCAGGTTGAGGAAACGAAGTCTGATATTGGCTGGGGCAGTCAAATCCGTTCCTATGTGCTCGACCAGTCGCGGATCAAGGATTTGCGTACCGGCGTCGAGACGGGCAATACGGAAGCGGTGTTGAATGGCGGATTGAATCGCTTTATTGAAGAGAGTTTAAAGCAGGGTTTGTAAATGAATGACAGTATTCCCGAGCATCGGTTAATTGCCGAGCGGCGTAATAAGTTGAATGAACTGCGCGAACTCGGTTTTGCATTTCCCAACGGACGTCGACGGACAGCCATGGCGGGACAGCTGGTTGAAACCTACGAGGATCATTCAGCCGACATACTGGCGGAAAATGAAGTTGAGGTCAGTATTGGCGGTCGGCTTATGGCCAAGCGTGTCATGGGGAAAGCCAGCTTTGCCAAGCTGCAGGATCGTTCGGGGCAGATCCAGATCTTCGTGCAACGCGATATGGTGTCCGCAGATATCTACCAGGCTTTCAAACGCTGGGACCTGGGGGACATCATCTGGGTGCGCGGTAAAGTATTCAGGACCAAAACCGGAGAATTATCCGTCAGGGCTGAGGAGATTGATCTGCTGACAAAATCCTTGCGTCCACTGCCTGAGAAATTTCATGGTCTTTCTGATCAGGAGATGCGCTACCGGCAACGCTACGTGGACCTGATCATGAATGAGGAGTCACGACAGGTATTTCGTGTTCGGACCAGGACCGTTCAGTACATTCGTTCTTACCTCGATACAATGGACTTTCTCGAGGTTGAGACACCGATGATGCAACCGATTCCTGGTGGCGCGGTTGCCAGGCCCTTTATTACTCATCACAACACGCTCGATCGTGATTTATATTTGCGTATTGCGCCTGAGCTGTATCTGAAACGCCTTGTTGTTGGCGGCTTCGAACGTGTCTATGAAATCAATCGGAGCTTTCGTAATGAAGGAATATCGACACGTCATAATCCCGAGTTTACGATGCTTGAGCTGTATATGGCTTATGCCGATTACGAAGTGTTAATCGACCTGACTGAAAACCTGTTGCGTAGTCTCGCCACAATGTTGTTCGATGACGGTATCGTGACTTATCAGGACAAGAGCTACGATTTGTCGAATGCTTTTCGGCGTCTCAGTGTTATCGATGCCGTTGCCGAGTTTAATCCAACCCTCGACAGGAACAAGCTGCGCGATGCGGAATACCTGGGTGAAGTTTGCAAGAACCTCGGCATAGAAATCAGGGATGGCTATGGCTCAGGTAAACTGTTGATCGAGATTTTTGAGAAAACGGTCGAAGACCGGTTGATCGAACCGACGTTCATAACCGGTTATCCGGCAGAAGTATCTCCCCTGGCTCGGCGCACCGATAATGATGTCTGGCTGACGGATCGCTTCGAACTGTTTATTGCGGGGCGTGAGCTGGCCAATGGATTCTCCGAGCTGAATGATCCGGAAGATCAGGCTGAACGTTTCCGTGTCCAGGCAGCGCAGAAGGATGCCGGTGATAATGAGGCGATGTTTTATGACGAGGATTACATCACGGCACTGGAGTACGGCATGCCGCCGACGGCCGGACTTGGTCTCGGCGTTGATCGTCTCGTTATGTTTCTGACCGATAGCGATTCAATTCGCGATGTGTTGCTGTTTCCGCTGTTGCGGGATGTGTAGGAGCGGGTTTGCGCAATGGTGATTGGCTTTAGTCTGGCAGGTATCAGCTCGCATCATCCGCAGGGGCATAGCTGAATTTTTGCCCGGCGATTGCCGTTTCATACATGAGACCGCCCTTGGCCAAGGTGAATATTGCCATGTCGGCCGTCCAGTGCCCCGCAGATGATGCGTCCCTGGTTCTTGCCTCGTTGCCACTTGCGAAGTACCCGTCGTGCCGGTCTGGGCACTTGCGCCAAGTGTGATCGCAACAGCTGAGGCTTCGGCGCCGAATTCAAAGCTGCCGCTGGTAAACCGGTTGTAGGCAGTTTTGTTCTTGAAAAAAATGATTTGGCTGTAAGCCTGCCCACCAAACTGGAAGCCGATACTGATTTGCACCATTTCTGTCAAACCGGTGACGGCGTTATTTCGGTACACGCGTCCCTTGCCATAAGTTCCACCGATACCTATTCCACCCTTGCCGATCGTCGGAAAGAGGGCATATCCGTAAGCTTCCGCGAAAAAGCTCTTCGTACCACTTGAGGCACGAAATTTGTCGAGTGCCGTATCGAAATTGTCGGCCGGGGCGGAGGTTGACAGCAGCAGCAAGGCAAGCGGGAAAAGGGTGTGTTTCATCATGTCAGCTCTCCTGAGGTGCCCGGGTCTGCTTGATAGGGTAATGGTTGGTTGTTCAATTTGATATTTCGCGCCTGATCGGCAAACCAGGCTCCGCTGGCGTCTTCGATTGGCAGGACGGCGAGTAATTCACCACGTGTTCCCTGTTCGCTGAAGATTACCACCTTACCGGTTGCGTTGCCGGGTCCGTATAGTCCGGCCCCAGGCGGTAAATTAGTGGCCTGGTCTGTTGTGAATCGATACATCCGTCGCTTGATGCGACCCAGGTTCTGCGTACGAGCCACAATTTCCTGGCCGACGTAACAGCCTTTGTCGAAACTGATCGCACCGATCAGGTCGAGATTCAGCATCTGGGGTATGAAAAGTTCCTGGGTGGTAGCGACGATAAACGGCAAACCGGTGCGAATCGATTGCAGTATCCAGGTCGATTCGTCGGCGGGTTTGAATCTGGTCGTTTCGGCAGTCGGCCCGATCAGCCATGCGCGATCCGGATCGCCGACGACACCCACAACGAGACTATGGTCTGCTAATCGGGTTGGTCCGGTGCCGATCTGTACGCTTTCTCCCGCAATACGCAGTTGATCCTGTCCATCAAGGCCAAAAAGTCCGCTTATCGGAGTTGTGGAAATCACTATCTTGACATCCGCTCTGAGCACGAACATTTGCAGTCGTTTTGCTACGCCTTTAATTATATCGGCCGGCAGTGGCCACCAGATTTCATCACCGGCAGCGATCAGCTGACCGGCGGCCAGCAACCGGCCTTTGGCCGAAGCCCAGCCAGCAAGCGAGGTTCCGCTGGTTTTAAGTGTCGCAAGGTCTTGTGTCAACTGGCCCTGCAGGAACTCGACATGGTCAGATCCGCTAATGACGAGCACCTGAAAACCTTCCAGCCGGGTAGCTTTAATTTTTTCCCCAACCGATTTGTCTGGCATGTGATACATCCTTGCGGGCTGAAAGTCTGTTTTTATTCTGGCACACTAACAGCCATGTCAGAACCCGTTTCAATGCAGAAGAAGCCAGCGGCACCCGAAACTTCAGGGCTGGATACGGCTGATCATTCCGTTGAATCAGGCCGTGATCATGAGATTTCAGCAGATCAGGAAAATCCGGAACGGCCGCGTGAACTGGGAGGTCCGGTGGGTCCCGATCCGACTCGTTACGGCGACTGGGAGCGCAAAGGGCGCTGCATCGATTTCTAACGGGCCTACAGGTAACCTGGTCAAAATTACTTCTGCCGGTTTTTATTGTCTGCGTGACGGGTAGTGACTTGGCCAGGCTTTGAGATGAACAAACAGAGTTGAGGTGGCAGCGCATGGCAAATAGTGATCGACCCCTATCCCCGCACCTGCTTGCCTATCGATGGGGAAGCAGCATGAGGATGTCGCTCATACATCGGATGAGCGGGGTTATTTTGTCATTCGGCACGGTGGCACTCGTCGGCTGGCTGGTTTCGATCATCGCCGGGCACGATACCTACTCAGTCGTCAATTACCTGTTCGGCAGCGCCTTCGGCTTGTTTGCACTGTTCGGCTGGACCTTCTGTTTTTTCTATCACTTGTGCAATGGCATTCGCCATATGGGCTGGGATGTCGGCAAGGGCTTTGGAAAACAGCGCGCGTATCAAAACGGAATGCTTGGCTTGATCATCGCAATTATATTAACAGGCGGCCTGTGGGTTTTCGTGCTGGTTGGGTAACGAGGTTATTTTATGAGTCTCCAGTCTCCTTTGGCCAAGGCATTAGGGCACGGGTCATCCAAGGCCGGCCCTGAGCATTGGTTGGTACAGCGATCAACAGCCATCGCCCTCGCGCCACTCGGCCTGTGGTTCATTTATGCGATGGTAACACTCGAGCACGGCAGCTATGAGATTGTCACGGCCTGGGTCGCCGAGCCGATGAATGCCATCCTGTTGATCCTGCTTGTCATGGTGTACGCCTATCACTCGATGCTCGGTCTGCAGGTCATCATCGAAGATTACGTGCGGGGCGGACTCGGGTACCTGACCCTGCTCGCCTGCCAGTTTATTCATCTGATGCTGGCGACGGCGGGAATTTACGCGGTCATCGTCACTGCTCTTGGAGCGGGCCAATGACCGGCGATTACACTTTTGTGGATCACACATACGATGTCGTCGTCGTAGGCGCGGGAGGTGCCGGATTGCGTGCAACCTTCGGCATGGCCGAGGCCGGGCTGAGCACAGCTTGTATTACCAAGGTGTTTCCGACGCGTAGTCATACTGTCGCGGCTCAGGGCGGTATCAGCGCCGCGCTCGGCAATATGGGTGAAGACGATTGGCGCTGGCATATGTACGACACGGTCAAGGGATCCGACTGGCTCGGCGATCAGGACGCAATTGAGTACATGTGCAAAGAGGCCCCGGAAGCGATCATCGAGCTGGAACACTTTGGTGTGCCGTTTTCGCGAACCGAGGAGGGTAAGATCTACCAGCGGCCGTTCGGTGGCATGACGACCCGGTTTGGCGAGGGTACGGCGCAGCGAACCTGTGCGGCCGCGGATCGAACCGGACACGCGATGCTGCACACACTGTACCAGCAGTCTCTCAAACACGAGGCAACATTCTTTATTGAGTTTTTTGCGATCGATCTGATCATGCAAGACGGTGAATGTCGTGGCGTGATCGCGATCGACATGGCGGAAGGTACGATTCACCGCTTCCGGGCCAGGCGTGTCGTCCTCGCAACCGGCGGTTACGGTCGGGCATATTTCTCGTGTACGTCGGCACACACCTGTACCGGCGACGGCAACGCGATGGCGTTGCGTGCCGGGTTGCCGTTGCAGGACATGGAGTTTGTTCAGTTTCACCCGACCGGCATATACGGCGCCGGATGCCTGATAACCGAGGGCGCACGCGGTGAGGGCGGATACCTGACTAATTCCGATGGCGAGCGCTTCATGGAACGTTATGCGCCAAATGCGAAAGACCTCGCCTCGCGCGATGTCGTCAGCCGCTCGATAACGGTTGAAATTCGTGAAGGACGAGGGGTTGGTACGCGCAAGGACCATGTCCAACTGCATCTGGAGCACCTTGGTCCTGAGGTGATCGATGAACGTCTACCGGGTATTGCCGAGTCGTCACAAATTTTTGCCGGCATAGATGTGACGAAGGAGCCGATCCCGGTCCTGCCGACCGTGCACTACAATATGGGGGGCATCCCTACGAACTGCGATGCGGAAGCATTGACGCTCGATGCGGATGGTAACCAAACAGTTGTGCCGGGATTGATGGCGGTCGGCGAGGCCGCCTGTGTTTCAGTCCACGGAGCTAATCGTCTTGGTTCCAATTCGCTGCTCGACCTGGTCATATTTGGCCGGGCAGCAGCGAGTCGCTGCGCGGAAGTTCTGAAAACGAGCGAACGCCAACAGCCACTCGCGGCTGACGCGGGCCAGCCGGCACTGGAGCGCCTCGATCGTTTGCGTCATGCCAACGGTTCACGACCGACGGCCGAAATCCGGCTTGAGATGCGGCGGGTCATGCAGGAGCATGCGGCAGTTTTCAGAACGGGTCCTGTCCTGCAAGAAGGCATTAAGAAGTTATCTCAAGTCCTTGATTCATTTGGTGATGTTCAGGTGTCTGATCGAAGTCTGATCTGGAACACGGACCTGATCGAAACCTTCGAACTCGACAACCTGCTGCTTCAGGCAACTGCGACAATTGTCTCGGCCGAGAATCGCAAGGAAAGTCGCGGCGCACAGGCACGCGAAGACTACCCGGATCGTGATGATGAGAATTGGCTGAAGCACACCCTGTCGTGGGTCGACGCCACGGGTTCGGTGCGATTCGATTACCGGCCCGTGAACCTGGAGCCAATGACCGACGAAGTGGAAACCGTACCGCCGCAGGCACGGGTGTACTGATTTTTTTATAATTTGTAACATGACGAGACTGATGCATGGCCCAATTTGCTCTTCCGCCTAACTCGCGGGTCAAGAAAGGCAAGACATACGAGGCGCCCGCCGACGCGAAGAACGTACGGCGTTTCGAGATCTACCGCTATGACCCCGATAGCGGTGAAAACCCGCGCATGGATAAGTATGACATCGATCTTGCGGACTGCGGGCCGATGATTCTTGACGCGATGATCAAGATCAAAAGTGAAATTGATCCGACGCTGACTTTCCGCCGGTCTTGCCGTGAAGGTATTTGCGGTTCGTGCGCGATGAGTATA
This sequence comes from Chromatiales bacterium, assembly GCA_002688175.1. Lineage (GTDB taxonomy): Bacteria > Pseudomonadota > Gammaproteobacteria > Steroidobacterales > SMWD01. Next base: position 66,364 of record NZCC01000068.1, read on the forward strand.
GATGGCACTAATACGCTGGCCTGTACGCTCGCAATCGAGGACGTCAAGGGCGATGTCAGCATATACCCGCTGCCGCACATGTCCGTCGTAAAGGATCTTGTGCCGGATATGACGCATTTCTATGCGCAGTACGCCTCGATCAAGCCGTGGTTGCAGACCCGTACACCGGCACCACCGGATAGCGAGAGATTACAGTCGAAGGAGGAGCAGGAACTGATCAATACGCCGTCGGCCTGTATTCTATGTGCCTGTTGTTCGACGAGTTGCCCCAGTTACTGGTGGAATAGCGATCGATTCCTTGGGGCGTCGGCACTGCTGGCAGTGTACCGCTGGCTCGTCGACTCACGCGATGACGCGACAGGCGATCGGCTCGACGAACTCGATGATCCGTTTCGCCTCTATCGCTGCCACACGATCATGAACTGTACCTATGCATGTCCGAAGGATCTGAACCCGGCAAAAGCAATAGCCGAGATTAAAAAGATGCTTGTCGAGCGAAGGCTGTAAGGAAATTGCGGTCCGCTGATGGAGTGGCGGCATGAGTTCGGCGCATCGATCACGGCTTGAATGGCACTGCCGGCGCGGCATGCGCGAACTCGATGTCATCCTGATGCGTTACATGAATCGCGATTACGACGGTGCGGGGCAGACCGAGAAAGCGTCATTTGAAGCCCTGTTATCGTTACAGGATCCCGAGATTCTCGACTTGCTGACCGGGCGCCTCGTCGCCGAGGATGAAGATATTCGCCATGTCATCGAACGGATTCTTGCAAATTCTCGACCTGAAAATCATTAGCCTGCCGCGGCTTTTGTGGTTTGGGCTGCATCCGGGTGGGCGTATCGACCGGGTGGTGGCCCAATCGTCCGGGTCGTGGATCCTGTTTGCCGCTGACGGAAGTTGTCTTGATGCCCGTCTGGTTAGTAGCTGGGTGCTGGCAAGCGGTGTGTTGCTTGGGTTGCGCTGGCAGGCTGCGGATGGCCGTTATTTTGCCGCCGTCACCAGTGTTCGCCTGCAAGCGCCAATAGTCGGCCGGCTGCTGCTGACACGACTCAGATGGCCGCTTTTCGAGTCCGCTACGGTCGCCTGAGTTTATTTTCTCCCCGGAGCAGATCCTCAGGAAAATGCAGATTAGAATGCAATTGCAGCAGTGCAGGATGTCACCGGGAGGTGTTGTGACCGTTTTTTGTGATCTGATCCGCGAATTTGGCATAAATCGGCGAACTTTAGGTATTTGCATCAGTCTATATCGTAGGCAGATCAGTGCATTGCCGCTCCGCAAACGGTGCCATGTCCGCTAAGACAGATGATCAACGGCTGGTCGAGCGTGTCCAGGGCGGGGACAAGCAGGCATTTGATGTGCTCGTGCTCAAGTATCAGCACAAGATCGTCAAGCTGGTCATGCGCTATGTGCGGGACCAGTCCGAAGCGCTTGATGTAACCCAGGAAGCGTTTATCAAGGCGTACCGGGCGCTACCGAAGTTTCGTGGCGACAGTGCTTTTTATACCTGGCTGTACAGAATTGCGATTAATACGGCGAAAAATTACCTGGTGGCGATGAAACGAAGACCAATGGAATACGATCTGGATTTGCAGGAACAGGGAGGTTATGAACCTCATGCACAACTGCGCGACTTTGATTCACCGGATCGGATCGTGCAGCGTGAAGAATTGCGCGCGGCGCTGCAGACATCTATTGATAACCTGCCAGAGGAACTGCGCGTCGCGATTTTATTGCGCGAAATCGACGGTCTGAGTTACGAGGAAATCGCTACCGCGATGGATTGTCCGGTAGGCACGGTTCGGTCACGTATTTTTCGTGCCCGGGATGCGCTTGATAATGCTGTTAAAGCTTACCTTGATGAGCCGACGGGAAGCTCTTCAGAATAGTCGAGAACAAATTGACCTAAAGAATTAACCAGAGGAATTAACCAGAGGCATACATGAAATGACCCGCATTATTGATGAGCAATTATCTGCATTGCTTGATGGTGAGTTGCCTGCTGAGCAGGAATCATTGTTGTTGCGCAGGCTTGAGCGAGAACCTGAGCTTCGTGAGAAGCTCGCACGTTTCGGGCTGATTGGCGAACTCGTTCGGGATGCTTCGGCGCCAACCTCGGCCCTGGTGATCAGCGAGCGTGTTTCTGCTGCAATTGCAGCAGAGTCGACGACCGGACAGTCGGATGAATCACCTTCTGTCGGTTTCGGTTTTATGGGTGCGGGTATCGCTGCAATGATCGCGCTGGTGGTCATGTTCAATCTGGTTGGCACTGGCGGTACAGCATATTCGCCAGGGATAAATACGGTTGCGGGCTCGGTGCCCGCAGCATCCGGTCATGAGCATGGAATGGCTGAAGATTCTGTTCGGCTGACACGCTATCTGGTGTCTCATGCGCAATATTCGAACAGTACATCCAGGCAACTCGTTAATTCACATATTGCGATGGCTGCCGCCACGCCAGGGGTCTGGACGAGCCATGAGTGACACACGGCATATTTTCCGGGGATCGAAACCCCGGTATTGCTGGTTAAGTATTTTCCTGTTGTTGGCCTGTAACGTGATGGCCCAGTCGCCGCATGACTGGCTTGAGCGAATGGACGGTGCAAACGAGAAATTCAACTATCAGGGCACCCTGGTACATATGTGTGATGGCACGATGGATATCGTGCGGATTGTTCACCGGGTTGATCATGGTCAGGTCACCGAACGTATGACGGCGCAGGCTTCGGGTGGACGTCAGATTATTCGGAGTACTGACAAGGTTATGTGCATTTTGCCCGATCAAAAGAAAGTTACGGTCGAGCAGCGTAATTCGAGTGGCTCACCGATGGACTCAAAAATCGCCAACTTTCCCAGTTTCTCAAATATCAATGCGCAGTTGTACGACATCTCGATACTTGGTGAGGATCAGATCGCCGAACGGGAAACCATTATTCTGGCTATCCACCCGGCTGATTCATTCCGCTTTGGTTATCGGCTGTGGCTTGACCATCGGACGGCATTGCCATTGAAGTTTGAACTTGTCGACGAGGCCGGCCGGGGGCTGGAACAGGGTGTGTTTACCGAGATCGAGTTCTATGAGTCGATACCTGCAGAGGATGTTGAGCCAACATTAGCGACCGATGGGTTCGAGTGGAAGCGTAGCGCGGTTGTTGCTATCGAAACTCAGGACGATGCGACGGCAGATAAACCACCCGGGTCAGGGTGGCGGGTTGAAATACTGCCACCCGGCTTCAAGCTGACCTTTGCGCAATCCAGGCTTGATACCGTTGCGACAACCACGCTGGATCAGCTCGTATATTCGGACGGTCTGGCAACCATTTCAGTGTTTATCGAACCAGAAATGGCTGAGTCTGCCGCCGTCGAGGGGGCCTCAAAGATTGGCGCTACGAATGCCTTTACGACCTTCAGGAACGGTTACCTGATTACCGCGATGGGTGGTGTGCCGCTTGAAACTGCGCGCAAGGCCGCACTTTCGGTGTCTCCCCGCTAATTTACGGCTATCCTCTCAGCGCCTCGCGCTGATGGTTGCATCCTGTTTGCAACCACTGGGGCTGTAATGATCAGAGGCGGTCAGCAAATTGTGGTGAAAAGGTGCCGGTCATGCACTGTGACTGAGCCGGCATTGCCAGTACAATCCCGACCGTCAGATCGTGCTGAAGAGGCTGATCAGGGGGCAGACCCCGTTTCCCATAATTTTCCTAAGGCTATGGATTGCCCCTGAATGCGCAATATCCGCAATTTTTCGATTATCGCCCATATTGATCACGGTAAGTCGACCCTGTCAGACCGCCTGATTGAGCTGTGTGGCGGTCTTGAGAAGCGTGAGATGGAGGCGCAAGTGCTTGATTCGATGGATATCGAGCGCGAGCGGGGCATTACGATCAAGGCCCAGAGTGTTTCGCTGCACTACACGGCACAGGATGGCGAAGTCTATTCACTGAATTTTATCGACACGCCGGGGCACGTGGATTTTTCCTATGAGGTATCGCGATCGCTTGCAGCCTGTGAGGGAGCGCTGCTTGTTGTCGATGCGGCACAGAGTGTCGAGGCGCAGAGTATTGCAAACTGTTATACGGCGGTTGAACAGGGACTGGAGATTGTTCCGGTCATTAACAAGATTGACCTGCCATCCGCCGATCCTGAACGTGTGCTCAATGACATCGAGGAGATTATCGGTCTCGACATCGAAGATTGCCCGCTTGTCAGCGCGAAGACCGGACAGGGGGTAAGTGAACTACTCGAGATTCTCGTGCAGCGTATCCCGCCACCTGAGGGCCAGGCAGAGGGACCGCTGCAGGCTCTGATTATCGACTCCTGGTTTGATAACTACGTCGGCGTTGTGTCCCTGATACGCATCGTGAACGGCAGTTTGCCGGCCCGGCGCAAAGTTACGATTATGTCGACCAGCAATACCTACGTTGCCAGCGATGTTGGTGTATTTACACCGAAGATGGAAAGTCGCCCGGAACTAACAGCCGGTGAGGTCGGATACCTCGTAGCCGGGATCAAGGATATTGACGGGGCACCGGTCGGTGATACGATCACCCTCGCTGATGAACCGGCTGCTTCAGCGCTGGAAGGATTTCGTCCCATCAAGCCGCGGGTTTTTGCCGGATTATTTCCGGTGCAGTCTGAACAGTTCGAGCTTTTCCGGGACGCGCTGCAGAAATTACGCCTGAACGATGCAGCGTTGCATTTTGAGCCGGAGTCATCGGGCGCCCTCGGTTTTGGTTTTCGTTGCGGTTTTCTGGGCATGCTGCACATGGAGATTGTTCAGGAGCGGGTTGAGCGTGAGTATGGCCTGGATATCATTACCACAGCACCAACAGTTGCGTTTGAGGTCGAGACGCAGAAGGGTGAGGTGCTTCGAATTGATAACCCGTACTTGTTGCCTTCGGCCAATGAAATTACCGAGATCAGGGAGCCTTATATTCGTGCCAACCTTCTGGTGCCGCCTGATTATCTCGGTGCTGTGATTCAATTATGCATTTCGAAACGTGGCGTACAGAAGCGGCTCGAGTATCTTGGCTCGCAGGTGGCCCTGGAATATGAGTTACCAATGGCTGAAGTGGTACTGGACTTCTTTGATCGTTTGAAGTCGGTCAGTCGAGGGCATGCATCATTCGATTATGACTTTTCAAGCTTCACGCCCGGCGATCTTGTCAGGCTGGATATATTGATCAACAAGGAGCGGGTTGACGCACTATCATTGATTGTTCATCGTGATTCTGCCCGCCGACGTGGTCGTGAACTTGTTGATAAACTCAAGGAGTTAATTCCGCGGCAGATGTTTTCAATCCCGGTGCAGGCTGCAATCGGTGCTGATATTGTTGCGCGGGCGGACATCAAGGCATTTCGCAAGGATGTCACGGCAAAGCTGTATGGTGGCGATGTGACCCGCAAGCGAAAATTGCTTGAGAAGCAGAAGGCTGGTAAGAAGAGGATGAAGCAACTGGGTAATGTGGAAATACCCCAGGAGGCTTTTTTGGCTATTCTGAAGGTTGGCGGAAGATGATGCGCCATGTATGAAATCAGGACTGTTGCAGTAAACCAAGGGCGGGGTAGTAGGTGACGATGGATTTTTCTCTTATTCTAACTACGGCGACCGCAGTTTGTGGATTGATATGGGGGTTTCATGCGCTCTTGTTGAGGCTGGGTCGCGGTGGCGGTGCAGAGTCTCAGGAGGAGAATGCGAAAGAACCGATTCTTGTCGAGTATGCACGTTCTTTTTTTCCTGTCTTGTTAATCGTACTCATCGTTCGTTCATTCCTGTTCGAACCTTTTCGTATTCCGTCCAGTTCGATGGTGCCTACGTTGCTGGTAGGTGATTTTATTTTTGTTAACAAATATTTCTATGGCCTGCGCCTGCCAGTCGTAAATAAGAAATTTATGGATATTGGTGATCCTGAACGTGGTGATGTTGTCGTGTTTCGACTGCCGGCCGACCCGAGTATTAACTATATCAAGCGCCTGGTTGGATTGCCGGGCGATAAGGTTATGTACCGTAATCGACGTCTGTATATCAATGGTGAGATTGTTGCGAGTGAAGCGGCGGGTGAATATGAGGGAGAAGGCCAGCCTGGCTCATTGTTATACAATGAATTGTTGGGCGAGGTGGAGCACAGTATTTTGTTGATGCCCGACCGTCGCAGTCTTGAAGGGACTTTCGTCGTACCCTCGGGACACTATTTCATGATGGGAGATAACCGTGATAACAGTAAGGACAGCAGGTATCAGGGTGTTGGTATCATTCCGGATGGTAATATTGTCGGTAAAGCCGTGCTGATCTGGATGAACTGGGGATTTACAAAGTTGCCACGTTGGGACCGGATCGGAAACGAAATAAATTGATACATCGCAGTGCCGGTGAGTCAAATCAGGGAGTATGAACTATGAGGTCCAGACAGCAGGGCATGACATTTATCAGCCTTCTCATAACTGCCGCCTTTGTCGGAGTTATTGCCTTTGCGGCGTTGAAGATTATTCCGGCATATCTTGAACAGATGAAAGTCGTCAGCATACTTGAAGATGTCAAGCGTGATCTGGATGGCACCGGTGCTTCGATAATCCAGATCCGCAGTGCAATCGGGAAGCGGCTGGATGTTGAGATGGTTTATGGTATCAAGACCCGTGAATTTGTGATCAAGAAAATTGGTATGGGTTACTCCGTGCAGGCAAAGTATGAAATTCGCGAACCATATTTCGCCAATCTCTATTTGGTGGTTGTTTTCGATAAACAGGTTGAGATCAAACGGTGAATGATGCGGAAAATTGGTGTGAAAGGATTCTGAATTACCAATTTTCTGATCGCGATCTTCTTGCGCAGGCCCTGACGCACAGGAGCGCTTCGCTGGACAACAATGAGCGCCTGGAGTTTCTTGGCGATGCGGTTCTTGCGCTGTCGATCAGTCATGATTTGTACTCCGGGAAACCAACTGTCCGTGAAGGTGGGTTGAGTCGTTATCGTGCGGAGCTGGTCAGGAAAGAATCACTGGTCAAAATGGCTGCCAGGACAGGTCTGGCTCAACATCTCATTCTCGGCAACGGTGAACGGCATTCAGGTGTGCGGCAACGTGATTCCGTTCTTGCTAATGCGCTGGAGGCGGTATTTGGCGCGATTCTGCTGGATGGCGGTTTCGAAGCCGCCAATACGGTTATCCTTGAACTGTTTCACGATCAGCTGGCAACATTGCCGGATGAGGAAGAGCTAAAGGATGCCAAGACCCGATTACAGGAGTACCTGCAGGCCAGGCACTTACCGCCACCCGACTATGAGTTGCTGGAGGTGACAGGTGTTCCGCATGCGCGGATCTTCGAGGTTGCCTGTCGCATCACCGAGCCGGGTATTGAAACTTCTGGCAAAGGTTCGAGTCGTCGGCGTGCCGAGCAGGTTGCAGCATCGTTTGCGCTGGAAAAATTCATCAGTGACTGAGAATCAGCATCGCTCAGGATTTGTGGCCGTGATCGGACGGCCGAACACAGGCAAATCAACCCTTGTCAATGCGCTGGTGCATGAAAAGATCAGTATTGTTACGTCCAAGCCGCAAACGACCCGCCATAGTATCCTTGGTATATTGACGGAGCCGGAGGTGCAGGTTGTACTGGTTGATACGCCGGGGTTGCATGGCGGTTCCAGCCGGCTGATTAACCGGGCGATGAATCGATCCGCTACCGCATCGATGACCGGTGCCGATCTCGCCCTGTTCATGGTCGATGCAACCGGCTGGACCAGCGGTGACAATCATGCGCTGGAGCGTTTGCAGGAAGCAGGTATTCCGGCATTCCTGGTGATCAATAAACTTGATTTGCTCAAGCGGCGTGAAGACCTGTTGCCCGTTCTCGAAAATTTTTCAGCACGCGGTGATTTTGCCGAGGTCATCCCGATATCTGCACGCCGGGGTACGAACCTGGAAAGATTGCTCGACACCATTCGCCAGTCGATGCCGCTCGGCCCTCAATTGTTCCCGCCTGAAGCGAAAACTGATCGTAGCATGGAGTTTCGCATTGCTGAGGTGCTGCGCGAGAAGATGCTGTCGATGTTGCGGCAAGAGGCGCCTTATGGATTGGCAGTTGAAGTACTGGCACTCGAAAAACGATCAGACCTGATTCTTGCTGATGCCGTTATCTGGGTCGAACGCGAGTCCCATCAGGGGATTGTAGTAGGCCGCCATGGTGAACAGATCAAGAAAATCAGTACCTCGGCACGGATGGATCTTGAGGCAATATTTTCCCGGCGGTTCTACCTGACAACCCACGTTAAGGTTAAGGAAAACTGGGGAGACAGCGTGCGTGCTTTACGTCAGCTCGGTTACGAGGAGTCGCTATGAGCGACATAGATCGAATCGAGTTCGAGGCGGCCTTTTTACTGCACGCGAACCCCTACCGGGAATCGAGCCAGGTGATTGAGGTTTTCAGCCAGGATCACGGTCGGGTCGGTCTTGTTGCACGCGGATCCCGTCGACCCAAGTCGCGCTGGAAAAGTGTCCTGCGACCGTTTCAGCCGATGCGGATGAGCTGGTCTGGACGCGGTACATTGCAGACACTGCGTGCAGCGGAACCGACATCCCTGCCGCTGGCATTTACAGGTATGTGTCTGATGGCGGGGTATTACCTGAACGAGCTGCTGATCGCGCTATTACACAGATGTGATCCGCATCCGGACCTGTTTGCCCATTATGGGTCAGCCCTGGCGATGCTGGCGGCAGGCGAAGAACTGGAGCCCACATTGCGCCGGTTTGAGCTCGCCTTACTCAGTGAAATTGGCTATGGGCTCGTGACTGATCGTGACGCAGTCGAAGGGCAACCGGTGTGTGCAGAGAGCTGGTATGAGTATTTTGCAGATCAGGGTCCGGTCCCCATCGCGCCTGGTAGTGTTGCAGATGGCAGACTCGTGGTCACGGGTGCTGACCTCACTGCGATTGGCAACGGGGTATTCGATCGGCCGGAAAGCTTGCCGCTCGCCAAGCGATTGTTACGCGAGAAACTTAACTGGCACCTGGGCGGGCGAGCCTTGAAAACCCGTCAGGTTATTGCTTCCATGCACGATGGTTTAACCGCTGAAAGCGTCGGTCATGACTGAAAATACAGATATTCTGCTGGGCATCAATGTGGATCATGTGGCCACTCTTCGCCAGGCCCGAGGTACGGTTTATCCTGATCCTGTTGAGGCCGCGTTGCTGGCTGAGCGTTCCGGTGCTGATTCAATCACGGTGCATTTACGCGAGGATCGTCGTCATATTCAGGATCATGATGTAGAGAGGCTGGCGCAGTCGCTCACGACGCACATGAATCTTGAAATGGCTGTGACCGATGAAATGTTGCGCATCGCCGGGGGACTTGTGCCTGCCGACTGTTGCCTCGTCCCGGAACACCGTGAAGAGTTGACGACTGAGGGAGGGCTGGATGTCGTCGGTCAGCAGGCTCGTATCAGGGAAGCCTGTACGGAATTGGCAGATTGTGGAATTCGGACCTCACTGTTCATTGATCCGGATCCACGGCAACTCGATGCCAGCCGGGAAGCTGGTGCGCCGGTCGTTGAATTACATACCGGTTGTTTTGCAGACGCGGTCAGCGATGCGGATCAAGAAATTGAACTGCAGCGCATTGTCAATGCCGCAGAATATGGGGCAGGCTTGGGACTCAGGATTCATGCCGGCCACGGGTTAAACATTCACAATGTGCAGCCCATTGCAGCAATCGAGCAAATTGTAGAATTGAACATTGGCCATGCGCTAATTGCCCAGTCGGTATTCTCTGGTCTTGCCTCAGCCGTAGCCGGGATGAAGCGCCTGATGGTCGAGGCTCGACAGCGATGATCTATGGTTTTGGTATCGATATTCTCAGGGCCGAGCGCATTTCTGCTGCCTACCAAAGATTTGGCGACCGTTTCGTGCAGCGGATTTTAATGCCCGAAGAACTTGAGTTTTTCGGGCAGCACAAACGCCCCGAAAGATTCCTTGCCATGCGTTTCGCGGCCAAGGAGGCGATTGTCAAGGCGATGGGAACCGGTTTTGCGCATGGGATGTGGGTTCGGGACTCGGGTGTCATTCATAACCGTCTCGGTCGTCCGGAAATTATTTTTTCATCCCGTGGCAGAAAAAAATGTGACCAACTGGGTATCGCGGGTGGCCACATGACGCTGAGTGACGAGGCGGGTCTCGTCGTTGCCGTTGCGATCCTGATGAGCACAACATGAATACGATGGTATTTGATATCGAGACCGTGCCTGATGTCGAACTTGGCAGGCGGTTGTATCCCCTTGCAGAACTTGACGATCAAGATGTTGCCAAAGCAATGCTCTTTCGTCGTCTGCAGGAGTCCGGTACGGAATTTCTGCAGCACTATCAGCATCGGATTGTCGCCATCTCCATCGTATTGCGTACCAGTCAGCAGGTTCGGGTCTGGAGTCTCGGCGATCCTGACAGTGACGAGAGAGAGCTGATCAAACGGTTCTTCGAGGGTGTCGAGAAATATACACCCGAACTCGTATCCTGGAATGGCGGCGGATTTGATTTGCCGGTTTTGCATTATCGGGCGTTATTGCATGGCATTCAGGCACCACGCTATTGGGAATTAGGTGATGAAGATCGCTCATTTCGTTACAACAATTACCTGAGTCGGTTTCATTGGCGGCATATCGATGTCATGGATGCCTTGTCTGGTTTTCAGCCGCGAGCCCGGGCCGGACTAGATGTGATTGCTGTAATGCTGGGGTTTCCGGGCAAGATGGGTTTCAGCGGTGCAAAGGTCTGGGATTATTTTCTGGACGGACAAATCGACCAGATTCGTGATTACTGTGAGACGGATGTATTGAATACCTATCTTGTATTTTTACGTTTTCAGCATATGCGCGGGTTAATTGATACCACAGAGCTCGACGCCGAATTAGACCGGCTTCGCGATTTGCTGGCGGCAGCGCAGGAGCAGCACCTGCAGGCATTTCTGGCTGCCTGGTCCGCTGGCGATACCGGGTCAACAGCATGAGTCGGCGAAATGCCGAGCCCGAGACAGCTTTGATTATCGATACCTTGATGGATGGCCGCGGGGTTGCCGATGCGCCGGGCAAGAAAGTTTTTGTCAATGGGGCCCTAAGCGGCGAGACGGTCAGATTTCGTCGCACCCGGAAAAAACGCAACTTCGACGAGGCTGAGTTGCTGGAGGTACTGAAGCCGGCTCCGGAGCGCATTGAGCCGCATTGTGAAACATTCGGTATCTGCGGTGGCTGTTCGTTACAGCACCTGTCTGGGGTCGAGCAGCTGCGAATAAAACAGACAGTTTTGCTCGACAGTCTGCAGCGTATTGGCACAATTGTTCCTGAAAGTGTGCTGCCACAGATCGAAGGGTCGGCATGGGGATATCGGCGCAAGGCCCGGCTTGCGGTTAAATATGTAGTTAAGAAAGATCGGGTGCTGGTCGGTTTTCGTGAACGTAACAAGCCTTATGTCGCGGACATGAACCGCTGCGAAACATTGCACCCGGCCTTCGGCGAACGGTTGGATGAATTATCCGGGTTGATCGGAGGGTTAAGCATTCGCGATCGCTTACCGCAGATTGAATGCGCGGTCGGTGATAATGCTGCTGCCATGATTTTTCGGGTGCTTGATTCACCGAGTCAGGCAGATCTTGCAGCATTGTCGTCATGGTCCGGGACAAGTGGTGTACAGGTGTTTCTGCAAACGGGTGGCCCCGATACCATTGCGCCGTTGCCGGGGCACACCTGGCCGGAACCTCTGCATTATCGGGTTCCGGAATTCGATGTGACTATCGCGTTTACACCAGCGGACTTTCTGCAGGTACATGCGGAAGTAAATCAACGCATGATTAAACAGGCGATTGATTTACTGGCACCTGATGCGTCATCAAGTGTCCTTGACCTTTTTTGCGGTCTCGGAAATTTCTCGTTACCACTGGCCCGGGTAGCGGGACAGGTGCTTGGCATGGAGCTGGATGAGGACATGGTTACCCGGGCACGCCACAACGCGAGTGCGTGTGGACTTGATAACGTAGAATTTCGTCAGGTTGACCTGAGCAAGCCAACGGAGGATCTTGCCGCCGGGCAATCTTTCGATCTTGTGCTGCTCGATCCGCCACGGACCGGGATGGCCGAGTTGCTTGATGCAGTGATCAACATTCGTGCCAGGCGCATATTGTACGTCTCTTGCCATCCGGGAACGTTGGCTCGTGATGCACAGCGGCTCGTTGCTGACGGCGGTTATCGGTTGGTAACAGCCGGGATTATGGATATGTTTCCGCAGACAAGCCATGTTGAGTCAATGGCACTGTTTCAGCGTTGAGCGCCAGGCAGGCCTGGTATCGTTAATGATAATGAGTGGCTGGGTTGCGACCGGATGGCTGGTCTGGTGATCTGGTTCAGCAATAGCGCAAACAGGCATAATTACCTTGGTATGGTAGATACATGGTACCGGTACCTATACATTAAAGGTGCCCCGGACAGTGACCAATGAGTGTGTGAGGACAAACACCATGACGCTCGGACCATTGATGATTGATGTTGAAGGGTTGCAGTTGACGGCCACAGAGAAGGACAAATTGCGTGACCCGCGGATAGGTGGTGTGATTTTGTTCAGTCGTAATTTCACCTCTATCGAACAACTTAAAGAATTGACCCGTTCGATCCATGCTGTGCGTTCTCCTTGTCTGCTGATTGCCGTCGATCAGGAAGGCGGGAGAGTGCAACGTTTTCGTGATGGGTTTACCCCATTACCGCCGGCACATTTGCTCGGCCACCAATATGATCTTGATGAAAAATTAGCCAGGCGTCGGGCGAGTGCCTGTGGGTGGATCATGGCCGCAGAGTTGCTCGATATCGGTGTTGATATCAGTTTTGCGCCGGTTGTAGATCTTGATCTGGGTTTGAGTGATATTATTGGTGACCGTGCATTTCATCGTGACCCCAAAGTAGTTGCGACACTGGCAATAGCTTTCATGCAGGGTATGCGTGACGCCGGGATGATGGCTGTGGCCAAGCACTTCCCCGGGCACGGTGCAGTGGTTGCAGATTCACATGTCGAGTTACCAGAGGATCACCGACACTACAATGAAATGACGGACGACCTGGTGCCTTACAGTCGTCTGATTACTAATGGCTTGCATGGCATTATGATGGCCCATGTGCGTTACCCTGCCATCGACCGACGGATTGCAAGCCTGTCTGCGTATTGGCAAGAAGCCGAACTACGTCGCAAGCTGGGCTTCGTCGGGGTAATTTTTTCCGATGACCTGAGTATGTCAGCCATGGAATTGGTCGGTGATATGACCGATCGAGTGCGTGAGACGCTTGCAGCAGGTGCCGATATGGCGCTGATCTGCAATGATCCGGATGCGGTCGATCAAACTCTGGCCAACATTGGCCCGCTTGACAACCCGGCCAGTCAGGCACGGCTTGTCTCATTGCGTCCTCATCCGTTGTCATGGCAGGGCGAGGATCTGCGGCAGACAAATAAGTGGCTACGTGCGGTTGCGCTGATTGCCGAGGCACATGAGCCGCCGCCCTTCGCTCTGGATGGTTAGTTCAATACCAGGTTTTCCGCAGGCAAGTGTCGTTGCGACTGCAGCGGAGGTTCAGTGTGCCTACGATAATCTTGCCAAAGCACTGCAAGTGAGCATCGATGCCGATGACTGTGTCCTGCTTGGCATCATGCTGGGTGGCATGATCCCGACAGCGCGTCTGGCAGCGATGTTACGTGGCGATTACCTGCTCGATTACTGTCAGGTCAGTCGCTATCGTGGCGGTGAACAGGGCGGGGCACTAGAGTGGTTGCAGCCACCGCGTGCCGAGTTGCGTGATCGCACCGTATTGCTCGTGGATGATATTTATGATGAAGGGGTTACGCTGGAGTTTGTGACGCAAAAATGTAGTGAGCTTGGTGCGCGTCAAATCATTAGCTCGGTGTTGGTACGTAAACGCCATACTCGAGGAGTGTCCGGGTTGCAGCCTGACCATGTCGGGCTTGAAGTTGCAGATCGTTACGTATTTGGATGCGGCATGGATTATCGTCATCGCTGGCGGCATCTGCCAGAAATCTGGGCATTGGCTGACGAATCATGACAAAGATTGCAGTTATCGCGGGTACGGGTTCCGGACTGTTGTTCGAGACCCTCCAATGGACGGGCTCGCCGGAGGAAACACCATTCGGTTGTCCTTCGACTACGATCAACCGGGTTGAGCAGGATGCTTATCCAGCGGATATAAGTGTACTGGCTCGCCACGGACCGGATGGGTCTATTCCACCACACCAAATTAATTATCGGGCTAATCTGTGGTCACTGATGCAATTTCAACCTGACCTGATTGTGGCTCTGAACACCGTCGGTGGTATTCACGAAGCTGCGGCGCCAGCAACTTTGTATTTTCCTGACCAACTGATCGACTATACGTGGGGACGCGAGCAAACTTATTCAGACGGCAAACTTGCTCCTTTGCAGCATATTGATTTTACGGAACCGTTCGATCAAACCGGACGCCAGCATCTGATCGACCGTGCCGCTGAGCTCGGCCTTGATTTCAAACCGACCGGTACTTATGGCGTCACGCAAGGGCCACGGCTTGAAACTGCGGCTGAAATTGACCGGATGGAGCGGGACGGTTGCGATATTGTCGGCATGACGGCGATGCCTGAAGCGGCGCTTGCCCGCGAACTGGGTTTGGCTTATGTCGTCTGCGCTATAGTGGTAAACAGAGCGGCAGGACGCTGTCCGCCAGGCAGCGTAATTCACGCTGACATTCAGCAAAGTACCGAACGAGGTATGGCTCAGGTCGGCCAGCTACTGCGCTCACTTTAAAGAGGAGCCTCCTGCGCACCGCAGCAACGGCTTTTCGTCGCGATGCATAATAGCATCGAAACAGTAACGAGTGATTCGCATCACAGACGTATCCGTCTAATCACCTTATATTCAATGCGCTGGATCACTGATTCAATTGAATTTCATAGATAGAAATACC
>NZCC01000069.1 GCA_002688175.1 Chromatiales bacterium
AGCGGAACTCCGCCGAAGAACGCAAACGCCGCGTTGTGGCCATCACAAAAAGCCTCCACCAGCCTTAAGCGGTTCAATCTTCAACCAGACGTGACCATACTGGCCGCGCCCACCTGACTGGCGTACAAACTTGCCTTCAGCCTCGACAACCTCTCGGATTGTTTCGCGATAGGCCACCTGTGGTTTGCCTACGTTCGCCGTGACACCAAACTCTCGCCGCATGCGATCTACGATGATATCAAGATGCAACTCACCCATACCCGAGATGATCGTCTGACCCGACTCCTCCTCGGTATGCACCCTGAATGACGGATCTTCCTTGGCAAGCTTCTGTAAGGCGATGCCCATTTTTTCCTGATCCGGTTTTGTCCGTGGCTCAACAGCTACTGCAATCACCGGATCCGGAAACTCCATGCGTTCAAGCACGATAGGGCTCTTCGGGGCAACCAGGCTGTCACCTGTCGTGACATCCTTAAGGCCGACGGCAGCGGCGATGTCGCCGGCACAAACTTCCTTGAGCTCCGCACGATCGTTCGCATGCATCTGCAGGATACGCCCGATACGCTCCTTTTTACCCTTGATCGGATTTAAAACCATGTCGCCGGAGCGCAGCACGCCGGAATAGACACGAAAAAATGTCAGGTTGCCGACATACGGATCGGTCGCAATCTTGAACGCAAGTGCTGCAAACGGTGCATTGTCTTGCGGCGGACGCTCATCTTCAGTCTCATCCTCGAGAATGCCACGGATTGCCGGAACATCAACCGGTGACGGCATGAATTCAACAATAGCGTCGAGCACAGTCTGCACACCCTTGTTCTTGAAAGCCGAGCCGCATACAACCAGAACGATCTCATTTTTTAAAGTGCGTATTCGCAGGCCGTCCCTGATCTCCTGCTCGGACAGATCGCCCTCACCAATATACTTATCGAGAATCTCTTCCTTGGCTTCGGCCGCCGCTTCAAGCATCTTCTCGCGATACTTATTACAAATGTCCTGCAAATCAGCGGGAATCTCGCTGTATTTAAACGTCGTGCCCTGATCGGCATCATTCCAGTGGATGGCCTGCATTTTGACCAGGTCAACAACACCAATAAATTCATCCTCGGCACCGATCGGAATCTGGATCGGGATCGGATTAGCGCCGAGCCGCTCTTCTATCTGCCCTACAACGCGCAGAAAATCAGCGCCGGCACGGTCCATCTTATTGATGAACGCCATGCGCGGCACATGATACTTGTTGCCCTGCCGCCAGACTGTCTCGGACTGCGGCTCGACACCGCCGACTGCGCAGAACACGGCTACGGCACCGTCCAATACGCGTAACGATCGCTCGACCTCAATCGTGAAATCTACATGCCCGGGTGTATCGATAATATTGACGCGATGTTCAGGAAAGTTGTTGCCCATCCCACTCCAGAAGCAGGTTGTCGCTGCAGACGTTATCGTGATGCCACGCTCCTGTTCCTGCTCCATCCAGTCCATGACGGCGGCACCGTCGTGAACCTCACCTGTCTTGTGCGTAACACCGGTGTAGAACAGGATGCGTTCGGTCGTAGTAGTTTTACCGGCGTCGATATGAGCCATGATACCGATATTTCGATAGCGCTCGATGGGAGTAGTGCGTGCCACAGTACCGCGTCCTTTCTCACCAGGCGCAGCAATTACCAGCGGAAATGCGAGAAGGCCTTGTTAGCCTCCGCCATGCGATGTGTATCTTCGCGTTTCTTGACTGCCGCGCCGCGATTTTCGACGGCATCCAGCAATTCACCAGCCAGTCTCTGCGCCATGGACTTCTCATTACGCTTGCGCGCGGCATCAATAGCCCAGCGCATCGCCAGCGTGTTACGACGTGTCGGACGCACCTCGATCGGCACCTGGTAGGTCGCACCGCCGACGCGGCGTGACTTGACCTCAACCATTGGCTTGATGTTCTCAAGTGCTTGTTCAAGCATTTCAACAGACTGCGCTTCGGTCTGGCCGCTGCGCTGGGACATTTGCTCAAGCGCTGTATATACAATGTTCTCCGCAACCGACTTCTTGCCGCTCAGCATCAGCATATTGATGAACTTCGCAAGCAACTGACTATTATGCTTGGGATCAGGAAGAATTTGGCGTTTTGGCGCCTGAGTACGTCTGGACATTTTTTCAGCTCAAGGTTGGATCGTGAGTTCTTAACTGACTTTCTTAACTGGAAGGCCTGGTTAGTTCTTTGGCCGTTTGGCGCCATATTTTGAGCGCCCGTTGCGGCGATCAGAAACGCCGGAACAATCTAATGTACCGCGCACCGTGTGATAACGAACACCTGGCAGATCCTTGACTCGACCACCACGAATCAGGATAACCGAGTGTTCCTGCAGGTTATGGCCTTCACCGCCAATATAGCTCGTCACCTCGTAGCCATTGGTCAGGCGCACACGCGCTACTTTGCGCAACGCCGAGTTCGGCTTCTTCGGTGTCGTCGTGTAAACACGAGTACAAACACCACGTTTCTGCGGACCTGCTTCGAGAGCCGGAACATTGCTCTTCGAAAGTTTTGTCTTACGTCCCTTGCGGACGAGTTGATTGACTGTCGCCATATTACTGTAGTCTCTGATCAATTTTTTCTATACACAAATACAAAGGCAGCCCTGAAGCTGCATCATCTGGTGAGATTCAGCATCCGGGTCATTCTATTGAAAACAGGCATCTTTGCCTGACTTTCATTGTTCTAGCGGCGCATTCGGCTTCCGCACGGGACCGCGAATTGTAGGGGTGCCTAGGGGGCGCGTCAAGCCGCGACAGCAAAGGCGTTGAATCGCGACTAATACACCCCGGTCGGTCGGTCTGAGTCATGCCAATGCTGGCTTTTTGGGTCCTGGCGAGCTGTTTAAGTGCTTTACGACAGGATTATCTGCATTTTACCCTGGGGTACTGCCGCCGAGGGCCAGTTCTTTCCCTGACCGGGTTGTTGTACCGTTGAAACCTCTGCAACCTGAAAGCCGCTCCTGCGACGTTCAGAAGGATATCCCGGACACAAAATACCGGTCAGTAAAAGCCCTACCGCCAAAAAATCGCGGTAAAAACCGCCAAATGCCCGTCATTAGCTCCGTATTTTCTAATTGGCAGCCGATTCTGGCTCAGTCGGGTTGTCGCCTGAATCAGTCGTAGTCGGTGGAACTGTCTCCTCGACCACCTCTTCGACGGCTTCTTCAACCTGTACCGCTGCCATCTCTTCCAGTTCACGCAGCTCGGATGCCAACTGATCTTCGCGGGTCCGGCGTTTTTCCTGGTGATAGGCGTAACCGGTACCAGCCGGAATCAACCGCCCGACAATAACATTCTCCTTGAGCCCCCGCAGGTCGTCGCGCATGCCCTTGACCGAAGCTTCGGTCAGAACCCGGGTCGTTTCCTGGAATGAAGCAGCCGAAATGAACGACTCGGTTGCGAGTGATGCCTTGGTGATACCCAGCAGCAGTGGTTCGTAGGTGGCCGGGCTCATGCCCTTGGACTCCATACCCTGGTTCATCCCCAGCAGGCGCATGCGCTCGATCTGCTCACCACGCAGCAGATTCGTATCACCCGGATCAGCAATTTCGACCTTACGCAGCATCTGGCGAATGATGACCTCGATGTGCTTGTCGTTAATCTTGACACCCTGCAGGCGATAAACATCCTGAATCTCACGAATCAGGTAGTCAGCCAATGGCTCAACACCACGCAAGCGCAGAATGTCGTGCGAGGCTGGCTCACCATCGGCGATAATTTCGCCACGTTCAACCTGCTCACCCTCAAACACACTGAGGTGACGCCACTTGGGAATTAAATCCTCGCGCTTCTCACCGTTTTCTCCGGTGATGACGAGGCGCCGCTTACCCTTGGTTTCCTTACCGAAACTGACGGTACCCGTAGCCTCCGCCATGATTGCCATTTCCTTCGGCTTGCGAGCTTCAAATAAGTCTGCAACCCGCGGCAAACCACCGGTAATATCACGTGTTTTCGAACTTTCCTGCGGGATTCTCGCGATGACATCACCGACTGAAACCTTGCCACCGTCACCAATTACAACGATGGCACCCGCCGGCAACGAATAGACAGCCGGAATCGCAGTGTTCGCAAAGCAAACTTCATTGCCCTTGCTGTCAATGAGACGCGCGGTTGGACGCAGATCCTTGGTTGATCCACCACGTTGCTGTAAATCCATGATGATGATACTTGAAAGTCCCGTAATCTCATCGACCTTCTCCTCGACGGTCACACCGTCGATAAAATCATCAAACTTCAGGGTACCGGAGACCTCGGCAACCACCGGGTGAGTGTGCGGATCCCAGGTCGCAACGACCTGACCTGCCGACGCCATCTCCTTTTCTGATACTGTAATCATTGCGCCGTAAGGAATTTTGTAGCGCTCGCGCTCCCGGCCCATGGAATCGATAACCCCGATTTCACCGGATCGACTGACCGCAACGAGGTACCCTTTCTCGTGTTGGACCGTCTTGAGTTTATGCAGCCGGATAACGCCGTCCTGCTTGATCTCAACGCTGTTTACCGCGGCCGCCCTTGAAGCTGCACCACCGATGTGGAACGTACGCATCGTCAGCTGTGTTCCCGGCTCACCGATCGACTGTGCTGCGATAACACCAACCGCTTCACCAATATTTATCTGGTGACCACGAGCCAGATCACGGCCATAACACTGCGAGCAAACACCGTAGCGAATTTCACAGGTAATCGGCGAACGAACCTGGACGATATCGACGCCGAGTTCTTCCAGTAACTGGACCAGTGCTTCATTGAGCAGCGTATCTGCCTCGATGCGCACCTCTTTGGTCGCCGGATCAAGCACTGGCTCTGCCAGTACCCGGCCCAACACGCGATCATGCAACGGTTCGACAATATCACCACCCTCGACGAGTGGCATCGTGATAATGCCCCGACTTGTTCCGCAATCCTCCGCAGTAACCACGAGGTCCTGTGCAACATCGACAAGCCGGCGAGTCAGGTAACCCGAGTTGGCTGTTTTCAACGCCGTATCAGCGAGACCCTTACGAGCGCCATGGGTTGATATGAAGTACTGCAGGACATCAAGGCCTTCACGGAAGTTTGCCGTGATCGGTGTCTCAATGATCGAACCATCCGGTTTAGCCATCAAGCCCCGCATACCGGCCAGCTGGCGAATCTGCGCAGCAGAACCACGAGCCCCGGAATCAGCCATCATGAAAATTGAGTTAAATGACGGCTGTTCGACTGTCTGACCACCTTCGGTCTCGACATGTTCGGTGCCAAGCTTGTCCATCATGGCCTTGGCAACCTGATCATTGGTACGTGACCAGATATCAACAACTTTATTGTAGCGCTCGCCGTTGGTAACGAGACCACTGGCATATTGATCCTGGATTTCGCGAACTTCGCTTTCTGCCTTGTCGAGAATACCGATTTTCTCAGCTGGCACGGCCATGTCATTCACGCCAATTGAAACACCGGAACGTGTCGCATAACCAAACCCCATATACATCAGGCGATCAGCAAACACTACAGTCTTCTTCAGACCTACCTGGCGATATGATGCATTGATACAGGCAGATATTGCCTTCTTGGTCATGTTGCAGTTGACGTATTCGAAGCCCAGACCTTCAGGCAGCAACTCAGACAACAGCGAACGCCCGACCGTTGTGTCGACAGTCCTGAAGAATGTGCTGAACGAGCCGTCCTCGTTCTGTGTCGATGTTTTAATGCGTACCTTGACCGCTGCATGCAGGTCGACAATGCCAGTCCCGTACGCGCGATGAACTTCGGACACGTCAGAGAAAATCATGCCTGAACCCTTCGCGTTGACGTGTTCACGAGACATGTAATAAAGACCGAGAACAACGTCCTGCGATGGCACGATAATCGGCTCGCCATTGGCCGGTGACAGAATATTGTTGGATGACATCATCAATGCACGCGCTTCAAGTTGCGCCTCAATCGATAACGGCACGTGCACGGCCATCTGGTCACCATCGAAGTCGGCATTGAATGCCGTACAAACAAGTGGATGCAGCTGAATTGCCTTGCCCTCGATGAGCACAGGCTCAAAGGCCTGGATACCGAGACGATGCAAGGTTGGGGCGCGGTTCAACATGACCGGATGTTCACGAATGACATCCTCTAAAATATCCCAGACTTCAGGGCCTTCGCGCTCAACAAGGCGCTTGGCTGCCTTGATCGTTGTCGAATCGCCATGTAACTGCAGCTTGCTGAAAATAAATGGCTTGAATAGCTCCAGCGCCATCTTTTTCGGCAGGCCGCACTGATGCAATTTCAGCGTCGGGCCGACCACGATGACTGAACGTCCCGAGTAATCCACTCGTTTACCGAGCAGGTTCTGGCGGAAACGCCCCTGCTTGCCCTTGATCATATCGGCAAGCGACTTCAGTGGGCGTCGATTTGTTCCCGTAATCGCACGACCGCGTCGACCATTGTCGAGCAATGCATCAACAGATTCCTGCAACATACGTTTTTCATTACGTACGATGATATCCGGTGCGTTAAGTTCGAGCAGACGCCGCAGGCGGTTGTTACGATTGATAACACGGCGATACAGATCATTCAGATCTGATGTCGCAAAACGACCACCATCAAGCGGAACGAGCGGACGCAGGTCCGGTGGAAGGACCGGCAGGACTGTCAGCACCATCCATTCAGGCTTGTTACCCGACTCAAGGAATGCTTCGAGCAGTTTCAGGCGCTTTGACAAGCGCTTGATTTTTGTCTCGGAACTGGTTGCATTGATGTCTTCACGGGCCTGGATGACCTCGCTCTGTAAATCAATCGTACTCAGCATCTCGTGCACAGCTTCGGCACCCATTGCCGCATCAAACTCATCGCCATATTCCTCGATGGCTTCGAGATACTGTTCGTCAGTCATCAGTTGACCGCGTTCGAGCGTTGTCAGACCGGGTTCTGTTACAACAAAGGCTTCAAAGTACAGAACACGCTCAATCTCACGCAGCGTCATATCGAGCATCAGGCCGATACGTGAAGGCAATGATTTCAGGAACCAGATGTGTGCCGTCGGACTGGCCAACTCGATGTGCGCCATGCGTTCACGGCGAACCTTGGTCTGCGTGACCTCGACACCACATTTCTCGCAGACAACCCCGCGATGCTTGAGGCGTTTGTACTTGCCGCACAAACACTCATAGTCCTTGATCGGACCAAAGATCTTCGCGCAGAACAATCCGTCGCGCTCAGGCTTAAAGGTTCGATAATTAATCGTTTCCGGCTTTTTGACCTCACCAAACGACCACGACCGAATCAACTCCGGTGATGAAAGACCGATACGAATCGCATCAAAATCCTCAACATCGTTCTGTGTTTTAAAAAGCTTTAATAAGTCTTTCATGTATCACCTACCCAAAGGTAAAACTGGGGTAATAATGGCCTGCGCCGCTGTGCTAGTCCTGTTCCAATTCAATGTTGATAGCCAGAGAACGAATCTCCTTGACCAACACGTTGAACGATTCAGGCATACCGGCATCCATTTCATGGGTACCATCGACGATGTTCTTGTACATCTTCGTGCGGCCCTGCACATCATCTGATTTGACGGTAAGCATTTCCTGCAGAGTGTAAGAAGCGCCGTAGGCTTCCAGTGCCCAGACCTCCATCTCACCAAAACGCTGACCACCGAACTGCGCCTTACCACCGAGAGGTTGCTGTGTCACGAGACTGTATGGTCCGGTCGATCGTGCATGCATCTTGTCATCAACAAGATGATTCAGCTTCAGCATGTACATATAGCCAACCGTTGTCGGTCGCTCGAAATACTCGCCGGTCCGTCCGTCGATCAACGCCGCCTGACCGGAACGCGGCAAGCCTGCGAGTTCGAGCAGATTTTTGATCTCCTTCTCGGTTGCACCGTCGAATACTGGTGTCGCAATCGGTACACCGTTACGTAAATTGCCGGCCAGTTCCGTAACCTCGCCATCAGACAAGCCCTTGATATTTTCCTGCTTGCCGCCTGACTTGTTGTAGATCTGGTCAAGGTAACCGCGCAACTTCGCCATCGTCGCACCGCTATCGAGGAGATCCGCTATTTGCCGACCCAATTGCTTGGCAGCCCAGCCGAGGTGAGTTTCCAGCACCTGACCGACGTTCATACGTGACGGCACACCCAACGGATTCAGGACGATATCGACCGGAGTTCCGTCTTCGAGATAGGGCATATCCTCGACCGGGACGATCATCGAGATCACGCCCTTGTTTCCGTGGCGTCCGGCCATCTTGTCACCCGGCTGGATACGACGCTTGACGGCCAGGTAAACCTTAACCATCTTGAGTACACCAGGGGCAAGATCATCACCAGCAGTAATCTTGTTCTTCTTCTCGATATAGCGCAGCTCGAATTCTTCACGTTGCCCGCGTAGTCGCTCCGCAACTTGCTCAAGTTGCTGGTTCGCATCGTCGTTACGCAACCGGATTTCAAACCATTGCTCGCGATCGAGTTCGTCAAGATACGCTTTTGTAATCTTGCTGCCGGACTTCAGTTGATTCGGGCCGCCGTCGACTTGTTTATTAACAAGCATGCGCTCGATACGATCGAATATATCTTCTTCGAGAATTCGGCGTTGATCATTAAGATCCTTGCGCACAGTCTCCAGCTCTGAGGCTTCGATCGACTTCGCGCGGCTGTCCTTATCGACGCCATCACGTGTGAACACACGGACATCGATAACCGTACCATCCATACCCGGCGGTACACGCAGCGACGTATCTTTTACATCAGATGCTTTCTCGCCAAAAATGGCGCGTAGTAATTTTTCTTCCGGCGTCAGCTGTGTCTCACCCTTCGGCGTAACCTTGCCGACGAGAATCTCACCAGCCTTGACTTCGGCGCCGATGAAGGCAATACCTGCTTCATCAAGTTTGCCGAGCGCAGAATCCCCCACATTCGGGATATCAGCCGTAACCTCTTCAGAACCAAGTTTTGTATCGCGAGCGACACAGGTCAACTCCTCAACATGAATCGTCGTGAAACGATCTTCGTGCACGAGTCGCTCGGAAATAAGGATTGAATCCTCAAAGTTATAGCCATTCCATGGCATAAATGCGACGAGCAGATTCTGTCCGAGTGCCAGTTCACCCATGCTTGTTGATGCACCGTCGGCCAGCACATCACCGCGGGAGATAACATCGCCGGAATTAACCAGCGGCCGCTGATTAATACACGTATTCTGGTTTGAACGCGTGTACTTTGTCAGGCTATAGATATCGACACCCGATTCACCGGCGCTTGTCTCATCATCATTGACGCGGACGACAATACGGGAAGCATCAACCGAATCTACGGCGCCACCACGTTTCGCAACAACCGTAACGCCGGAATCAACGGCAACAGCACGTTCCATCCCGGTGCCGACCAGCGGTGTATCCGAACGAAGTGTCGGAACCGCCTGGCGCTGCATATTTGAGCCCATTAAGGCGCGGTTAGCATCGTCGTGTTCAAGGAACGGAATCAGGGATGCTGCAACCGAAACGATTTGCTTCGGAGAAACGTCCATATAGTCGATTCGTTCGCGGGGCAGCAAGGTAAATTCATTCTGGTGCCTCACGGATACCAGTTCTTCGACAAAACTTCCCTTCGGAGTCAGGTCGGAATTTGCCTGTGCAATAACGAACTGACCTTCCTCAATCGCCGACAAGTATTCGATGTCATCAGAAACTTTACCGTTGACAACCTTACGGTAAGGTGTCTCGAGAAAGCCGTACTCATTGGTTCGGGCATAGACCGACAGTGAGTTGATCAGGCCAATATTCGGGCCTTCAGGTGTCTCGATGGGACAAACACGACCATAGTGGGTCGGATGCACGTCACGAACCTCGAACCCGGCCCGTTCACGCGTCAGGCCACCCGGCCCGAGAGCCGATACGCGGCGCTTGTGGGTGACTTCCGACAGCGGATTATTCTGGTCCATGAACTGCGATAACTGACTCGAGCCAAAGAATTCCTTGACCGCGGCCGCAACCGGTTTCGCATTAATCATCTCTTGCGGCATCAGGCCTTCGGACTCAGCCAATGTCAGGCGCTCCTTGACGGCGCGTTCAACACGGACGAGACCAACGCGAAATGCATTTTCAGCCATCTCACCAACACTGCGAATACGCCGGTTACCGAGGTGATCGATATCATCAACCACACCCTTGCCGTTGCGAATATCCATCAGCACCTGCAATACGGCGATGATATCCTCCCGAGTCAATGTATCTGAGACTTCGCTTTCATCCCGACCGACGCGGCGGTTGAACTTCATGCGCCCAACAGCCGACAGATCATAACGTTCAGGATTGAAAAACAGGTTCTGAAACAGGTTTTCAGCGGCATCCTTGGTAGGCGGCTCGCCCGGACGCATCATGCGATAGATTTCGACAAGTGCCTCAAGGCGGTTTTTTGAGGGATCAATTCGCAGCGTGTTGGAAATATAAGGGCCCTGGTCGAGATCGTTGACGTAAAGCGTTTCGATCTTCTCGATACCCGCTTCTATCAGTTTCTCGACAGTCTCGGCTGTGAGTAATTCGTTCGCCTCAGCAAGTAACTCGCCGGTTTCCTTGTCGACAATGTCATGTGCCAGAATTTTCTCTTCGAGGTACTCAGCCGGTACAACGATCGTCTTGACGCTCGACTTCGACATTTCACGCACATAACGTGCCGTAATCCGCTTGCCTTCCTCGACAATCAGCTTTCGCCCGACCTTTATGTCGAACATAGCCGTCTCACCACGCAACCGTGCTGGCACCAACGTCATTTTGATTTCTTTAGATGACAGCAGGAATTCGTTCTTCTCGAAGAACATGTCGAGCATTTCTTCATTCGTATACTCGAGTGCACGCAGGATAATCGTTACCGGTAACTTGCGGCGTCGATCGATACGCGCAAAAACTGCATCCTTCGGATCAAACTCGAAATCAAGCCACGATCCACGGTACGGAATGACCCGCGCCGAGAACAGCAACTTGCCGGATGAATGCGTCTTACCCTTATCGTGGTCAAAGAACACACCGGGAGAACGATGTAACTGCGAAACAATAACCCGTTCTGTACCATTGATGACGAAAGTACCGTGATCCGTCATCATCGGCATCTCGCCGAGATAAACTTCCTGTTCCCGGACTTCCTTGACGACTTTCTTCGGGCCTTCTTTGTCGTATATGACCAGCCGAACCTGAACACGCAATGGTGCAGCATAGGTCAAACCACGAGACTGGCATTCCTTTACATCGAACACCGGCTCACCCAGTCGATAGCTGATGTACTCAAGGGCCGCACTGCCAGAATAACTGACAATCGGGAACACACTCTTGAATGCAGCATGCAAGCCCCGGTCATGACGATCCTCTGGCTCGACGCCCTCCTGCAAATATTTGCGGTAGGAATCGACTTGGATAGCCAACAGGTACGGTACGTCCAGAATACTGGGCCGCTTACCGAAATCCTTACGGATTCGTTTTTTCTCGGTAAAGGAATACGCCATGAAGTAGCACCTCTATATTGCTACGCGTTAAAAACGTGCCCGAAAAAGGTTCCGGAGTTAATTTCCGGCGGCCGGAAATTAACTCCGGAACCTTTTTCGGTTTCTACAGTTATTTAATTTCTACAGATGCCCCAGCTTCTTCAAGCTGCTTCTTGACATCTTCAGCTTCATCCTTGGAAATGCCTTCCTTGATAGAAGCTGGAGCACTTTCGACCGTATCCTTGGCTTCTTTCAAACCAAGACCGGTGATCGTGCGCACTGCCTTGATGACAGAAACCTTATTAGACCCAAAACTTGTCATTACAACGTCAAATTCAGTCTGTTCTTCAACAGCAGCAGCGTCCGCAGCCGGGCCTGCAGCAACTGCAACCGGTGCAGCTGCAGATACGCCCCATTCTTCCTCAAGCATCTTGACGAGTTCAACTACTTCCATGATTGGCTTGGCGCTCAATTCCTTGAGCAGGTCTTCATTAGATAACGACATTGTTCAAAACTCCTGTGAATTTGTTACTCAAATATTTATTAAGAAAATTTATTATTGCCTGGCTTTCGTCTGGTTCAGGTCGAAGATTCAGCATCACCACGAGCACCAAGTACTCTGGCCAGCATTCCCGGCGGTTCAGCAAGTGTCCGAACCAGTTGACTGAGCGGTGCCTGTAAGACACCCAGTAACATAGCCCGTGCCTGATCGAGGTTCGGCAGGCTCGCGAGACGATTAAGATCTTCAGCACCATACAAAGTGCCGCCGATCACTACCGCCTTGGTTGCCAGATCTTCGTTGGCCTTGGCGAAATCCTTGATGACACGAGCGGCTGCGCCCGGGTCTTCACGGGAAAATGCCAGCAGCAGTGGACCCCGCAGCACTTCACCAAGACATTCAAAGTCCGTACC
This sequence comes from Chromatiales bacterium, assembly GCA_002688175.1. Classification (GTDB taxonomy): domain Bacteria; phylum Pseudomonadota; class Gammaproteobacteria; order Steroidobacterales; genus SMWD01. The sequence continues at coordinate 12,384 of NZCC01000069.1, forward strand.
CTCTATAGCTCGTTTAGCCAGAGTGTTTTTAATCACGCGTACATAGACGCCTTCGTTGCGAGCCTTGACCCGAAACTCCGTCATCTGCGCTACGCTCAGCCCTCTGTATTCGGCTGCAACTACCGATTCCGAATTAGCTGCGACCTCATTCACCTCGGCTACAAGCGCTTGCTTGTCTTCGAGTCTGAGTGCCATCGTCTTCTCCTAGCGTTGTTGTCACATGAGGAAATAAACCCGGTACCTTTTTTTTACCTTTTTCTTTCCTTACCCAAATGGTGACTTTCACCAGGAAGCCCTGATTCGAGTAACACCATCTACGCAGGTCATTCAATTAAGGTGTTGGTAAAATTCTCCAACGCCACCTGCGGTCTCTGATGAAAGGAAATACTGGTGTCCGATACCAGAATTTCCCCCAAAATTTCCTAAAATCCCTTAAATATTGACTGTCGAATGATCGACCGGCACACCCGGACCCATCGTCGACGAAACCGTCATCTTCATCAGGAATTGGCCCTTGGCAGATGATGGCTTGGCTTTGATAATGTCTGTCAACAGCGCGGCAAGGTTTTCATTCAACGCACTGGTTTCAAAGCTCACCTTACCGATCGAACAGTGCACGATGCCAGCCTTGTCAGCACGAAACCGTACCTGGCCTGCCTTGGCATTCTTTACCGCTGTTTCGACATCCGGCGTGACTGTACCGACCTTTGGATTCGGCATCAGCCCACGAGGGCCAAGAACCCGACCGAGCTGGCCGACGATACGCATAGCATCTGGGGTCGCAATAACGGTACCAAAATCCAGCTCACCACCTTTGATACGCTCAGCGAGATCTTCCATGCCCACCGCGTCAGCGCCGGCTGCCTGAGCCTTCTCGGCATTTTCACCCTGCGCGAAAACTGCGACGCGTACTTCCTTACCGGTACCGTTCGGCAACACGACCGAGCCACGTACGACTTGATCGGATTTACGCGGATCGATACCCAGGTTGACAGCAACGTCGACAGACTCGCCAAACTTTGCTGATGCCAGTTCCTTGACGAGCGCCAGCGCTTCGTCGGCAGGCAAAAACTCACTGCGTGAAACTTTATCCTGAAAAAGTTTCTGTCTTTTGCTCAGTTTTGCCATGTCAGACACCCTCCACGTCAATGCCCATACTGCGGGCACTGCCGGCAATCGTACGTACTGCCGCATCCATATCGGCTGCCGTAAGATCAGGTTCCTTCGCCGTGGCAATTTCTTCGAGCTGGGCGCGCGTCACCTTGCCAACTTTTTCCGTGTTCGGGGTACCGCTGCCTTTCTTCACGCCAGCCGCTTTTCTCAGCAGAACCGCTGCTGGAGTGGTTTTCTTGATAAACGTGAAACTGCGATCACTATAGACCGTGATAATGACGGGCACCGGCATACCCGCTTCCATACTCTGAGTCTCAGCATTAAATGCCTTGCAAAACTCCATGATATTGACACCATGCTGACCCAATGCCGGTCCTACCGGCGGGCTCGGATTTGCTTTGCCGGCCGGAACCTGCAACTTGATGTATGTATCTACTTTTTTAGCCATTTGTTACCTCTCCGGGTCCATGCGCCGTCAGGCTCCCCATTGATGGTTGATAAAGTGCCGGAGTTTATTTGCCGGCTACCGGAAAATAATCCCGGGATCTTGCTTAACCCTTCTCCACCTGCGTGAATTCAAGCTCTACCGGTGTCGAACGCCCCAGAATCTGGACGGCGACACGTAATTTGCTCTTGTCATAGTTGACGTTCTCGACGACTCCATTGAAATCGTTAAACGGCCCATCCACAACACGTACAACTTCACCAGGCTCAAACAACACTTTCGGCCGTGGCTTATCTGCTCCTTCTTCAACCCGATTCAGGATAAAGTTGGCTTCCTCTTCCGTGATCGGCGCTGGTTGGTCACTGCGACCGCCGATAAATCCGAGCACCTTGGGTACACTCTTGACCAAGTGCCAGGTTTCTTCGTCAAGATCCATCTGTACCAGCACGTAACCAGGGAAAAACTTGCGCTCACTGCTGCGCTTCTTGCCTTCCTTCATCTCGACGACTTCTTCAGTCGGTACAAGAATCTTGCCAAACTTGTCTTCGAGGCCATGCAGCTTGATGCGCTCTTCGAGCGAACCTTTCACCTTCTTCTCAAAATTCGAGTAGGCGTGTACGACATACCATTTAAGCGCCATACGTCAGCCCCCCTGCCCGGTCAACAACCCGGTGCCCCAGAGCAAAATCAGATCCAGAATCCAGAAAAAGATACCGAGAATCAGTGTGAATACGAGAACTGTGAGCGTCGTCTGCAACGTCTCCTGCCGCGTCGGCCAGATCACCTTGCGTATTTCGTTCCGCGAACCTTGTATGAATCGCCACAGCAGTTGCCCCTGTAACGACTGAAACGCAATGACCGTGCCTATAGCCAGCGCCACGAGCAAGCCCGCCACACGCAGCAACATCGATTCATTCTCGAAATAGTAATAGGCAAAGATGCCGCTAATCAGCACCGCTGCAGCCAGCACCAGCTTGGCCGTATCCGCTATTCCCGGAGTTGCCTCTACTTTTGTGTTCATAACCGCCTTAAAAAACCCGACTACCTGATCCGATCGAAATGGCAGGCCAGGAGGGAATCGAACCCCCAACCTGCGGTTTTGGAGACCGCCGCTCTGCCAATTGAGCTACTGGCCTGCAGCGCGCCGCCATGTCAAAAGATTCACTTCCCGTGCCGCGCTGCATATCGACTGTCTTTAAATACATCGACATCCAACCGCGAACTCGCTGTAAATCTCCTTACGGCGATTACTGCTTAAAACACCTGCCCTTCGTTGGTCCGTACTATCCTTTATTCAAATATCTTCGCTACCACGCCGGCGCCCACCGTTCTGCCGCCTTCGCGGATCGCAAACCGCAGCCCGTCTTCCATCGCAATCGGTGCTATCAGGTCTACCTTCATCTGCACGTTGTCGCCCGG
>NZCC01000070.1 GCA_002688175.1 Chromatiales bacterium
CGCGCTGCTGCCACAACAGGCAGCAGCATAACCCACCGGAGCACCACTTATAGAATCGTTAAATCGTGTCCGAAATTCTGGGACCACTTCTAACCGGGCAATCGAATTAATTGATGCTGTCGCAAACCGCTTACCAGGCTACCTGATACCGCGATTGGTCAGAGAAATTCCAGGTGAATCTGCCAAGAAATTTGTACGCAGGGAAGGTTAATGATCGTGGCTGAAGCCACTCAAATTTCGACTTTAAATATCGCTTAAATGACAGTTTATGCCGTTGCGAAACATAATACGGACACGGCTTCTACATAATATATACCCCACCACATAACTCAGACGTTGATCACATAAGCCCGGTCACACGCCGATAGAATTCTTACTGCTCAGGTACAAACTTCCTTACCTGGTTCAGGTAAGTTTTCGCACAAGGGTGATTGCATTGAGTGAATCAGTAGGTGTCCCACTAGTTGTATATACCCGCCAGGATGACAATCTATCCGCGGTTAACAATATCCTCAGACAAGCCAGACATCCGGTACATTGTTTGCGCACAGCACGTCTTAGTGAGCTCAATGATGCACTAAGACATCATCATCCAGAATTAATAATATATTTTGCCAATGAACTACCTGATGAACTCTTATCAATTGTCGAACTACTGAGATTACAAAATCCGAGCCCAGCATTACTCCTGGTGCGCAGTAAGATTAATGAACAAACTATTGCCGAAGCCATGGAGTCCGGTGCAAAGGATGTCATATCACTAACCCATAGATATCGCTTTCAGGCTGTCGTCAAACGTGAGCTCGCCGCATACAGGCTTAAGGTTGCTCTTGCCAAAGTCGTCTCATCGGCTAAACAGTACCGACAGGAACTTAAAACTTTAATGCAGGGATCTGCAGAAGCTATAGCCGATGTACAGGAAGGCATTATTGTCACCAACAATCCTAATTGGGCCGAGTTATTTGGTTATAAAGATACACATGCACTGATGGATACCCCATTCATGGATTGCTGTTCTGAGTCCGATCAGTCAATGATCAAGGGTGCGCTGGTAGCGTGCCTCAAGCAGAAGTGGGATGGAGCGCCATTAAAAATGACAGGTCTGCATGCCAACGGCTCGCCTGTCCCGGTTGACATCCACCTTGAGAGAGTCACGATTGAAGGCGACCCAGCGGTCAGAATAATTGTTGCCGGTGAGAATTCTGACAACAGCTCACCTGAGCAACTTCTGGAACAAGCATTGTTCAAGGATCCGGTAACAGGGTTCTATCATCGACACTACTTCATCGACAAGGTCGAAGAACGTATGCATACAGCTTTAACCGGCGGCGTCCGTGCCATGGTTTACATTCGCCCAGATAATTTTGCCCGAGTTCATGACGATATCGGCATGCTGGCCACCGAAAAGCTACTGACGCGGCTGGCTGATTTGCTCAAGGATTTCATGCTACCTCCAGATCTGTATGGTCGGTTTGGTGGCACGATGTTTATTGCACTGCTCGAGCGCGGCACGATGAAAGACGTTCAAACCTGGACTGAGCGGTTGCGTAAAACAATTGCAGAGCATGTTTTCGAGGTTGACGACCAATCAACTTCTCTGACCTGCACGATCGGCCTGTCGGAGGCCAAGCACAAAGAGCAGACTACTTCAGAACTATTACATGAAGTCGAGAAAGCATGCCGTTCCGGCCGTGACAGCGGTGGCAATTGCGTAAATATGTGTGATGACACGAGCGCAACACAGGCAATACGAGCTTCTGATGCATTATGGGTGCCCAGGCTGCGCAGTGCGCTGCTGCAAAACCGACTGCGACTCATGCATCAACCTATCACCGGGCTTACGGAAGAAGTTGACGGCATCTTCGATACTCGCGTGCAGATGATTGATGAAGTTGGTGACGCCGTCCTCGCCAGTGAGTTTATTCCTGCAGCAAAACGAGCCGGCATGATCAAGAATATTGACCGGTGGATTATCGGAGCTTCACTTTCGTTTTGCCAAAGCAAGAATCCAATGCTTGTTTTCCTGCGGCTGTCAGCCGACTCCATCAACGATGATTCTCTGCGTGACTGGCTCAGGGAACGTATTGCAAATTCACAAGTGAATCCTGCCAAGATCTGTTTTCAGGTAAGTGAAGAGGTCGCGGGGAAATTCCTGAAGCAGACTATATCGATCGCGGAAGCACTTCGTGCCGATGGTTTCAGATTTGCTATTGATCACCTGGGTGCAGGTCGTGATTCGGACCAGGTCCTGAAACATATCCCTATGGATTATATGAAGATTGACGGCAGCCTGATGCAGGGACTCCATAGGGAACCGGATGTCCAGAAGACAGTTGGTGACCTCGTGCGCACGGCAATCGATCTCAGCATCAAAACGATTGCCGAACGCATTGAAGATGCAAATACGATGGCAACACTCTGGCAACTCGGTATTAGCCTGATTCAGGGCAACTATGTTCAGATGCAGGGCGTCGTTCTCGAAGACACGCAAAGCGTTCAGGAACTGGCATCAAGTCACTAAATGGTGACACAAATCACAGTCTTGACATAACCCATTGTTAGATCATCGTGGCACAGATCAAAGGTAATTCGTATGGTATTTCCGGCCTTGGTTGGAAATGTCTTCTACCATTTACATATATAGAAACAAGGGCTAGCCAGGAACCAGCTTTATGGGACGGTCACAAAGCAGATCAACTCTGAACCAAAGCATCACGGATATACTGGGCACTGCCAAACCTTCCGGCAAACCCGCCATGTATCCCGAGGCGTTTCGTAAGTCTCTGATCTGTACCAGCATGGCAATGCTTGCTATTAACCCGGTCTTGGTTAATGCCATCAGCCTGGGTGAAATAAGCGTTAACTCACGGCTCGGTCAGCCTCTTGATGCCTCGGTGCCACTCACATTGGCAGCAGGCGAATCAATGCCGAAGGGCTGCGTCGCCCCGGCCAAGGGCAGCGATGGATTCAGTACCCCAAGCCAATTACGGATCAATAGTCCCGCCGCCATGCAACCGGGTACATACAGCCTGCGCGTAACGACATCAAATGCATTGTATGAACCAATGTATGAGATATCACTGTTGATCGATTGCCCCGGCACTCCGCTGTTGCTCCGTACATATGTACTCATGCTGGACCTGCCCGGTATACATGTTTCTGCACCGGAGACCGAACAAGCCAATATATCGGGCGATACACTGACGGTACCCGCCACAACCAGGCAAGCGCCCTCTCAGCCCGTCATTCAGACCATAGTTCCGGAAACAAGCCAACGTGTCGAGCGTTCAGTACAACGTTCTGAGACCGCGATTCCCGCCGGTCAGCCTTACCGGGTTAGCAGCGGTGATACGTTATCAACGATTGCGGCAAGAGTTGTCGGGCGTTCCCCCGATACTACCTGGAGCGTCGCCAACCATATTTATTTATCAAACCCACAGGCATTTATAAGTAACAACCCGAATTTGATCAAACTTGGTTCATTAATCAAGATCCCCAGTGTTACTGAACTCAGTGGAATTGAAAAAGGTCACACGAGCAAGACATTGGCAAGAACACTGACCGTTACTGCCAAACCAGCAACCACCCAGCCCGAACCCATAAAAGAGTCTCGATTGCCGACGGTCCCGGCTCCAATACCCGCACCGGTGGCGACCCAAGTGACGAGGGAACAACCAGAAACCTTCATCACTGAACCCATGCCAAAACAATCTGACATGACGCTGCTCAATAGCGGAGAAAAAGCCGTCGTTGATATTACTACCGAAAAGAACCAGCCGGTAATCACACAACCCGCAGCAACATTCCCGGCTTATTCAGCTGCTGCAATTGAAACAGCTGATACCGCAATCATCACTCCGTTTCTCGATGAACAACCGGTGTCTGCCAGCGACAGCAATACATCAGAGTCCGCCGTCCCTCCAATTCCGGTTACTTCAACAACTGCCCGGAACGAGCCCTCTAATCCTGTCAATCCGATGGTTGCAATCCTGGTCGGCATTTTGCTCGGTGCACTCATTAGCCTTCTTACGCTCCGACGCCCACTGACCGAAGCTTTCACCAGGCTGTTCAATCGCCGAACTGCGTTGACCGCCACGCGTACCAGGAAAAATACAGCTCCCCGCACCGCCAAGCAGGAAGATACGACTGCCGGCGCAAAAACATTTGACACGTCCGTAGCCGATACAGCCTTCGAGACACAACAGGAACAAGACGAACCGCTACCGATCACCGATCCGGCCGAATGTACCTATATTGTTGAAGCCAGTGGCCCCGACACCATCCAGAATCTTGCAACCTTGCAGGTGAATTCCGATGATGAAATGCTTGCCCAGCTGTTTGCAGACGATGAGCTGACTGCTGACGATCCCCGTCACGGGGTTTTTGACCCAACCGGAAGCTTCGATGCGGCTGCGACCAGCACATTCACTGAGCATAAAGAACAGATGCCTGCACAAATCGAGGCAGATGATTCTGACCCGGCAGCCGAATTCAATAGTGAGATTTTTAACCAGATAAATGAAACTGAGGCCGGCCAGCCTGATTTTCTGCCGGCAGAAACAGTCGATATGGCTATCGATGCGAGTGAACCACTAGAATCAACACTGATAAGTTCACTCAATGACACTCTGGATGCTAACGAAGTGTTCGCAACTCCGAGCAACGACCTGGTCGATGATTTTCTAGATAATTCGCCTACAAATGAAATGCCCCACGAAGCTACTCTTGAAAGTCAGCTGACCGTATTACCATCTGATAACGATGATGATGACATGTCAGCAACGCTTCAGGAAGCACTGTCGCTATTGGAACGCGACTATGAAGATGAGTTTACGGCAAGTCAGATTCTTGAACGTGATGAGATCAACCGTGCAATTGAAGCTGCGGAAGCCGATCAATCTAAAGATAACAATTCGTCTAAAGAAGAAATCAGCAGCTAATTAAACAGCAGATTATTCATCCGTCTGTTGCTTTGCAGGCAACCGCTGCACCTTATCAACTTTTCGCCACCCTCGGGGTAACATATTACCGCGGCGCCCTCGATTACCATCATAGTGACCGAGGTCTTCCCATTTCAGCGTCATCGTGCGCTCGCCACAAACGACCTGCAGACCGTCATTGACGCCCAGAACCTGTGTCGCAATCATGCGTTCCTCGCCGGATTTGTACTTTGCGGAGGGTATGCCGAGAATCTTGTTGCCTTTGCCCCGCGCCAGTTCGGGTAATTCATCAGCAGGAAAAATGAGTAATCGGCCCACGGAACTAACGGCTGCTACCCAGGCCTCGGCCGGAAAGTCATCGTGCGGGAATTGCGTTGCGGTGACGACGCCCCCCCCGGCTGGAACCCGCAGACATGCCTTGCCCGCCCGGTTTCGCGAATAAAGCTGCTCAAGCTGTACAAAGAATCCGTATCCGGCATCAGAGGCCACCAGCCACCGTGAGCCGGGCACACCGGTCATAACACCCCGAAATGTTGCCCCGTCAGAGGGATTCAGCCGGCCGGACAGCGGCTCGCCCTGCCCGCGTGCAGACGGCAAAGAATGCGCGGCAACGCTGTAGGCACGGCCAGTCGAATCCAGAAAAACAACCTGCTGATTGCTGACGCCACACGCAGCGCTGAGAAAGCCATCTCCCGATTTGTAGCTAACGCTCATCGGGTCGATTTCGTGCCCCTTGGCCGCACGCGCCCAGCCACGCTCCGACAAAATAACCGTAACCGGTTCGCTACCGACCAGATCTTCCTCAGCCAGCGCCTGCGCCGCACTCCGCTCGACAATCAGCGTCCGGCGCTTATCGCCATGCTCCTTTGCTGCCACAAGCAGTTCGTCACGCAGAAGATTTCTGAGCCTGACCCGGCTTTTCAGGATTTTTGTCAACTCATCACGTTCGACGCTCAAAGCTGCCTGCTCATCACGAATTTTAATTTCTTCGAGTTTGGCTAACTGGCGTAAACGAATATTCAGAATATCCTCGGCCTGGATATCGGTCAGCTTGAAGCGTTTCATCAACACAGGTTTCGGCTTGTCTTCTGTACGAATAATTTTAATGACCTTGTCGATATTCAGAAATGCTATCAACCGGCCATCCAGAATATGCAGCCGCTCCTCTACGCGAGCCAGACGATATGCCAAACGACGCTTGATGGTTGTGGTTCTGAATTTGAGCCATTCAGCTAACAGGTCACGCAGATTCTTAACACCGGGCCGCCCGTCAAGGCCGATGACATTCATATTGATGCGCATGGTCTTTTCGAGATCAGTCGTCGCAAACAGATGTGCCATCAACTGCTCGATATCGACACGATTCGATTTTGGCAGGATAACCAGGCGGGTTGGATTCTCATGGTCTGACTCATCGCGCAAATCGGCCACCAACGGCAGCTTCTTCGCCTGCATCTGTGCCGCAATCTGTTCCAGTACCCGGCTGCCGGACACATGGTGCGGCAGGCTGGTGATAATAACTTCACCATCCTCGATATCGTATGTTGCCCGTGCCCGTAACGTACCGTTGCCGGTCTTATAGATTTCGATAAGTTCCTTCTGCGGCGTGATGATCTCACCACCGGTAGGGTAATCAGGCCCCTTGATATGCTTGCACAAGGCGCGGACCGTAGTCTTGGGCTCTTCAAGCAAACGTACAAGAGCGCTGACCACTTCATTAATATTATGGGGTGGAAAATCAGTCGACATGCCGACGGCAATACCGGTCGTGCCGTTCAGGATCAAATTCGGTAACCGGGCCGGTAATAAAACCGGCTCGTCGAGCGAACCGTCAAAGTTTGGTCCCCAGTCGACGGTACCGTGCCCAAGCTCGGACAACAGAACATCGGCATAAGGTGTCAGCCGCGACTCCGTATAACGCATGGCTGCAAATGATTTTGGATCATCGGATGACCCCCAGTTCCCCTGCCCGTCTACGATTGGATATCGATACGAAAACTCCTGTGCCATATGCACCATGGCCTCATAACACGCTGTATCTCCATGCGGGTGGAATTTGCCAATGACGTCACCCACCGTTCGAGCCGACTTTTTGGGTTTCGCACCAGCTGCAAGACCAAGTTCACTCATCGCATAGACAATCCGGCGCTGCACGGGCTTGAGCCCGTCACGAATATGCGGCAACGCGCGATCCAGAATGACGTACATCGAATAGTCGAGATAGGCCTTCTCGGCAAATTCCTTCAGGGGTACCTGTTCGATACCTTCGAAATCCAACTGATTCTGTACGCTCATGGCTCTCCTGCCCGGTTGGCTGTGTTTATAGTTGCCACGTTAATCCTATACTTCCGCCAGATTGCCCTTGGACTGCAGCCATTCCTTGCGATCCTTCGAGCGCTTCTTGGCAAGCAGCATGTCGAAAATCTGCTCGGTCTTGTCATTTGTAGAAATCATCAATTGTGCGAGTCGCCTTGTTTCACTGGCCATGGTCGTTTCCCGCAATTGGGTCGGGTTCATTTCACCCAAACCCTTGAACCGGGTGACATTGACCTTGCCCTTGATCTTCTCGGCATTAATCCGGTCGAGGATGCCCTCTCGCTCGCCTTCATCGAGCGCATAGTAAACTTCCTTCCCCACATCGATGCGATACAACGGTGGCATGGCCACATACACGTGTCCGGCCCGAATCAGGGCCGGAAAATGGCGCACAAATAAGGCACAAATCAGGGTCGCAATATGCAACCCGTCGGAATCTGCATCGGCAAGAATACAAACCTTGTGATAGCGCAGCTGAGACAGATCCTCTTCACCGGGATCAATACCGATTGCCGTGCTGATGTTGTTGACCTCGGCCGAACCAAGCAATTCACCCTGGTCGACTTCCCACGTATTCAGAATCTTGCCCCGTAGCGGCAGTATCGCCTGCACCTCCCGATTACGGGCCTGCTTGGCTGAACCGCCGGCAGAATCGCCTTCGACAAGAAACAGTTCACTACGTTCGGGCTCCGAGCAACTGCAGTCCGCCAGCTTGCCGGGTAACGCGGGGCCACTGACAACCTTTTTTCGCACCACCTTTTTGTTTGCTTTCAGGCGCCGTTGGGCAGCCGCAATCGCCTGCTGCGCGATCAGATCACCGGATTCGGGATGCTGATTCAGCCAGGACCCAAATTCATCCTTGATGACACCTGACACAAAAGCAGCGCATTCACGTGACGACAATCGTTCCTTGGTCTGCCCGGAGAACTGCGGGTCCTCAATTTTGACCGATAAGATGAAACTGACGCCATCCCAAACATCTTCCGGCGCGATACGTAAACCACGGGGTACCAGGTTACGAAACTCGCAGAATTCACGAACCGCTTCGGTCAGGCCAGCACGGAAACCATTGACGTGCGTACCGCCCTGCGCGGTAGGCACGAGGTTGACGTAGGACTCGGCCACCTGTGGTGCACCCTCACCCGTCCAGACCACAGACCAGTCAACCTCTTCACGACTACCCCGCATGCTGCCGCCGTAGGGATCTTCAGGCAACGTCTCAATATCGCCCAGGGTTTCGGCAAGATACTGTTCAAGCCCGCCCTCATACTGCCATTCGAACTTCTGCTTTGGCTTCTCAACCTCGAATTTGATTTTGAGTCCGGGACACAGGACTGCTTTTGCCCGCAGGACATGCTGGAGCTGGGCCAGCGAGAACTTGCTGGAATCAAAATATTTTGGGTCGGGCCAGAAACGAATCGTCGTACCGGTATTTTGCTTGCCGACATTGCCGACAACCTCGAGCTTGCCGGTTCGCTTGCCGCCCTTGAAACTCAGGTTGTACTCCTTCGCCCCGCGACGAATCCAGACCTCGAGATTTTTTGACAGCGCGTTGACGACCGATACGCCGACCCCGTGCAAACCACCTGCATACTTATAATTGCTGCCGGAAAATTTTCCGCCGGCGTGCAGACGGGTCAGGATCAGCTCGACACCCGGTATTTTTTCCTTCGGGTGCTTGTCTACCGGCATGCCACGGCCGTCATCACTGACTTCCAGTGAACCATCGGCATACAATTTGACATCGATGCGCTTGCAATGACCTGCCAGCGCCTCATCAACACTATTATCCACAACTTCGTGGGCCAGGTGATTCGGCCGACTCGTATCGGTATACATACCGGGCCGCCGGCGTACCGGATCCAGCCCGCTCAGAACCTCGATATCCGAGGCATCGTAGGTTTTACTCATTCATCAGAACTCAGCACAACAACTGCCGGCAGACGGCCGAATGCCCCACAGCATTCACAGTCCCATCCCGGCGCAACAACAACCAGACGGCGCTTCGGTCAGTCAGCCTGACCCTCAGCACACGCCACCCGGGAATGGTATTCGATGCCGTGCGTTTAAGCGAGATCTGTACCGTAAGACCGGCACAACAAACCATCGGGTACAACCCCTGATCAGGCACGAAACCCCCTTTAAATCCCGTCTAATCATAATCATGCACCCGGATGCCGGAAATAACTACCGGCCGCTCCGGCTATCAATATTGACCCTCCCCGGCCCGCTGTGACACGCTTGGAGTTTATTGATCATGAATGGACAATCCTGTGGCCACAACGAAAAAGAAATCAGTCGATCTCGAAAAATCAATGCAAGATCTTGAGAAAGTCGTCGAACAGCTTGAAAGTGGCGATCTGAGCCTGGACAAATCATTGCAACAATTTGAAAAGGGCGTGAAACTGAGCCGGGACTGCCAGGCTGCACTGACGGACGCAGAACAAAAGGTTCAGGTGCTGTTAGACAGCGGGCTCAAAGACATTGATCCGGAGGATCTTAACGGTCAGTAATCACCAATTATGGCTCAGACCTGATCATTCAGGCGATATCAGAATGGGGTTTCAAATTGGCAGAAATCCGGCACAAGCCCAAGTAGGCACAATTACGAATTGTGTGATGCGAGAAAGGGCCTAGTTTAAATAGCCGTCATTTGCAGCCAGTATCGATTATGACCGGCAGGTTCATGCCTGCAAGGAGGAGCGTGATGCGTCACTTACCTCTGCTGCTTTTACTCGTATTGGGTTTGCAAGCCCTCGCTGAAGAAAATCAGCAAAAGCAGTCAATATTTACTGATGCTGATTTGCGCGGCTGGTACGCGGGTGGCGGATATGCAATCACGGATGGATACGACAGCCCGAATGCGTCCGATCAAAGTGATAACGGTTACATCATCAATGCCGGCTATCGTTTTACAAACTTTGTCGCCATTGAAACGGGCTACCTTCAAGACAATAATTTCAGCTCCACCCAGTTGTCAGGAATATTTGTCCTGCCATTCCTTAAACGCTGGGAGGCCTATGCAAAGCTTGGCTGGTCATTCTGGGAAGCGGACACCGCGCCACCGGGAACAAAAGACGATGACGACACATTCATAGCCGGCGCTGGCCTGGGCCTGACAGTTTGGGACCACTGGCATTTTCGCCTGGAATACCAAGCGATCAATCTGCGTGAGTGCGACTATTTCAGCCCATGCCCGGGTCCTGACCCCGGTACTTTCGACAGTTTTATCGTAGAGCTACATTATCGCTTCGGCAGCGGATGGAAGTGAATGTCATGGCGGGTGTGAATTGGCTCAATCAGGATTCCCACCTGATTTAGAAACAGCCATCATGAGCATGGCAATACCCATAAAAATAAGGGCAATGGCGACGAACCACACGAGGATTTGAGGTTCAATCAGGACTGCTACACCGAGAATAATTAGTACGATCCCAGAGGCCATGACCATGAAACCAAAACGAGGCTTCTCCATCATCCCTTTGCATGTTGCTGCCATCGGACACATCGTCATTGGAGTCACATCTGCCATATCTGTCTCCCTTTAATGAATGATCCAAAGAAATCATTCTTCAAAAACGGTTTCACCAAGTAATCCGCGAGCTTTCTTGCGTATTGATTTCTCGGCACCATGGTTCACCATCAAGCCGATCTTCACAGCTTCGGTAACTTCTGCCCTATCGATTCCCAATTCATCACATTTAGCGAGGTGGTAATCCATACATGGATGGCAGTTTGCCGCTGCCGCCGCACCCATGGCCACGAGTTCCTTTATTTGAGTATCCATATCCGATCTCCCGGAGGATCAACTGGCACATTAAAGACCTTAGTAATAAATCATATACGCCTGGATCTATGGTTTCAGAATCCGGAAATATGCGTACACGGCACTATCAAGATTCAGTGACCGCTTTGGGTTGCACAACCGGACGGTCGCGTGGCTAAAAAAAGAAACCCGCCGTAAAAGCGGGTTCTTAGCGTTAATCAAGCAATGAAATCGTCCAATTGAGAGCCTGACTTTGGCGACATGTGAACAACATTATGTCTAATAGTAAATCTTCGCGTGTCCGCTTAGAGTCAATATGCATCAAATCGCTGCTACATAGTAAAACGGCGGATATCGAGATGTTTCGAGTCATTCAGGCCAGGAATTTTATTTTTTTAATTCGATTGTCAGCTTTTGCGCAATCACCGAACTGCATATCACCCTATAGAAGAACTCTCATCAGGCAGGTGGCGGCCAACAGCGGATATTCACTGCACAATAAAACCCGCCGAAGCGGGTCTCTGTTCCTTGTGCATGAATACGATCAATTTACAAATGGTCTGCATGACCACAGCACGATATTAATTTCCATGCAACCTGAGAATCAGCGAACGCAAGAACACCTTGTTGAAACGCAACTGGCATTCACTTGAAACCTGCTCGAGTAATGTTGCGCTTACGCTCAATACAGTGGTCGTATCCTTGGCCTTGATCGTCGAGGTACGTTTTGAATCGGCGATGTATCCCGCTTCACCAAAACAGTCGCCAGCTTCAAACTTGCCGACAGGCTTTTCATTAACCTCGACTATTGCCTGACCGGATACGATGACATAGAAACGGTCATCAATTTCACCTTCCCTGGCGATCGCCTCTCCGGCTTCATATTCACCCCACTCGCTGGCTCGCAACAGTTCCCATATCTCAGACTGGGAGAAGTCGTGGAAAAACCTCAGCCTGCGTAACAGATCAAAGTGTTCCTGGTTATCAATCTGGTCGTATTGTTTCTGGAGCCCCTGGTAAACTTTCGTTAACGCACTCGCCAGCTCGCCGCCGCTTGAATAACGCTTCTCCGGATCTTTTTGTAATGCGGTCGTAATAGCCTCCTCCAACTCCTCAGGCACATCAGCCCTCAGCGTATGGACGGGTGCAGCAGTTGCATAGATGACCTGGTTGAGTAACCGGGTGAGTGTAGTCGCCCGATAGGGCCGAAACCCGGTCACAAGTTCATACATCACGGCACCGAGCGAATACAAGTCTGAAGCCGATGATATCTCTGCAGATTTAATTTGTTCCGGTGACATATAACTCGGCGAACCGGCGATGCCCTCGATCCGGGATATATCCGTATCTTTCAGAATCGCGATACCAAAATCGATAATACGTACATCATTCTCGGTCGTCAGCATGATATTGCCGGGCTTGATATCACGATGAATAACGCCGCGTTTATGAGCGTAATGCAAGGCCTTGGCGCACTTGTAGATAATCTTTACGACATCATCGATAAGCAGCAAATTATCCGGACGACAGTACACCTCAAGTGTTCGTGCACCCTGAATATGCTCCATGACCACGTAATACTGGTCATCCTCTTCACCGGCATCATAGATAGGTAAAATATTCGCATGCTGCAACATGCCCACCATGTGAGCCTCGTTAAAGAACATCTTGCGGGCTATCTTGGCCTTTTGCGGATCCTCATTTGCCTCGATATCGTAGACCTTGATCGCCACATCACGACGAAAATACGGATCATGTGACAGGTAAACCGAACCGGTACTGCCCTGACCAATTTCATTGATGATGACGTACTTCCCAATCCTGTCGGGAATTTTCCTGAGTGGAACACGTTGCGAGGCGGGCGTCGCCATTATAGAAAAGGCACCGAATTAACTTGCTGAATAAGGTGCCGAATTTTATTTGCCATCATCCTTAACCAATATCCAGCACTTTTCCCAGCAGGTACTAACTGCCGGTGATAAACCTTTGCAAAACAAATATGGCCAGCACCGAATAAATGGCAGCTAACACATCGTCCAGCATAATGCCCAGCCCCCCGGTCAGACTGTGATCCACGTCCCTAATCGGCCAGGGTTTCCATATATCAAAGAGTCGAAAAGCAAAGAAAGCGGCCAGAATCCATAGCGGCTCAGGATTAACAACAGTCAGTGTCAGCAGCATGCCGACGACTTCATCCAAAACGATGCCGCCATGATCATGCACGCCCAGCCGCCGCGAACTCGTGCCACAAATCCAGATACCAAGCACAAATAACACGGTGGAAATGCCCAACAGAATAAACAGATCGACTGGCGCAAAAAACCAGAACACCAGTGCTGTAAAAAGCGAACCCCAGGTACCAGGCGCTATCGGCAACAGGCCGGCCCCCAGACCAAATGCAAGCAAGTGCACAGGATCGCGCATCACTGTCGAAACCAGGTTTTCAGGCTGCTTATCGTTCATCTGCGTTCAGGAGAAATGTTTGAATTGACTGGCGACAGTATTACACGGCTGTCCATCGATGAACCAGACAATGTCATCAGACGGTTGCACCGTACCGATTTGCGTTACCGGACAGCTCCAGTCGGTGATGCGCAGCTTTAATTCTGCTGCGTTACCCGGCGGTACACAAAAACATAACTCATAATCATCACCCCCGTTGAGCGCAAGCTCCAGCGCATCATCGGTTCCGACCGCAGCCAACGGCAGGCTGGCGAGATCCATCTCCGCACCAAGTCCGCTGGCCTCAAGCAACCGTGACACATCAGCTATTAACCCATCCGATACATCGATCATTGCCGTGGCGAGCCCGCTGAGTGCACGACCTTCCAGGACCCGCGGCTCAGGGTATAAAAACCGCTGCACGGAAGGCACACCGGCTTTGGCTGTCACACCGGATGCAGTTAATACCCGCAGACCGGCTGCCGCCAGCCCTGGCACCCCGGTAACATAAATAGAATCGCCTTCTTGCGCACCGTTGCGGCGTATTGACTGACCCGGTTTTACCCGACCGTGGACTGTCACGGTCACGGCAAGCGGGCCACAGACAGTATCACCACCGATTAATGCCATCCCAAATCGATCGGCGATAGCGAAGAAACCGTCGGCAAACTGTCGCACCCAGTCCGGTTCTGCTTTCGGCAGGCTGAGTGCGAGCGCACACCATAGCGGTTCAGCGCCCATTGCGGCCAGGTCACTGAGATTTACTGCCAGACAACGATGGCCCAGGGCCTGCGGCGGAGTTCCGGGAAGAAAATGCGTACCCTCACAGATCGTATCGGTTGCGATGACCAGTTCAAAATTATTGTCAGGGCAGGTAATGGCAGCATCATCACCGATCCCGAGCAGGACGTCATCACGACACACTCCACGGCCGGTAAAGAACTGCTCTATCAGTGCGAATTCATCCATGCGATATATCTCAACGCAAGGATTTTGCTGCCTTGTCCAATACCGCGTTGATGTAGCGAAAACTGTCCTGTGCGCCAAATTCCTTGGCAAGTTCTACGGCTTCATTGATGATGACATTGTCCGGCACATCAGCCTGCGACGTCAGCTCTGATACACCAATCCACAACAATGCGTGCTCAATCGGGTCAAGCTGCAAGATCGGTCGATCGAGAAAGCCATCGATCGTCTCATCCAATGAAGCCGTGCGTGACAAAACATCGTTCAGCACGGCCCGAAAATAATCGCCATCGACTGTCGCAAATTCGTCGCGCCCCGAAAATTGTTCGTCCAGTTCCGCGATCTCGTGACCGGTAAACTGCCTCTGATAGAGCGCCTGCAGCAGCAGGCGTCGGGCGCCATGCCGGCCCCCTGAATTGGTCATTTGGACATTACCTGTACTCCGCCAAGGCAGCACTGCTGAGGCTCTAATCACCTAGCTGTTGCAGAACACTGATCATCTCGATCGTTGCCATAGCCGCATCGGCGCCCTTGTTACCGGCCTTGGTGCCGGCACGCTCAACCGCCTGCTCAATCGTATCGCAGGTTAATACGCCGAAACCGATCGGTAAATCATGCTCAAGACTCACGCGCTGCAAGCCACTCGCACACTCACTACAAACATAGTCAAAATGCGGTGTCGCACCGCGTATGACAACGCCCAGGGCAACGATGCCATCAACCTGGCGCGCCTTGGCCAGCCGCTGCGCTGCCAGTGGCAACTCATACGCACCTGGCACATGAATGAGTTGTAACTGGGTATCACCGGCACCATGTCGCTTGAGCGCATCGACGGCTCCGCTGACCAGGTTCTCGACAATACTTTCATTGAATCGCGTGGCGATAATCGCGATACGTTCATCACGAATAATCAACTGGCCTTCTGTTGTTCTCATAGTCTGATCCGTCATGCTGTGATTACTGTTTTCGAGATACTTGCCGTTCGTGAGGAAGCTTGAAAATCAGCCATCCGGTTCATCAACATACTCGACAACTTCAAGACCAAAACCGGAAATGCCGTGCATCTGTTTCGGTGCACTCAGCACACGCATTTTTGTAATTCCCAGGCTGCGCAAAAGCTGTGCCCCGGTACCGTAAGTTCGCAATATAGCGGTACCGGCACCGGTATCAGCAGGCAAATCCTGCACGGTAGAGTCGGACAATGACTGAATCGATGTAGCAAGCTGACTTGGTGACTCGTTATAGCGCAGAATGACCACTACGCCATGTCCGGTGTTTGCGATGCGTTGCATCGCTGAACGCAACGGCCATCCCAAGCGTGGATTGTTGATACCGACAACATCACCCAGCGTGTTCTGTAAATGTACCCGCACGAGCGGTGGTTCGCCGGAAGACAAATCACCCTTGACCAGGGCAAGGTGTACATTTCGACTCACGTGGTCTTCAAAACAAACCAGCTCAAAGTCACCGAATTCAGTGGATACGGTTTGTCGCGAGATCTGCTCCACGGACTGCTCATTTTCAATCCGGTAACGAATGAGATCAGCAATACTGCCAATCTTCAACCCGTGTTGTTGCGCAAAGACCTCGAGTTGCGGACGTCGCGCCATCGTGCCGTCATCATTGAGGATTTCAACAATCATCGCGGCAGGCTCAAAGCCCGCCAACCTGGCCAGATCACACCCGGCTTCAGTATGACCGGCACGGGTTAATACGCCACCGGGCTGTGCCATCAACGGAAAAACATGGCCCGGCTGGCGAAGATCGCCCGGTTCCGCATCAGGTGCCACTGCAACACGAACGGTACGCGCACGATCGTGAGCCGAGATACCGGTCGTAATACCTTTGGCTGCCTCTATTGATACGGTGAAATTGGTGGTATGACTCTCATCGGTACCGGACACCATCAGCGGCAGACGCAGCTGTTTGCAGCGCCCTCGTGTCAGCGTCAGGCACACAAGTCCTCGACCATAGCGCGCCATGTAATTGACGTCCTCGGTCTGGACTTTTGACGCGGCCATGATCAGATCGCCTTCATTCTCTCGATCTTCATCATCGACGATAATGACCATTTTGCCATCGCGAAAATCCTGAATAATTTCGTCAATGCTACTGAAGGCAAAGTTTTTTTTGGCAGGTTTCAACATTTCATCAAGACTTCATCATCAATCGCTCTATATAACGGGCAACCAGATCTACTTCAATATTGACCCGGGTACCCTCCTCATAATGCCCCATGATAGTCCGTTCCAGCGTATGAGGCACGATGTTAACGAAGAATCTGTGCCCCGCCACCTCATTGACGGTCAGACTTGTGCCATCAACGGTGATTGATCCCTTACGGGCCACATAGCAGGACAGTGACGGAGCGATATCGAAACCCATGCAGGTCGAACGCGCATCGGTTTCCAGCGACACGACCTGACCAACACCATCCACATGCCCCGACACCAGGTGGCCACCGAGCGAATCGGCGAGCGTCAAAGACCGCTCAAGGTTGACCGGGCTCGAGACCCCAAGATTTCCGAGTGTCGTGGCCGCCAGTGTTGCCGCCGACACATCGGCAGTAAATGACTGTGCATCAAACTCGATAACAGTCAGACAAATACCGTTAACTGCAATACTGTCGCCCAGCTTCAGGTTGCCGAGTTCAAGCTCGCCGGTGTTAATCTGCAGGCGCAGATCACCGCTACAATCTTCAGTTGCAGAGATTTGCCCGATGGCCTGCACGATTCCGGTAAACATAAAAAATCCTTTATTGCACCTTGCGGTAAGTCAGGCGACAGTCATCACCGATGCGGCGCAGATCCACCAGCTTAAGCTCAACACGCGCATCCATTGTTTCCAGTGCCGGGCCGGCGAACATACCGCGGGCACCCGAGCCAAGTATATGGGGCGCCGAATAAACAATCAGTTCATCGATCAGCCCGGCCGCCAACAGCGCACCATTCAGTTCGGACCCGGCCTCAACGAGTAATTCATTTATCTGCAGGTCACCAAGACTGTCGAGCAACGCCGGCAGGCTGACATGTCGGTCATCCCCGGCAACTGCCTCGATCTCGGCCCCCGCTGCCGACAATGCTGCCGATACCTGACCAGCAACACAGTAAATCCGCACCGACCCCGCCAACGCCAGCGTCCTCGCAGCGATCGGTGTTCTGAGCTGCGAATCTGCGATCGCCCGCAGCGGCTGCTGAATATCGCCAAGCGTATCGTCACGCACGTTCAGTGACGGGTCATCACTTAGAATCGTTCCGATGCCCGTCAATATGGCGGAACTGCGTGCGCGCAACCGCTGTACATCGGCACGTGCCGCCACACCGGTAATCCACTGGCTGCTACCGTTCTCCAGTGCCGTGCGCCCGTCCAGGCTGGCCGCAATCTTGCTGCGTACATACGGCCGTCCGGTACGCAGACGGGTCAGATAACCAATATTCAATGCCTCGGCAGTCTCTGGCATGAAGCCACTCTGCACACCAATGCCCGCCGCAACCAGCTGTTGCGCACCGGCCCCTGATACGGCCGGGTTAGGGTCATCGGACGCAAAGACGACACGACTGATACCGGCTTTAATCAACGCATCCGTACACGGTGCTGTCCGGCCCTGATGACAACACGGTTCGAGCGTTACATAGGCCGTCGCGCCCCGGGCGCTTGACCCGGCCGCATTCAACGCAACAATTTCGGCATGCGGGCCACCCGCCCGTTCATGCCAGCCCTCACCGACGATGGTCTCATCATCAACCAGCACACAGCCGACCCGGGGATTTGGATCAGTCGTAAACATCCCTCGTTTCGCAAGACGCATTGCCCGGGCCATATAAGCATGATCCCGAGAACTAATCATGACTTGCGATCATCGGGTAATAAAGACAGCTGGTCACGCCGGCGATCTTCGTCCGATGCATCCCGCAGTCGCCTGATCTCATCCTGAAATTCAGTGACATCCTGAAAGCGACGATATACCGAAGCAAACCGAACGTAGGCCACTTCATCAAGCTCCCGCAACTCCTCCATCACTAACTCACCCAGTACACGCGATTCAACCTCACGTTCACCCAGCGTTTGCATCGCATGAATAATGCCGGTAATCGACTCCTCGATGGCCTCGGCACTTACCGGCCGCCGCTCAAGTGCCCGAACCATACCACTGCGCAACTTGGTCTCATCGAAGGGTTCACGGGCTCGATCACGCTTGATTAATCTTGGCATGACGAGTTCGGCAGTTTCGAATGTCGTATAGCGTTCATTGCAAAGCAAGCACTCACGCCGTCGTCTCACCTGCCTGCCCTCACCGGTTAATCGTGAATCGATAACCTTGGTTTCCGGGTGACTGCAAAAAGGGCAATGCATCAGAGATAATGACAGGCGGTCGTAACCGCGCGATCCTGGTTACATTCCGGGTTTCTTGTAGACTGGAAATTGTTGGCACAATTCCACAACCTGACCACGGACCCGCTCAATCATCGCTTCGTTATTGATATCGTCGAGAATATCGGCAATCCAGTTCGTCAGCTGGGTGATTTCTTCACCGCCAAAACCCCGTGTCGTAACCGCCGGAGTACCCATCCGCAATCCACTGGTCACGAACGGAGAACGCGGATCCTTGGGCACCGAGTTCTTGTTTACCGTAATCTGGGCGCGATCGAGCACTGCATCAGCATCCTTCCCGGTAATATCCTTGTCGATCAAATCGAGCAAAAACATATGGTTATCAGTACCACCTGAAACTATTTTGAAGCCGCGTTTCTGCAGGACAGCCGCCATGATGCCGGCATTCTCACGCACCTGCTGCTGATATTCGACAAACTCCGGCTGCATCGCCTCGAGAAAAGCTACGGCTTTAGCCGCAATCACGTGCATCAACGGACCGCCCTGTGTTCCGGGGAAAACCAGTGAATTAAATTTTTTGGTCAGCTCGTCATTTTTCCTGGCGAGAATCATGCCACCGCGGGGCCCACGCAACGTTTTGTGTGTCGTTGTTGTTGTGACATCTGCGATCTGTACCGGACTTGGGTATTCCCCTGCGGCGACAAGCCCGGCCACATGGGCCATGTCAACAAACAGGTAGGCGCCGACCGAATCGGCAATCTCGCGAAAGCGGTGCCAGTCTACAATGCGTGAATAGGCCGAAAAACCGGCGAGAATCATCTTTGGCCGGTGTTCCTCGGCTAATGCCGCGACATTGTCATAGTCAATCAGACCCTCATCATCGAGCCCATACGACACGATGTTATACAGTCGACCGGAAAAATTGACGGGAGAACCATGGGTCAGATGCCCGCCTTCGGCCAGGCTCATGCCCAGCACGGTCTCGCCCGGCTCCAGCAGCGCCATGTAAACGGCCGCATTGGCCTGGGAACCGGAATGTGGCTGCACGTTGGCGTAATCAGCGCCGAACAACTGACAGGCACGTTCGATCGCCAGTTGCTCGGCCTTATCGACATGCTCGCAACCACCGTAATAACGTCGACCCGGATACCCTTCGGCGTACTTATTCGTCAGCACGGACCCCTGCGCTTCCAGGACCCGCGGGCTAGTGTAATTCTCCGAGGCAATCAGCTCAATATTCTCTTCCTGACGCCGCTCTTCCTGAGCAATGGCTTCAGCAATCTCAGGATCAAAATTGCTGACAGTCCAATCACCTTCATACATGCACGATCTCCATTCGCAAATTACCGGGGCCGCACATTGTACCCGAGTAAAACCCCGGTGAGAGCGGCTTCCAGCTGTGATTCCGATTTTTTCCTGACCGGCGACAAGCATCGCTGGTGATGGCCACCCGGATCATGGCGAGGGACCGCGCCTGCAATTTTACGGGACGAATATGGCTTTTCAACGCGCGAAGCTTACCGGATAATCCGCGTTCCTGAATCTGCATGGAATTGAACCAGTGGCCCAATATGTATTTACGATGAGTCAGGTCGCCAAGCTCGTGCCGCCCAAGCGGCACATCCTGCGCGACATCTCACTGAGTTTTTTCCCGGGCGCCAAGATCGGTGTACTCGGCCTGAATGGAGCGGGAAAATCTACCCTGCTGCGGATCATGGCCGGCATCGACAAAGAGTTTGATGGTGAGGCACGGCCACAACCGGGTATTCAGATCGGCTACCTGGCCCAGGAACCGGAACTCGACCCGGATAAGACGGTCCGGCAGATCGTCGAAGAAGGGGTCGCCGATACCCTGAATCTCGTCAAATCGTTTAACGACATCAGCGAAAAATTTGCCGAACCGATGGATGACGACGAAATGACCGCCCTGCTCGAAGAACAGGGCAAACTGCAGGACCAGATCGATGCAAAAAATGCCTGGGAAATAGACCGCAAGCTGGAAATGGCTGCTGATGCGCTGCGTCTGCCCGATTGGGATGCGGATGTCACCCGGCTGTCGGGCGGTGAACGCCGGCGAGTCGCACTATGCCGACTGCTGTTATCCGAACCCGATATGCTGCTGCTCGACGAACCAACCAACCACCTCGACGCCGAGTCCATCGCCTGGCTTGAGCAATTCCTCGAACAATACCCCGGGACCGTCGTCGCGATCACCCATGATCGGTACTTCCTCGACAATGTGGCAGGCTGGATCCTCGAACTCGACCGGGGCCATGGTATCCCGTGGGAAGGCAATTACTCCTCCTGGCTTGAGCAAAAAGGTGCCCGCCTGAAAATTGAAGAAAAGCAGGAAGCCGCCCGGCAAAAATCGATCAAGTCCGAGCTCGAGTGGGTGCGTGCCAATCCGCAGGCCCGGCGGGCGAAAAGCAAGGCACGCCTGAGTCGTTTCCAGGAACTGATGTCGAAGGACTATCAATCACGTCAGGAAACCAATGAAATTTACATACCGCCCGGCCCGCGCCTCGGCGACCTGGTCATCGAAATCAAGGACCTGCGCAAAGGCTATGACCAGCGCCTGCTGATTGACGACCTGAACTTCCAGTTCCCACCGGGTGCGATCGTCGGCATCATCGGTCCGAACGGTGCCGGTAAAACCACTCTGTTCCGGATGCTGTCCGGACAGGAAGAACCCGACAGCGGCGAAATTCGGATCGGTGAGACGGTTGAGATGGCTTTTGTAGACCAGTCACGCCAGGATCTTGACGATAACAGGACGGTCTGGGAAGAAATTTCCAACGGCGATGACATCATCCGCATCGGTCAGTACGAAACACCCTCACGCGCCTACGTCGGCCGCTTCAACTTCCGCGGCCCGCAGCAGCAGCAAAAAATGGGTCTACTGTCGGGCGGCGAACGCAACCGCGTTCACCTGGCCAAGATACTGCGATCCGGCGGTAACGTATTGCTGCTCGACGAACCGACCAATGATCTCGATGTCGAAACACTGCGAGCACTCGAAGAAGCATTACTCGACTTCCCGGGTTGCGCCGTCGTGATCTCACACGATCGCTGGTTCCTCGACCGAATCGCAACACACATCCTGGCTTTTGAAGGCGACAGTCAAATCACCTGGTTCGAAGGCAACTACGAAGACTACGAGAAAGACCGCCATCGACGCCTCGGCAACGAAGCCGATCGGCCGCATCGTATTCGTTATCGGAGTATCTGACCGGCTACTGAGGTCTTAATTAACTTCACTGGCCTGCCAAACACCAGCGATACACCGGATCAGCCATTGTCGTCGCACCATCCGGGGAACCATGTCCGTTACCTGGCTGATCAGTCCACCCAGGCGCGGGCGTTATAAAACATCCGCATCCACGGACCATCCTCGCCCCATTCGGGCGGACACCATGAATGCTGGACCGAGCGGAACACGCGCTCAGGGTGCGGCATCATAATCGTGACGCGGCCATCGGCCGAACAAAAGCCGGCAACACCATCCGGAGAACCGTTGGGGTTGGCAGGATAAGTTTGCGCAGGCTGACCCGCAGAATCCACGTAACGTACGGACAGCCGACGCGACTCAATAAGTTGCCCGAGATCACCCGCTGAGTGGAATTCCGCCTGACCCTCACCATGGGATGTCGCGATCAACAGGCGACTACCCGCCATGTCCTGCAGGAAAATTGAGGGTGAATCGACCACCTCGACAAGACTCAGCCGGGCCTCGAATTGCTC
Source organism: Chromatiales bacterium (assembly GCA_002688175.1). Taxonomy (GTDB): domain Bacteria; phylum Pseudomonadota; class Gammaproteobacteria; order Steroidobacterales; genus SMWD01. The sequence goes on from NZCC01000070.1 coordinate 22,504, forward strand.
GGACAGGTTCTGTACAAATCGCGGCCAGTGATCGGCTCCGGGAATAATGGACTGCAAGGCCGCCAACATCTGGCAACCATTACACACCCCCAGCGAAAAACTATCCGGTCGGCCAAAAAATGTTTCGAACTGTTCACGCGCACGACCATTAAACAAGATCGATTTGGCCCAGCCGCCCCCGGCACCGAGCACATCGCCGTATGAGAATCCACCGCAGGCAATCAAGCCGGAGAATGCTCTGAGATCTGTACGCCCGGCAAGAATGTCAGTCATATGGACATCGATAGCCTTAAAGCCGGCCCGATTGAACACGGCAGCCATTTCGACATGGCTGTTAACCCCCTGCTCCCGGACGATCGCGACGCCGGGACGAGCGCCAGTCGACAGGTAAGGTGCTGCCGGACAGTGATCTGCAGCAAAGGTCAGTGATGGCACGAGACCAGGGTCGGTACCGTCGAGCGTTGTCCGCAGCCCTTCGTCGGCCGTAACCGGATTGTCACGCAAGCTCTGCATACGATGACTGACGGTAGACCAGATCGCATGCAGGTCCGTACGCGAATAGTCCAGTACCGTATCCTTAAGACGAATGTGCAAACTATCCGCATCGACAACTGTGCCGATCTGCGACACAGCCCCACCAAGACCATGGCTGTCAAATGCCGCCTGCACCTGCGGCAGGTCTGACCTGCGTACCTGCACGACGGCACCCAGTTCTTCAGCAAAAAGAACCGCAAGACCATCCTCATACGCAGACAGATCTATGTCGATCCCCAGGTGACCGGCGAAAGCCATCTCACACAGCGTTACAAACAGCCCGCCATCCGACCGATCGTGATAAGCAAGGATCAAACCATCTTTATTCAAAGCCTGAAGTGCTGCGAAAAAACCGGCCAACAGCTTCGGCTCATCCACATCCGGCACCTGACCGCCGTCAATTCCAAAACACTGTGCCAACGATGAAGCCCCAAGACGATGACGTCCGTTGGCCAGATCGACAAGACACAACACCGTGTCTTCTGCATGGATGAGTTGTGGCGTCAACGACTTGCGAATATCGGTCACCGGTGCAAACGCAGAGATGATCAGGGACACCGGTGCGACGACCGCGACATTCTGCCCGTCACGCTCCCAGCGCGTCTGCATCGACAACGAATCCTTGCCGACCGGCACAGCGATGCGCAACGTCCGGCATAAATCCGCCACGGCCGTAACCGTGTCGAATAACGCCTCATCTTCACCGGCAACGCCACTGGCAGCCATCCAGTTTGCCGACAGACAGACCCGATCAAGGCTCTCGATAGTTGCGCCGGCAATATTGGTGATTGCCTCACCGATTGCCAGACGTCCCGATGCAGCCGGATCAAGTACGGCGACGGGGGTACGCTCCCCCATGGCCATGGCCTCGCCACAATAACCTTCGTAGTCGAGCGCCGTAACACCGGCATCGGCAACCGGCACCTGCCATGGACCGACGAACTGATCGCGAACGACAAGCCCGCCGACCGTACGGTCGCCAATATGAATCAGAAATGACTTGTCGGCGACCGTCGGGAAGCGCAGGACACGACGGCAGGCTTCATCAATGTCGAGACCCGCAAACCGACCCTCCCCGGCGACCGAACGGCCGCGCTGAATATTCATGCGGGTCATCGGTAACTTGCCGAGCAGGACCTGCATGGGCAGTTCAACCGGCCGGTTACCGGCCAGTTCATCGACGACACGCAACTCACCTGAATCATCAAGCGTGCCGATAACGGCATAGGGACAACGTTCACGCTGGCATACGGCATCGAGCCAATCAAGATCAGCGGGAGCAATTGCCAGCACATAGCGTTCCTGGGCTTCGTTACACCAGATTTCCAGCGGCGACAGCCCCGGCTCGGCATTCGGTATGTTGCGCAACTGCACCTCGGCACCCCGCTGACTGTGATCGACGACCTCAGGTACGGCATTCGACAAACCACCTGCGCCGACATCGTGCACGAGGATGATCGGATTGCCGGCACCTGTCAGTCCCGTTGCCCAACAACTATCGAGGACCTGCTGGGCCCGCCGTTGCATCTCCGGATTACCCCGTTGCACCGAAGCGAAATCAAGGTCCTCGGAACTCGTACCGCTGCCCATCGATGACGCCGCGCCACCACCGAGCCCAATCAACATGGCAGGACCACCGAGGACCACCAGCAAGGCGCCCGGCGGCACATCGAGCTTGTCGACATCGTCACCGCGGATGCTGCCGAGACCGCCAGCGATCATGATCGGCTTGTGATAACCCCAGGATCGGTTCGGGTCATCAACATGTGGCATTTCAAAGGTACGAAAATAGCCAAGAATATTCGGCCGGCCAAATTCATTGTTAAACGCTGCGCCCCCGATCGGCCCTTCGAGCATGATGTCGAGTGATGAGGCAATACGCTCCGGCTTGCCAAATGCAGTTTCCCAGGGCTGCGGATCATCCGGCAGTTGCAGGTGCGATACGGAAAAACCGGTCAGGCCGGCTTTTGGCCGTGCACCGCGGCCCGTCGCACCTTCATCGCGAATCTCGCCACCACTGCCGGTCGCTGCACCCGGGAAAGGCGCGATCGCAGTTGGATGATTGTGCGTCTCTACCTTCATAAGGGTATGCACAGATTCGGAGTACAAAATGTATTCACCGGACGCAGCATCGCTGACCAGGCGCCGGGCATCACCACCCTGCATCACAGCCGCATTATCCTTGTAGGCACTGAGCACCCGGTCCGGGTTGGTCGCATGGGTAGAACGAATCATGTCGAACAGGCTATCTGCCTGTTCTTCACCATCGATGATCCAGCACGCATTGAAAATCTTATGCCGGCAGTGCTCGGAATTCGCCTGCGCAAACATCATCAGTTCGGTATCCGTCGGATTCCGATCGAGCAGCGAAAATTTTTCTACCAGGTAATCGATCTCAATAGCTGACAGCGCAAGCCCGAGTTCGGTATTCGCCTGCTCCAGCGATGACCGGCCCTCAGCCATCAACGGCACGGTCGCCAGGGTGCCCGGTTCATGATGTGCGAACAATGCGTCTGGAGGGACACTTTCATACATGACCGACTCTGTCATCCGGTCATGCAGACAAGCTGCTGCACGATCAAGTTCAGTTGCGCTCAAGGCCTGTTGGCTATAGAGAGAATACTCGATACCCCGCTCGATACGCGTAACGGATACCAGGCCACATATGTGTGCTATGTCAGTTGCCTTGCTCGACCACGGTGAAATCGTGCCGATACGCGGAATGACGAACAACCGGTGGCAGTGCATACCCGGTTCTGACTCCTGCAAAGGCCCGGCATGTATCTCGGGACCGTAAGTCAGCAAGTCATCAAGGACGGTACGCTCAGTATCATCGAGTTCTGCAGCCGCAGCCACGAAATGTACGTAATCGGCTGCAATCCGCTCGATACCTGGGGTGGCTGTCCGGACACGTGTAAACAACGCGTCGAGACGAAATGGAGATAATGCTGCAGAACCTTTTAGCGCTAGCATAATGTAATTGGCCCGGAACGAAGTACTCGATGCCGGCGACCTGGACGTCGGATCATTGACTCTTGTCGCCGCCCGCGCCACCTGGCGTGTACATCGGCAACGGAAATTGTGAAACGTTGTCGCCAGTGGCATCGCTAATCTTGCTGACGCCCTGTTTTTCGACCTGATCAATGCGAATGACTGCATGCAGCGGTATATAAGTACGCTGCACGCCGGAGAATTCCGACTTGATGCGCTCTTCCGCCGGATCCACTACAACAGAGCTTCGCTCGCCAAACACGATATCCTCGACCTCGATAAAGCCAAATAATTCACCATGCGAAATACTTCGGGCATAGATCTCGTAGATCTTGCCCTGATTCATAAAAGCGATTCGATACAAAAGCCTTTTCGTCATTGCGAAAGGGACCTCCAAAAACAGTACATTGAACAAAGGTCGTATTAAGTCAAATGAGTAACTGGACCTACCGTTAATCCGGGCAGGCAGCGCCTATCGCAACAGGATCACTGACCACCTTCACTACACCCGTGGGCGGCGAATTATAGCGTAGTTATGAATTGGCCGAAGGGCCAGAAAACTGTGAACTGCGGCCTATCCGATAGCTGCGGAATCCGCAATGATTGTGGACGGGAAACCGGCTTTGGGGGCCACGCAAGTGGCTAATGGTTGTTGAAATGCAATTCGGAGATCGTGGATGCCACTGCGCCTGAGCATCACCAGTAAACATCATGAGCAGCTTGGTGATGGGCAGTGCATGGAATTCAAGGCTTGTGGCGGGACCATCGGCCGCAATATCGACAATGACTGGGTACTGCCGGATCCGAAACTCTATGTATCGGGCCGCCATGCACTGATCGACTTTCAGTCCGGAGCCTACTACCTGATCGATACCAGCCGAAATGGCGTTTATATTAACGGTGCTGATGAACCGGTCGGGCGCGGTCACCCGCAACGTCTGTTCAATGACGATCGTCTGCGAATCGGCGACTTCGATATCCAAATCGAGCTGACTGAAGACGATGAAAGCCAGGTAGATGACGGCTTGTGTGACTCGATAATTCGCGCGCAACTCGTACCCGAAGATGATTCGGTCGAACTGATGCTCGTTGACGAAAATAAGATGATCGAAGATGAAGCATTGGCTCAGCATTTGAAAGGTGACGGCGCGTCGCAACTCAGTGAACGAATTGCATTGGCAAATCTGACCGACCCCGCATCATCAAAACATATTGCTGAGGATAAGGCAGTAGGCCTCCTGCTCGAAGCCGCCGGCCTGAAACCGGGTGATCTGGAAGGAACCCAGCCATCCGAAGTACTGCAATTAGCCGGTCAATTGCTGCAGGGTTTTGTTAACGGACTAACTGGCCTGATTCATGAACGAACTCACCTGAAAGATACCTTTCGTCTGCCGCAAACTCTGATCCAGGGCAAACAGAATAATCCTCTGAAGTTTTCTCCAACAACCGCCGATGCGTTGAAATATCTGCTTGGTAATGACAGTGAATCATACCTGCCGGCACTTGAAGCCGTGCGAGTCTCATTCCAGGAAATCCAGCAACACGAGCGTGCCGTACCCAGGGCCATGATGCTTGCACTCAAGGAGTTCCTTGAACGGTTTGATCCTGAGGAATTAAGCTCACAATTTGATCAGGGCCTCAAGCGCAGCGCACTACTGTCCGGAACCAACAAGCTCAAATACTGGGAGCTTTATCAAGAGTGTTTCCACGTTCTGACCCAGGCTGAAGACGGCAAGGTTCCAGAAGTCTTCAGTAACGAATTTGCCCGTGCCTACGAACATGAAGTCGAGACGCTCAAAGCAACGCGTTCGACCTGAGCACGATCCCGATCCATCCCCGATCTGAGGTGTACGCTTCGGAAAACCCTTATAGCCAAAGCTATAAATAGAAATGATTCTCATTTAGAATACAGGTTACAGGACATTTTCAGGCACAGGATTTTATGACTCTTGACGAGCTAACTGCCGGCCAGGTGGCCACGATCAACGAAATCAGCGGTGAAGGGCCATTTGCCCAACGCCTGATGGCGCTCGGCCTCCTCGAGGGTACTGATATCTCGTTAACCCGCAAAGCAATCGGCGGTGACCCGATTGAAATCGAAATCATGGGCTACCGCCTGTCATTACGGCGTGACGAAGCCCGGCGGATAAGAGTGACGCCGGCCACTCGTTAATCCCTTCAATTCAGCCGACGCTATGTCAGCAACTATTGCTCCCGGTGACCGCGATACGGCACAAACTGTCGTTGCGCTGATAGGTAATCCGAACACCGGCAAGAGTACCGTTTTCAATGGTCTGACCGGACTCAAGCAAAAAACCGCAAACTACCCCGGTGTGACGGTCGAACGACACACCGGTTCGATCGAGATCGACGAACAAGCCGTGACACTCGTCGATCTGCCTGGCACTTACTCCCTGACTGCCCAGTCACCGGATGAAATGATCGCAATCGACGTATTACTCGGCAAGGTCGAGTCGCTGACCAAACCAAAAGCTATTCTTGCGGTTGCGGATGCCACGAATTTGCGCCGTAACCTGTTTCTTATCACCCAGCTTGCTGAACTTGATATTCCGATCGTACTGGCAGTCAACATGATTGATCTGGCTGCAAAAAAAGGCATTGAGATTGATGGCGAAAGACTGGCCGCCGCCCTCGGTATTCGCGTCGCACCTGTCATTGCGAGTGATAAAACCGGATTCGAGCAACTCGAGCAGAGCCTCGCCACCGCCATTGCCGAAAGCCCACCTGCACGACCCATTCTGCTCCCCACCGTACATGCCGCAGCCGGTGAACTGTGGCACAAACTGGATGATGCCGGGCGACACCTGATGCCCTACGAAGTTGAACGAGCACTGATTGATGCACACGGCATTGCGGAACGCCGCTTTGAACTTGTCGCCAGCGAACAACTATTCACCGAACTCGAAGACCTGCGCATGATATTGAGCACCGGCAGTTCTCTCGCAGCGATGGAAGCCAAGGCGCGCTATGACCTGGTTGACGCCGTCCTGAAAGATGTCGAAACCCGTCGCGAACCGGAGGTCACCTTCGGAGAACGCCTCGACCAGTTCACCAATCGACCGGTCATTAGCGTCGTGCTGTTCGTGCTGGTCATGGCGACTGTATTTCAGGCCGTTTTCTCTTGGGCAACACCGATGATGGACCTGATCGACGGTGTTGCAACAAGTTTGAGCAACCTGCTCATGGTTGCCCTGCCGAAGGGTGCGTTGGCCAGCTTGTTGGTTGATGGTGTTATCGCCGGCGTTGGCAGCGTGGTGATTTTTCTTCCCCAGATTCTGATTCTTTTTGCCTTCATTATTTTTCTTGAAGATTCGGGCTATATGCCACGGGTTGCCTTCATGGCCGATCGGATGATGCGCAGCGTCGGGCTATCCGGGCAGTCCTTTATACCGATGTTATCGAGCTATGCATGTGCTGTACCGGGCATAATGGCTACCCGGGTCATTCCTGAACGCCGTGACCGAATTGCCACAATGCTGTCGGCACCGATGATGACCTGTTCTGCGCGACTACCGGTTTACGCATTGCTTATCAGCGCCTTTGTACCGGATCAGCATTTCATGGCCGGACTCATCAACTTGCAGGGACTCGTACTGCTCGGGTTATACCTGCTTGGTATAATAGGCGGCATTATTACAGCGCTACTACTGAAGAAAACTGTATTGAGCGGCCCAACGCCGTCATTCCTGATTGAACTACCGCCCTATCGAATGCCGAATACTCGCTCGATGCTGATCAAATTACTGGCAAGGGGAAAGATTTTCCTGACCCGTGCCGGCTCAATTATTTTTACTGTTGCGGTATTGATCTGGGCCCTCGCCTATTTCCCCAGGCCGCAAACAATTCTCGAAGATTTCGATAACCGTCGATTGGTTGCCGAAACTACACTGCAAAACCCGGCGCTCAAACAGCAACTCTTCGATCTTGATCAACGGGAGGCGGCAACTTTACTAGAACAGAGCCTGCTCGGCCGGGCCGGAAGATTTGTCGCTCCCGTTTTCGCGCCACTTGGCTGGGACTGGAAAATTTCTTCCGCAGTCATCGCCGGACTGCCGGCCCGCGAGGTCGTCATCGCAGTACTAGGAACGATCTACGCCGTCGGAGACGTAGAAAGCAATGAAAATGCCTTAATAACCCGCCTGCAAGATGCCCGCCATACCGACGGTACCCGCGTTTTTACCTTGCCAGTCGTCATCGGCCTGCTGGTTTTCTATGCCTTCGCCTTACAATGCATAGCAACCATTGCAGTTATGTACCGGGAAACAAATACCTGGCGATGGCCACTGTTCGCCTGGCTCTATATGACGGGCCTGGGTTACACGAGCGCGCTGCTCATCTTCCAATTCAGCAGTTGAATGATCTGATAACCAGACAATGCTAATCGGTACACAAGAAATCATCGCAATCATCATCGTTACAGTCGTAGTAGGCTTTGCTTTGTATCGCCGGTGGCGCAAGAAACCCTCTTCGACCGATGCGTGTTCCAGTTGTGAACATAGTTCAACCAAAGACACGGATGAAAAACCCATACACTTCTTCAGGAAGCATTGACCTTTTGCCACGAGTCATGACTTTTCCCTGACCGGCATTTTGTGCCCGGATAACCTGCTGAGACCATAAAGCCGATCCTGCGGCGTTTCAGAGGCTCAACCGCGGAAAGATCAGCTCAGGAAAAACCTGCGCTCCGGCGAGAGCTGCTTCAGGACGAAGCAAAGCCGACCCTATGCGGGAAACAATAATAGCTGCCTCCGAACCCCCGCCAGACCATCATATGTGACACAGTTCACACTATCTTCTTACCCAGCTCTTTTTTGACCAATACCCTGCCCTGCATCGAGAACTATTGTCCTTCAAAAGGTTTTTACAAAATCTACGTATGTGCGGTTAATCACATCATTTGAACCTGAAACCGTGTGGACTACCCGTTATGACTGTTCAGTGAAGATCAGGCAGATGTTCTGCTTGATATTTAAGCAACGGGGTTTAGGAAAATGGACGCATACGGCACACCGAATCATGTTCGGCAATTATTATTCGCATGCCTTTTTTTCGGTTTTACATTCATTTCTGCACAGGCAGCCAGTTCTTCTGGTGATGAGACCAAGGAATTAATCGGCCTGAGCCTGGCGGAACTACTCCAGATCACGGTCACCTCGGTGTCACGCAAGCCGCAATCACTATCGACAACGGCTGCTGCAGTCTTCGTGGTTTCACAAGACGACATCAGGCGTTCGGGTGCGCGCACCATACCTGATGTACTGCGAATGGTCCCGGGGATACAGGTTGCGCAAGTTGACAGCCACACATGGGCGGTAACGGCGCGCGGTTCGAACGGCATATTTGCCAATAAACTGCTCGTCCTGATGGACGGCAGAACAATGTATGACCCGTTTTTTTCCGGTGTTTACTGGAATACTCAGGATACGACTCTCGCATCGATTGAGCGTATAGAAATTATCCGCGGACCAGGCGCAGCACTGTGGGGCTCCAATGCGGTCAACGGTGTCATCAACATTATTAGCAAGGACTCAAAAGATACACAAGGGCTAAAAGTAGCGGTTGCGACCGGTACAACTAATAAGTTTGAGACCAATGCACAGTGGGGCGGCACAATTGGTAGTGATATCAATTATCGCGTGTTCGGCAAATACTTTTCACGTGATGGGCATAAGGACAGTACATCTTATGACGACTGGAAGATTGGACGTATCGGCGGTCGACTCGACTGGTCTCCAAACGATGACGATACTCTTACGGTCACCGGTGAGTACTATGATGGCGAGGTCGGCATGAATGTATTGCGGAATTCCGTCATGCCGCCCTATTCCATTACTCAGGATATTGATATTAAACCACGAGGCGGCTTTGCCAACTTCAATTGGAATCATACTTTCTCTGAAACTTCAGACCTTGCCATAAGAATATTCTATGACCACCGGGACCGAGGCGAACTCCCGCCTGCGGCAGAAAGAGATACTTACGACCTCGATCTACAACACCACTTCAGGTTCAGGTCACGTCACGATATCGTCTGGGGATTCGGTATACGCAACAGCTCGGATAAAACTGTCGGCGATGAAACGATCACGCTCACCCCGGCAAAACGCACCCAGCGCTTATACAGTGGTTTTATCCAGGATGAGATCCGCCTGGTAGGTGACCAGATATTCTTAACACTAGGCACCAAGGCGGAAAAAAATAACTTTAGCGCTGAAGATCATGCCGTGTGGTCGCCGAGCATGCGTCTGAGCTGGCTCATCAACGATACCAGCACGTTGTGGGGCTCGGTTGCGCGTGCCATTCGAACCCCCAGTCGAATCGAACAGAATGCCCGCATCCTTGGAGGTGTCGAACCGCCATTTACAGCAGACAACCCCAGCCCCGCCCCGTTCGCGACCACCATCAACGGTAACCCGGCGATGGACAATGAGAAAGTCATTGCCTACGAACTAGGCTATCGCGCCCAGCCATTGGAATCGATGACCGTCGATGTTGCCTTGTTCTACAATGATTACAGCGACCTGCGATGGGCTACCACGATGCCAATCGTTTGCCAGCCGGCTGGCCTGCCGGTCGTACCTGCACCCCCGGTTCCTCCGCCCAATCCTGCCTGTTTCGCACCCGGTGCATGGAGCTTCACAGAATTGCCGGTTACGTTTATCAACCAGGCCAAACAGGACACAAAAGGAATCGAAGTTGCTGCAACTTACAATGCGGCTGAATGGTGGCGAATTCATGCCGCCTATTCATACCTGAAAATCAGTGGCGACGGCCCTGGATCACAACCTTTTTCAGCCGGTGAAGACAGCCCCGAACACCAACTCTCGCTGCGTTCAAACATGAACATCGGCGACAAAATGAACCTCGACCTCTGGGCTCGGTATATCGATGAACTGAAGATCCAGCATGTTGATAGCTATATTGGTTTTGACGCTCGATTTGCATGGCAGGTTCTACCCTCACTCGAACTGAGCCTGACCGGACGCAATCTACTTGAATCCGAGCATTTCGAATTTCAGGAGGAGTTCGGCGCGAATACAGCCGTAGAAATAGACCGTGAATTGATTGCCGAACTGTTATGGCAATTCTAACCAACTGGTAGTGAAACAACTCAAAATAATTATGAAATTGCCCCAAACCAGGCTCACCAGGCACTGCAGAACCTTTCAGCTTGCAGTGTTGTGGTATGCGGCATTGGTGATTGGATTACCACCCGTTCATGCAGCCGCGGAAAGCGCATCCGAATATGCGGTTAAGGCCGCTATTATTTTTAAAATTGCAAAATTTGTATCCTGGCCGGAAAGTGCATTCTCTAATCTAAGCGAACCATTGTCCATCTGCGTACAAAAGGATGACCCGATTGCAGATGCAATGTCTGCGCTTTCAGGCAAATCGATACAAGGCAGAGTGTTCTCGGTCCGATATTTTGATAAGAGCCCGGTGATTTCTGATGGCTGTCAGATCCTGTTCTTGAGCACTCTCCAAGAAGCCATGCAACCTGATCTGCTGGAAGCGATAACCAATCAACCAATCCTGACAATCGGCGATAACGATCAATTCACTGCTCTTGGCGGCATCATCGGCCTTGAAATTAATAGTGACCGTGTGCAATTCACGATCAATATCGTGGCCAGTGAATCTGCTGGTCTGGATATCAGCTCACAACTATTACAACTCGCCAAAATCGCGGACAACGATCAAGGAACATAATGAGAAAGTTTGCCGACATCCCGATCGCTAAAAAACTTGTCAGCATTATGATTGCAACGACGGTTACCGCTTTGTTACTCGCATCCATAATGCAAGGCATTACAGAGAGCATGGCGTACCGTGAAAGTATTGTCCAGAATCTTGCAACAATCGCCGCTGTCATCGGCACTAACAGCACCGCTGCAATAACTTTCGAAGACCAGCAACTGGCCAATCAGGCACTGAAATCGCTGAAGGCTGAGCCCAGCATCCTGAGTGGCCATATCTTCGATACCACCGGCAAGCTGATGGCAACCTACGCAGCAAATGAAAGCGATTGGGAGATCTCCGAGCAAATGAGCAAATCACGCCGCTCTTTACTCGCTAACTGGTTAGCAAAAAATGAACCAGTCCACCTCTTTTCAGGTTTGGAGACGATTGATATTTTCCAGCCCATCCAGTTTGACCGGGAAATCATCGGTTATATCCATCTGGGTGCAAGTCTCGATCCACTGGTGAAGACCTTGCAACGATTTGCGTGGATGACTGTAATTGCAATTATCATTTCAATTCTCGCTGCCTACGTGATGTCACTTCGCCTGCAGGCGTTCGTGTCACATCCCATACTGGCACTGGCTGACCTGATGCGTCGTGTAACACAGGATGACGATTTTTCACTGCGAGCAGAAAAAACCGGAGATGATGAAGTCGGTAGCTTAATTGATGGTTTTAACACGATGCTGCAACAAATTCTGGAGCGAGATCATCATCTGAGCGAAGGGCGAAAAAAGATAGACAAGCAAGCCAAGCGCCTTGAAATTGCCAACAATGAGCTGAAGACTGCTGTAGCCGGATCGATTGCGGCCAAAAATATCGCCGAAAATGCCAATAAGGCAAAGAGTGAATTCCTTGCCCGCATGAGTCATGAAATCAGGACGCCGATGAATGGCGTACTTGGCATGACCGAACTGATGCTGAATTCTGATCTATCTGACAAACAACTTCATTTTGCTAAAACTATCCAGAGTTCCGCAGACTCCCTGCTTAAAATCATCAATGACATTCTCGACTTCTCAAAAATCGAAGCCGGCAAACTGGAGCTCGAACATGTTGATTTTGATGTGCGAACAGTGGTCGAAAACATTGCAGAACTATTGTCAGTTCGCGCACAGAGCAAGGGCCTTGAATTTATCTGCGATATTTCTCCGCAAATAGACACTTACGTTCGTGGCGACCAGACACGACTGCGGCAAATTCTGATTAACCTGATCGGCAATGCCATTAAATTTACCGATCGAGGCGAAATAATTGTGCGGGTACGTGCCGACGGATTCTCCAACAGCAAGCCACGCTACCATTTCGAAGTCTGTGACACCGGAATTGGCATTCAACCTGATAGTCAGTCATTGATATTCGATCTATTCTCACAGGAGGATGGCAGCACCACTCGACGCTTTGGCGGCACCGGCCTGGGACTCGCAATTTGCCGCCAACTCACCGAATTGATGGGCGGAGAAATCGGCGTCGCAAGTGAACCTGGTCAGGGCACAACTTTCTGGTTTACAGCTGTGTTCGAATCCGGGTCAGAGGTGTGGCAGGAGCAAACGATTTCAAACCTGGAGGACCCGGCATCGCTGCGCATACTGATCGTAGACGACAATGCAACAAACCGAGAAATACTTGAACACCAACTGAAAGCCTGGGGCATCACGACTGATTCGGTTGAAGATGGCCCGAGCGCCCTGCATGAACTTGCCTGTGCTGTTGACGATGGTTCTCCATACCAGCTAGCAATCCTCGACTGGCATATGCCGAAAATGGATGGCCTGATGCTGGCAAATAAGATAAGTTCCGACCCAAAAATCTGTGCCACGAAGATGATCATGCTGACCTCAGCGGCTGCTACGGACGGTGGCCGCGCCATGACGGCGGCCGGGGTCGCGGCGCATATGAATAAACCTGCACGACCGGCACGACTACGGCAATGCATTGCACAGGTTCTGGACATCAGCAGGAAAGACCACAGCGGGCCAGCTGAAATTATCAACAGGAGCGCCATCCGAAAACCCACACAATTTGGCGCCAGTCACATCCTGCTAGTTGAAGACAATCCGGTAAATCGCGAAGTCGCAACCAGCATGCTCAACACCATGCAATGCCATGTCACAGTAGCCGACAACGGTCAGGAAGCCGTAGAGATTATTCGGCACCAACACTTTGACCTTGTCCTGATGGACTGTGAAATGCCCATTATGGATGGCTATGCGGCCACAAAGGCGATTCGCGAGTGGGAATCAGATGTCCCCGATCATGAGCATTTGCCGGTTGTAGCATTAACCGCCCATGCGCTCCCGGAAGATCGCAACCGTTGCTTGAGTGTTGGGATGGACGACTACCTGAGCAAACCATTCAGTATGGACGATCTGCGTGCAATTCTCGTTCAATGGCTACCCATGAAGGGCACAGCTATCCAGGATGGTGCCGGGCTCATTGCTAACAAGAGCGCTTCTCATGGCAAACATGGCAAGGCGGTTCGCTATAGAGCACTTGAAGAAATTGGCGCACTTGACCCGGCCACAGGTAAGGACCTGGTGAGCCGTATCATCAATGTCTACCGAGAAAACTCGGTCGAACTGATCGAAGTCATGTCAGAAGCACTCATCAACGGTGATCGCGAAAAGATTCGCACATCTGCACATGCGCTTAAGTCGAGCAGCGGCAATGTCGGTGCCGATCGACTAGTAGAAATGTGCAGAAATGTTGAGATTGCTGCGCGTGACAATGAACTTGAGGACATGTCCAGTCAACTTACTGCTGTCAGACAAGAGCATGTGCAGGTTCTCGATGCCTTAACAGAATGGAGCCAGAGTTAAACATGAGTATAAACTCCGGCAACAGTGATGACCTGGTCCTGATCGTCGATGATGATCCAACCCTTAGAATGCTGGCTCGCGCAACACTCGAGAAATCCGGTTTTCGTGTAGAGGAAGCTGAAGACGGCGAACAAGCACTCAGAAAGTTTATTCAGCATCAGCCATCTGTCATCATGCTGGATGTCGAGATGCCCAAGCTTAACGGTTACGAAACCTGCAAGCGGATCAGGGAAGATGCCATTGGCGCTCACGTACCTGTACTGATGACTACCGGCCTGGAAGACATCGAATCGGTTAACCACGCCTACTCCGCCGGCGCGACGGACTTTCTGCCCAAACCCATCAACTGGACACTGATCCCCCATCGGGTACGTTACATATTACGTGCCAGCTGCACTTATCACGAACTAAGAACGAGCGAAGCAAAAAATAATGCTCTATTGAATGCTATGCCGGACACACTGTTCGTCATCAGACGTAATGGCGATATTGTCAACTTCCTGGCCGGAAACGAAGCTGCCACACTTCCGGAGCCACGTGGTGACCAGCTCAATATCAAGGATTACCTGCCTGACACTATCGCCCAAGACTGGTTCAGCTCCATACAAAAAGTTATAAGCCGGGGCAGAGCCCAGCAAAGTGAATTTTCGCTGGACCATGGCGACCAGCAACACCACTATGAACTACAAATGGTTCCTTACCTGAATGACCTGACACTGGCGATTGTTCGCGAAATCACCAATCGCAAGCGCAGCGAGGAAGAAGTACACCGGCTCGCCTATTTCGATACGTTGACCGGACTGCCTAACCGGCAGCTATTCCAGCAACAGTTGGCCGATGCAATAGTGCTCGCCAGTCAGAACGACACAAAAGTTGCAGCGCTTTATGTTGATCTCGATAATTTTAAACGTATTAACGATACTTTGGGTCACAGCTTTGGCGATGTTGTCCTGAAAACAATTGCTACTCGACTGGATAACTGCATACGCACTGATGATTGCGTTACCCGTGCCGATACAGAGGAGCCGGGCATGCACCTGGCACGACTCGGCGGCGATGAATTTATTGCAATCCTGCAGGATCTTGAGTCGGAAGAAGATGCGGTAGCCGTTGCCGAACGAATTCGCACCGAGTTAACCAAGCCTGTTGAGCATCTTGGCCACGAATTTGTTGTCACTTCCAGCATCGGCGTATCACTTTACCCACGCGATGGTGACGATATCGATACCTTGCTGAAAAATGCAGATGTGGCAATGTATCAGGCAAAAAGTGCCGGACGAAACAGTGTCCGGTTCTATTCGGGCACCATGAGTTTGAGATCACTTGAACGACTTGAACTCGAAAACGGGCTGCGCTATGCAATTCAAAGAGATGAACTCAAGGTACACTACCAGCCAAAAATAGATCTTGGCACCGGAGAATTTGTGGGTGTCGAAGCATTGTTACGCTGGCAACACCCTGAACGCGGCAACATTCCACCATCTGACTTCATACCGTTGGCCGAAGAATGCGGGCTTATTTCCTTACTCGGTGAGTGGGTGCTACGCACTTCCTGCCAACAGGTAAAAATATGGCAGGATCGATATAAGCGCAATCTTCAAGTTGCCGTCAACGTATCAAGTCAGCAGTTCTTCAATGTTGACTTTGCAGACGCCGTACTCAAGGAAGTATTTGATACGGGCTTTAGCCCGAGCAACCTGCAACTGGAACTGACCGAAACGATTCTGATGAACGACGTCAAGGAAACCATCGCCACCCTGAACAAACTGAAAAAAGCCGGCATATCGTTAGCCATGGACGATTTTGGCACCGGGTACTCGTCGCTGAGCTACCTGAACCGGTTACCCGTAGACACACTGAAGATCGACCGTTCATTTGTCATGGATCTTGAATCCAATCGAGAGAATGCAGCCATCTGTGCCGCCATCATCGCCATGGCACACGCCCTCAACCTGCAGGTTGTGGCTGAAGGCGTCGAAACTGAAGGCCAGAAAAACTACCTTAAAAACCAGCGATGTGATCAGATCCAGGGCTACCTGATCAGCAAACCGCTGCCGGGCGAAACTCTCGAAAATGCATTCCTGATCAACACCAAGAACCCGACGCTGATCCCGAATACCTGATACCGACAGCCGGCACCGCTACCGGAATTTTGGCAGACCCGAATTCCGGCCATACCGGCCTAATTAACGACTTCGATTAACTCGACTTCGAACGTCAAGGCCGCACCACCCGGTATGATACCGCTACCACGATTGCCGTATGCCAATTCTGCCGGACAGGTAATCTTGCTCTTGCCACCCTCTTTTATCAATGGAATTGCTTCACGCCAACAGGGGATAACACTGTTCAGTGGTGAAGTGAATGGCTGACCACGAGCTACCGAGCTGTCAAACACTCTTCCGTCGCGCAAGGTCCCATGATAATGAGCCTTGACCGTAGAGTCAGGAGTTGGCGATGCGCCGGATCCAGTCACGATCTCTACGATGACGATACCCGAGTTTGTCGTCATGGCGCCTTCTTCAGCAGCCATCCGAGCGATATATTCACCTGATGCCGACGCTTCCCGCTCGGCACTTGCAAGCATTCTCTGTTGCCAGAGTTCGTTGAGTTTTTGCCCGTATATAGCCGCATCAAGTGCAACCGGCTCACCGAGTAACGCATCACGCAGACCCCGTTCGATGAGCGCCAACTCGTCAGCTGTCGGACTCAACGACTTGAGATTATCGCTCAGAGCCATGCCCAGATAATAAAAAACCTTTTGATCATCCGTCTCAAGCCCATCCTCTGCAGCACTCGTTACCGAAATACCAGATAGTAATATTAGCGAACACAGAATAATTACCGAACAATGCTTCATGTTGTCTCCTGACAAAATCAATAACCGTCGAACTGATTAATTATACGTCAGAATCGATACGGCAAGTTGTGGCGGGACACATGACCAACCACCCAAAAACAAGAATAAGGGTCAGATCCGATTCTGAATCTGGCCCTTATTCTTGATTAATGGCGGAGGGAGGGAGATTCGAACTCCCGTGCGGCTTGCGCCACCCACTGATTTCGAATCAGGGCCGTTTGACCAGCTCCGGCATCCCTCCGCGGAGGGCAAATTATAGAGATTTTCAGCCGAACAACCAGTGCCCGGAACCAACAAAGCGCCCCATAAACTTTCTAATCTACCCGGAGGAGCAACCTGCTCCTGCAACCCCCATAATTAACGCTGAGACGCATCGTAGGCCTTCAGTGCTTTAAGAAAGGCAGCCGGATGCCGCAAACAGGCATTATTGACCGCATCCCCATCTGCCAAACAACTTTCTGCGGGAATATTGACCTGCAGCCCCTCAGAGCTTTTTTCCAACTGATAGAAGTGGAACCACTTGGCCAATGGAAGGGATGAACCGGTTTTTTGCTCGGTGAACGCACGGTAGGCATCATAACGACCGTATATCAACTGTACTTCCTGCGGATTAATCCCGCTCGTTCGGCACAGTTCCAGCCACTGATCAGGCCTTTCTTTTATTGGGGCGCTGCTCAAGCGGTCAGTGCCACACATGGCTTCCCACTCTTAGATAAATAGTCACAATTTTTTATGTCCATTTCTGAGTGTAACGTAATATCAGACCGGCCAGATACGCTTTAAGCGCGAACGCTGATCACAGCGTGACATTTAAAGCATTATGTTATAATTAATATGTATCTACTTGTTTTTTTTCATTAATTACATAATTCGAATGCATAATTAAGTGCTAGCCGACGTAGCATATCAGCCGCTGATCATTATAATTTCACTCTATGTTTTATTCTGCCTTTAGTGTGCCCGGAAAATAATGCCAAGCGGTAAATTATTGACGGGTTTAATGATCAGTTTCTCGGTGCTGGTGTCTACCTGCGCCCAGCCACCGTCATTGCTCGATGAGGTAAAGGCGCTGGGGGAACTACGGGTTATCACGCGAAACAGCCCGACCTCTTTTTACACCGGCTCCACCGGTCCCGAAGGACCGGAATATGATTTGATCAATGGCTTTGCCGAGCACATCGAAGTCAAACTGAAACTGGAGACCAGCAAACGTTTCAGCGACCTGATCCCGGCTGTCAAATCCGGGCAAGCCCATGTCGCGGCTGCCGGCCTGACCCCAACACCTGAACGCTCAAAGCATGTGGATTTCGGCCCGGCCTACCAGGATGTTCGACAATTCATTATCTACAAACTCGGCACCAACAGACCGCGGGATATTGACGACCTGCTCGGCAAGAAGCTCGAGGTTGTCGCCGGTTCCAGCTACATAGAAACCCTTAAGGATGCGCAACGGGTACGACCGAACCTGATCTGGACCGAGAACCCGCACGCTGATCTTGCCGAACTGCTGACTGCTGTCGCCGAGCAAGATATACATTATACGGTGGCCGATTCGACTCTGTATAAGGTCTATCGAAACTATGTACCGGAAATACGTGTCGGCTTTGAAATAAAAATGGGTGAGTCACTAGCTTGGGCTTTCCCCAAACGCCACGATCGAAGCCTCATCGAAAGTGCCGAAAAATACCTCGAGAAGATTCGACAAAACGGCGAGTATGAAAAAATCATGGATCGTTACTACGGTCATACGCAGCGTTTTGATTACGTTGGAACCCGTACCTTCATTCGTGATTACAAACGCCTCCTGCCCAGCTACCGGGACATATTTAAAGCGGCCGGCAGCAAGAATAAAACTGACTGGAAGTTACTCGCGGCTATCGGCTATCAGGAGTCACACTGGAACCCTAATGCGGTGTCACCTACCGGTGTTAAAGGAATCATGATGCTGACATCGCGCACAGCCCGGGTCATGAAGGTCAATAACAGGACAGACCCGAGCGAAAGCATCTACGGCGGTGCCGAATACCTCGCCCGCATCAGGGCACGGTTACCCGAAACTATCATGGAACCGGACCGAACCTGGTTCGCGCTGGCTGCCTACAACGTCGGCTACGGCCACCTGCAAGATGCACGTGAGATTACCCGAGAACTTGGCGAAGATGAGAACTCATGGATCAACGTTCGACGAAGCCTGAAGCTGCTGACTCAGCGGAGCTGGTATTCGAAAACCAAACATGGATATGCGCGCGGCTGGGAGCCGGTCATGTATGTCGAGAATATCCGTAACTATTTAGACATACTGATCTGGCTGACAAAGCAGGAAGAAACTCCGCTCGAACAACACGAGCCAGTCACCCCGACGGTAGCCCATATTGATAATGCTGGCCTTACAAAACAAAACAGCGAGGATCGTGGCTGACGCCGCTCTCTCAACCACAACCAGCCACAGCTAATCCCGTCGGGCACGAAAAAAAACCTGCAGCAGCTCCCGGCATTCAGATTCAAGGACCCCGGTTGTCACATCTAGCCGGTGATTAACCTCGGCTGCCCGGACGATGTCAAACACCGTCCCTGCCGCACCAACCCGTAAATCTGCCGCACCGTATACCAGCCGTGCTACCCGCGCATTGACCAGTGCACCGGCACACATCGGACACGGCTCCAGCGTAACGTACATCGTAGAACCACTGAAACGATAATTCTTTACGCCCTGACCCGCGGACCGCAGTGCCTGAATTTCAGCATGTGCGGTCGGATCGTGACTGGCAATCGGCGCATTCGCACCGGTGCCAATGATCTGCCCATCCTGAACAATCACCGCGCCTACCGGCACCTCGCCCACAGTCTCGGCACTGCGTGCAAGATCGAGTGCAAGCTGCATCCATGCCTCATCGCTGACCGCATCGGCTGCCATCTATTCCCACTCTATCGTGGCCGGTGGCTTTCCTGAAATATCGTAGGCGACGCGGGAAATCCCCTCGACTTCATTGATGATTCGGCGTGAAACATGGTCAAGAAAATCATACGGCAGGTGAGCCCAGCGCGCCGTCATAAAGTCAATGGTCTCAACAGCACGCAGTGCAACGACAAAATCGTATCGACGCCCGTCACCCATAACACCAACTGATTTAACCGGTAGAAATACGGCAAATGCCTGACTGACGCTGTCATACAAATCCGCTGCATGTAACTCATCGATAAAAATGACATCAGCCAGACGCAGCAGGTCTGCATACTCTTTTTTGATTTCACCGAGAATCCGAACACCCAGGCCCGGCCCTGGAAACGGATGTCGATAAACCATCTCACGCGGCAGACCGAGTTCAATACCGATCTTGCGTACCTCGTCTTTGAACAGGTCACGTAAAGGTTCAACAAGCTCAAGTCGCATATCATCGGGTAACCCGCCGACGTTATGGTGCGACTTGATGACATGCGCCTTACCGGTCTTGCTGCCGGCCGACTCGATGACGTCCGGATAGATCGTACCCTGTGCGAGCCACCTGATACCCTCAAGTCGCTGCGCCTCTGCATCAAAGATTGTGATAAATTCGCGGCCGATGATCTTGCGTTTTTCTTCAGGATCCGAAACACCCTCAAGTGCCGCAAGGAATTGTTGCTCGGCATTGACGCGGATCACATTGACCCCGAGATGATCGGCAAATGTCGCCATAACCTGATCACCTTCATGCAGGCGCAACAGACCATTATCGACAAACACACAAACGAGCTGTTCGCCGATCGCCTCATGCAGGAGGGCTGCGACGACCGATGAATCGACACCACCGGACAATCCAAGCAATACCCGGTCGCCTCCAACTTGCTCACGGATCCGGACGATATCCCGGGCAACAATATTGCCGGGTTGCCAGGTATCGGAACAACCGCAGATATCATGCACGAAGCGCTCGAGAATTCGCTGCCCCTGGTCCGTATGCGTGACCTCAGGGTGAAACTGCAGGCCGTAGAATTGCCGCGACTCATCGGCCATCGCAGCGAACGGCGCATTATCCGTACTCGCAACGGCCATAAATCCCTCAGGCAACACGCTGACCCGGTCCCCATGACTCATCCAGACATGCAATGCCGGGCTGCCGTCTTCGAGTTCAGCATCGACCAGGCCATCTAGCAGGCTGTTTGGCTCAGCTGCTTTCACCATCGCGTAACCAAACTCACGATGGCCTGAGGTCTCGACCGTACCGCCAAGCTGGGCAGCCATCGTATGCATGCCATAGCAGATACCCAGTACCGGCTTGCCGAGGGTAAACACCATGGATCCTGCCCGCGGCGGCTCAACCTCGATCACCGACTCCGGCCCGCCTGACAGGATAATGCCATCGGGTGCAAAGGCCTCAATGGAAGCGTCGTCCGCATCCCAGGCGTAGATCTCACTGTAGACACCGGCTTCACGAACGCGTCGCGCAATCAGCTGCGTATATTGCGAACCAAAGTCGAGTATCAGAATACGTTCCTTGCCCACCGCATCGACCGCGGCGGCTTTACGTGCGACGTTCAAACTCATATTTTACTGCGATAGTTTGGCGCTTCTTTGGTGATCGCCACATCGTGAACATGACTCTCACGCATACCCGCGCCCGTAATACGAATGAACTCAGGTTTAACGCGCATCTCTTCAATGCTGCTGCAACCTGTGTAGCCCATGGCGGCACGAACACCGCCCATCAACTGATGAATAATCGCGATGATACTGCCTTTGTAGGGTACGCGACCCTCGATACCCTCCGGCACAAGCGAATCAAGTTGCTGTGACGAATCCTGAAAATAACGATCCGAAGAACCATAAGTCTGTGCCATCGCCCCGAGTGAACCCATGCCACGATATGATTTGTACGACCGGCCCTGATACAACTCAACCTCACCCGGTGATTCTTCGGTACCGGCAAACAGGCTGCCGATCATGATGCAATGTGCGCCGGCAACAAGCGCCTTGGCAATATCACCTGAATAACGAATACCACCATCAGCAATGACCGGCACACCGGCCTTGGCTGCAACGCTGACTACATCCGCAACCGCACTGATCTGCGGTACGCCGATGCCAGCCACGACGCGGGTCGTACAGATTGAACCCGGACCTACACCAACTTTGATGCCATCTGCACCCGCATCGATGAGCGCCTGCGCCGCATCACCACTGATGATATTGCCGCCGATCACCTGCAGGTCCGGATAAGTTTTCTTGATTTGTCGAATACGCTCAAGAACTCCCTCGGAAAAGCCATGTGCCGTATCAACCACAATCGTATCGACACTCGCCTCGACCAGTGCCGCCACCCGCTCTTCAGTATCAGCCGAAGTGCCAACTGCAGCACCAACGCGCAGCGCCCCGAGTTCATCCTTGCAGGCCAGCGGGTAATCCTTGGCCTTTTGAAAATCCTTGGCGGTGATCAGGCCACGTAATGCAAAATTTTCATTGACGACCAGTACTTTCTCGATCCGATGCTTGTGCAGCAACGACATGACCTCTGCCTTGCCGGCACCCTCGAGTACCGTCACCAGCTTGTCTTTCGGTGTCATAACTGTGGTCACAGGTGCATCAAGCTGGGTCTCGAACCTGAGGTCCCGATTGGTCACAATCCCGACCGTTTCACCCTTGTCGACGACCGGCATGCCGGAAATTTTATTTGCTTTGGTGAGCTCCAATACTTCACGGATCGTCTTGTCCGGCGTCACCGTGATCGGCTCATGAACGATACCGCTTTCGTATTTCTTGACCATCGCGACCTGGCCAGCCTGGTCCGTGGCACTCATGTTCTTGTGGATGATACCCATGCCGCCTTCCTGGGCCATCGTAATCGCCAGGCGGGCCTCGGTCACAGTGTCCATCGCAGCAGACAGCAAAGGCGTATTCAGTGTGATTTCGCGTGAAACCCGGGTCTCCAGGTCTACTTCTTTCGGCAGGACATTCGAGTAGGCGGGCTTGAGCAGAACATCATCGAATGTCAGGGCTTGTTCGTTGATGCGCATGACGGTTCCAGACCTTCCGATTGGGTTAAACCGCTAATGTTACGCCTCTGACAAATGCGGGTAAACTATCTACGCCCATGCCAAACCAATCCGGACAACATAACCGCTCAAAAATCCCGCTCGATGCGCAGATTTACACGGTTTCCGAGCTTAATCGAGAGGCCAAACTCGCCCTGGAAGATGGTCTCAGGACCAGGTGGATCGCCGGCGAAATCTCTAATCTCGCGCGACCGGGGTCTGGGCACCTGTATTTCTCATTAAAGGATGCCGATGCCCAGGTCCGTTGCGCCATGTTTCGCGGTGCCAACCAGTCACTGAGATTCATCCCGCAAGACGGTTTACAGGTTATTCTGCGAGCCCGGGTCACAATCTATGAGGCGCGTGGCAGCTACCAGTTGATTGTCGAACATATGGAACCGGCCGGCGAAGGCCTGCTGCGCCGACAGTTTGAAGAATTAAAGGCAAAACTGGCGGTTGAAGGGCTGTTCGATACTGACAGAAAATTAACACTGCCCACCCTGCCCCGCAGAATCGGAATCATCACATCGCCGACCGGTGCAGCCGTTCGGGATATTCTGCACATTCTCGCGCGTCGATTTCCGGCCGTACCCGTCATCATTTACCCGGTCCAGGTCCAAGGCGAACAGGCTAAACATGATATTGCACAGGCGCTCGAGACTGCCGCCCAACGCAATGAATGCGATGTCCTTATTGTCGGACGCGGCGGCGGCTCACTGGAAGATCTGTGGGCATTCAACGAAGAAATGGTTGCGCGCTCGGTCAGCGCATGCCCGATCCCGATTATCTCAGCGGTCGGCCATGAGGTCGATTTCACGATTACCGATCTGGTTGCCGACCTGCGGGCCCCGACACCGTCCGGAGCGGCAGAACTCGTCGTACCGGACCGACAAGCCTGGCTCGATAACATCACCGCTCTGCGCATACGTGCTGTCAGATCAATCGAACATGAAGCCGGCCGACGAAGAGAACAAATCTTCCAGCTGGACGGCCGACTCCAGCGCCGCAATCCGACTCTGCTGCTCGAACAGTTTGCCCAGCGCCTGGATGAACTGACCGGACGCATTGGTCGGGCACTGCACCAGCGTATCCGCATGGATCGACTCCGTTTACACAATGCGGTTGCGCGAATTCGTGCCGGCAACCCGCAATTGTTGATCCGCGAACGTGAGCAGATTCTCACTAAGAACGGCTTGCGTCTGACCAATGCCATCCGGATGCGCATCGAGGCTGAGCGAAACCGACTCGCAGTACTCGCTGCAGAACTACAGGCCGTCAGCCCACTGGGCACATTGAAGCGTGGCTATGCAATTGTCGAGGATCAGCAGGGGCAACTCATCCACCACACCACCCAACTCAAGGCACAGGAAGAAATTACCGGGCGCCTGGTGGATGGCAAATTCACCGCGGTCGTCGGCAAGATCTTCACCGAGTAAACACTCCCATCATCCTGAGCGCTGGAAACAACCGCATGAGTGACTCCTGCAAGTAGTGACAGAAAGCCTGGTTATGGCTGGATGCTGCTCATCGCAGTCAATGCCGACCAGTCGCCGGTGAAAAAGCTGTCAAGCACCGGACGAAAACTATCCATATCAGCAAGGAAAGAATCGTGACCCTGAATCGAATCGAGCTCGACGAGCGTCACGCGCTTGTCAGCAGCCTTAAAAATCGATGCGAGTTCACGTTGCCGTTCGATCCTGAACAGGAAATCGGACGCTACCCCGACGATAAGGATTCTCTCAGCCTGTATCTTGCGTGCCGCCACTTCCATTGACGAACCATGCTCGGCAAAATCAAACAGATCTGACGCACGCGACAGATATAAATAGCAATTGGCATCGAATTGACCGGTAAATCTCTGCGCATGGTATTCAAGGTATGCCTCAACCTCGAAATCAGGCGCAAACGAATCGCCACTCGGGTGTTCTTCAGGAATTCGCTCACGACCGAAACGTTGCACCCACTCCTCACCGGAACGATAGGTGATCATGCCGAGCTTACGCGCAAGTCGCATGCCTTGTACCGGTCCAGCATCTTTATATTCACCGCCTTGCCAGTCCGGGTCATTGCGAATCATTTCCCGTTGTAATGAGCGCAAGGCGATTGCATACGGTAATGAACGGGAAGCGGTTGAAATCAGAACAAGACTTCTGGCGCTATCGGGATACTGTGCCGCATAAGCCAGGGCTGTCATACCACCCATCGACGGACCGATAACTGAGTACAGTGATTCAATGCCAAGCGAATCAATCACTGCCTTACCGCCGGCGGCAACATCTTCAAGCATCAATACTGGAAAGCTGAGCCGATAGATTTCATTGGTTGCCGGATTAACCGATGCCGGACCTGTAGAACCGAAGCAGCTGCCAAGTGAATTAATGCAGATAACAAAAAACTTATTAGTATCGATTGGCAGGTGCGGACCGACAATCTCTTCCCACCAACCCGATGCGGAGTCAGCCGGCGATGAAGCAGCATGCGCAGATGGCGAGAGGCCGGTAAAGATCAACACAGCATTATCTCGTTGTGCATTGAGCTTGCCCCAGGTTTCATAGGCAACCGTCGGCCGCTCCAGCACCCCGCCCCGCCATAACTCCAGTTCCCCTGGAAACTGGTAAAACTGTCTTGCGCACGTCATAAATTCCCCTTGCCCGGCTTCACTGTTCCATGGGCGAGTGCCCATTATCCTTTGCCTGCTAAAATTCTGCGACGACTGTTTGGTTATAAGATTATATAAAAAATGGCTAACCGGGAATTATTGATCGCGCCCAGAACCGCTCCCGCCTTGATGATCGCTGGTCGTTATTTGCGCTTGCGGATACGTTCCCGGCGTCTTTGCTGACGGGGCGTCAGGCGGTTTCGGCGACCCTCATACGGATTCTTGCCGGTACGCAGCTCAAGTCGGATCGGCGTACCCTTAAGCCGGAAGACCTTGCGGAACCGGTTGACAAGATAACGCTGGTAGCTGCCGGCCAGGCGTTTGGTCTGGTTGCCATGAATGACAATAACCGGTGGACGCTTACCGCCCTGATGGGCATAACTCAGCTTGACCCGGTGGCGACGCACGATCGGCGGAGGATGCGCCTCAATAGCGGCCTGCAGAATGCTATTCAGTTCATTGGTAGGCAGATCACGCACTGCCGCTTCTGCGGCCCGCGAAGCGCCACGCAACACGTCAACGATATTGCTGCCATGCAATGCCGAGATAAAAAAGATCTCAACAAAATCGAGGAAAGGCAATTGTCGATCGAGCGACTCATGCAGTTCGGTGCGGTGACGTTCCGACAGACCGTCCCACTTATTGACGCCGATCGTCAGCGCACGGCCACGTTCGAGAATCAACCCGATCAGCGAGATATCCTGCTCGGTCAGACCCTCCTGTGCATCGATCAATACGATCACCGCATCAGCTTCCTCAAGAGCCTGCAACGCTTTGACGACGCTAAACTTTTCGATCGTTTCATGTACCTTTGCACGGCGTCGGATACCTGCCGTATCAACCAGTACAAAAGGTTCATCATCGAACGTAAATGGAACGGCAATGCTGTCGCGAGTTGTACCTGATTCGTCAAAGGTAACGAGCCGATCCTCGCCGATACACCGATTGATTAATGTCGACTTGCCAACATTGGGCCGGCCAAGTACCGCAATGCGCGTGCCTTCATCACCTGCAACCGCGGGAGGCTGTGCGGCCTGTTCCGGACATAGCGCAAATGCCTGCTCGATCATGGTATTGATGCGATCACCACGAACCGCTGAGATTGCTATCGGTTCGCCGATACCAAGCCGATAGAAATCGCCGGCCAGCTCGGCGCCGATGCGGCCTTCAGTTTTATTTACCACCAGCAGAATGGGCTTACCGGTTTTGCGCAGCGTTGCCGCGATATGCTCATCTCCGGCAGTACAGCCGACATCACCGTCAACGAGCAAAATTACAACAGTGGCTTCACCCACAGCAGTTTCAACTTGCTGGCTCATGCGCTTATCCAGCTCAGCCTGCTCGCCGGTCAGGCCGCCGGTATCAACAACGATCGCTGCCCCTGCCTCGGAGCGAACAAATCCGTAAAGTCGATCACGCGTCAACCCGGGGTAGTCCGCTACCAGTGCATCACGCGTACCTGTCAGCCGATTGAACAGCGTTGATTTGCCAACATTCGGGCAGCCGACGAGTACTAGGACAGGTAACACAACGAATCAACTTTCGTCTTTCGGCGTCCGGTCTCTGAATGCGAACAGTTTGCCACCATCCGTGACGACAAAAAGTGTTTCATTGACAACCAGCGGTGCGGTCGTGATACGTTCTCCACCCGCACGGACGCGATCCTGCAAAACCCCGGTAGCGGCATCAAACCAGTGCAAGTAGCCATCGTAATCACCGACGACGACAGAACTGCCAAACGGTGTCGGAGCTGAAATATCTCGATAAGACAGTGAATCCTGACGCCAGATTTCACGTCCGGCACGACGCGAAAGAGCGATCAGATCGCTGTCATCCCGGGACACATACAAGTTATTAAAATCCACACCAATACCACTGTGGCTGGAAATCTCACGGGTCCACAGAACCTGCCCTGACTCAATGGCTAATGCTGAAAGAGCACCCTGATAGCTGACAACATAGACATCGTCACCAACGACGCGAATAGAGGCATTGATATCCGATAACCGATCAACCTCGGTTCGGCCACTCGGCGGCGACAACAGAATGTCCCATAACACGCTGCCGTCACTCAGGTTATAGGCCGCAAGTTTGCCATTATCGAAACCGCAAATAACCGCATCGCCCACCACAACCGGTTCACCGGTGCCGCGTACTGATAGCCTCGGCACAGATTGCTGGATGAACCACACTTCGGAACCGTCATTGATATCCAATGCCACGAGCTTGCCGTCGACAGTGCGCACGAGAACAATGTCGCTGGTCAGTGCCGGCGCCGCCAATACTTCACTCGATACCGCCGTACGCCAATGTTCGTGGCCGTCAGCTGCATCAAGAGCAATGACGTCACCATTACTCGAACCCACCACAACGACATCGTCAGCAATCGCCGGTCCGCCGGATAATGGCAACTTGGTTTTCTTCAACCAATGCCGCTTCCCACTGTCCGCGTCGAATGCAGCGACACGACCATCATGTGCGGCAGCAAAGACAGTCGTACCGTCACTCGCTACAACCAGCGCCAGACGCAGATTCTCTGCACTGTCGCCGAGATTTTTACTCCAGGCCTTCTTGATACGCAGCGTAGGTTTGAACTTAACAAGTTCGGCTGGCGCATTTATTTCCTCGTCACCGCCGAACATGCCACACCCGGTGAGGGTCAACATGCAAACCAACGCCATGAGCAGCCCGGTGCCCCACCGACAACCATCAAGACAACTGGCAACGAATTGCTTCATACCAGCCTCTCAGAACAATCAATAACAGCGAAGCGATACTTACTCGGTAGCAGCTGATGCATCAGTCGTCTCCGTCAATAGGGGAGATTTGCCGGCATTGAGACTGTCATGCTTGGCCTGTACATAGGCCCGGTCGATACTCGGCGGCTGACGTGAATCCGTAAGGGCTGCTTCATAAGCAGCCAGCGCGTCATCGGCACGATCAAGCTGCATATAGATATCGCCACGCACATCATTGATCTGTGCATAAAAAGCAGAATCCGTTTCCGCACGATCAAGTATTACGAGTGCCGAGTCATATTGCTCCTGCTGCAAACGAATACGTGCAAGCCGGATACGAGCAATATTAAGGAGCACATCGTTATCACTTTCCGCATCGATCGATTCGAGATAACTGGCCGCAGTATCGAAGGCGCTACGATCGATAGACAACTTCGCAAGCCGCAAACGTGCCTGGTCGATGTAGGTGGATCCACTGTAATTGGACACGAGTTCGGCCAGCAACGTATTCGCTTCACCCTGATTATTGGCCTGAATCTTGCCAATAATCTGCTCGTATATGCCCGAGGCTTCCTCTGCATGCCTGGCCTCACTGGACTGCCACTGGTCCCAACCAAACAATGCTGCGAAACCAAGACCCAGCGCACCCACAATTGATAGGCCATTTTCCCTGAGCCACTTGCGTATGATGTCCGCTTGCTGCTCGTCTGTAAGATTTTCGTCAACCATTATTTCCCATACCCATGTTATCTATATATTGTTTCAATGCTGTACCAAGCTCAGGCCAGCTAACGCTGATCTGACCACCGTCTTCCCGGAGCGCCTTGATGCCGATCATCTTTTCGGCCACTTCATCTTCACCGAGTATCAATGCAACAGCTGCACGACTGCGATCTGCCCGCTTCATTTGAGATTTGAAACTACCACCACCACAATTCATCTCTACCCTGATGTCAGGAAATTCATCCCGCAAACCTTCGACCA
This sequence comes from Chromatiales bacterium, assembly GCA_002688175.1. GTDB lineage: Bacteria > Pseudomonadota > Gammaproteobacteria > Steroidobacterales > SMWD01. The sequence goes on from NZCC01000070.1 coordinate 51,859, forward strand.
GGGAGAAGGCCGGCAAAAGCACGTCGCTACCAACCGCAACGAAGTATGCATCAGGACTATTCATCACTGGTTGCCCGCCGCATACCTTATATAATTCCAGCAAACGTTCCATGCCGATCGCACAACCGATAGCCGGCGTTGGCTTGCCGCCGAGCTGACTGACCAGGCCATCATAACGCCCACCACCACAAATCGTACCCTGCGCGCCAAGCTTGTCAGTCACCCATTCAAAAACTGTTTTTGAATAGTAATCCAGACCACGCACCAGGCGTGGATTCACCCGGTAGACAATGCCTGCCTGATCCAGCAACTGACGCAGTGTCGAAAAATGCGCCTCGGACTCCGCATCGAGAAAATCGGTTGTAACCGGTGCGCCAGACACAAGCTCCATCATATCGGGATTCTTGCTATCCAGGATACGTAATGGATTACGATACAACCGGTCTCGGCTATCTGCATCGAGATCATCCTTGTACCGTTCAAAGTAAGCGGTCAACGCCTGACGATGCTCAAGACGAGATTCGGCAGTGCCGAGCGAATTCAATTCAAGCTCGACGGCATCGATTCCGAGTGCCCGCCATATACGGCTGGTAATAATAATCAACTCGGCATCAATATCCGGTCCCGCGTAGCCGAGCGCCTCGATATCAAACTGGTGAAATTGCCGGTAGCGACCCTTTTGTGGTTTTTCATAACGAAACATCGGCCCGCATGACCAAAGCTTCTGACGCTGATTGTGCAACAGCCCATTGGTCATGCCGGCACGAACAATTCCGGCCGTCGCCTCCGGACGCAACGTCAGGCTCTCACCATTGCGATCCTCGAACGTATACATCTCCTTCTCGACGACATCGGTCACTTCACCAATCGAACGCTTGAACAAATCCGTGCGCTCAACGATCGGCACACGAATTTCGGCAAATCCATAGGCATTGAGCAAATCGCGCAAAATCAACTCGATCGCCTGCCAGGTTGCTGTTTCCAGGGGCAACAGATCGCTCATTCCCCTGATTGCCTGAATCTGAGACATATTTATGTTGCTTACTCGAAATCTTCGCCGGTGATTGTGAAACGTGCCACCTTCCCGTTAACACGGGATGCAGGCACTTCGAACGGTTCGTCATTGATGGTCAAATCAACACCGCGTGCATTGCCGATCAACAGGTTAAAGGGGGGCTCACCGGAAATTTCACGCCGGTATCCTTCCCGCTGCAGGCCAAATAGCAAACGCTGGTTGGCGTCTGAAATCTCAACCCAGGACTCCTGATTGAAGTGCAAAACAAGGCGCAATGCAGCAATCGGCATGGGCATCGGCAACTCCACCGGTGGCGCACCGATATCAACATCATCAACTTCAGTGGTGTCCATTGGCGGCAAAGGACCGGTTACGGTTTCCGGCAAGGCGATGATCCGCTGCATGGTGGACACTGAAACTTCGCCCGCATCCTGAACCGCATTATCCGTGACTGACCCAATCGGGGCAGGCTCATCGGCCACCTGGGCATCAACACCGCTCTTAACACTGACCGTATCACTGAAGTCTTTACCGGCGAATAAAACATATAGCCCCAATAACAAACCAAGCAGGATCACGAGCGCCCCGCCGGCCCACAAGCCCGGACTTACAGAAACGGATACGGCCTTCGGTTGCCGCAATGCCTGCACAACCACTGGTTCCGGGTCGCATAAATCCTGATATTCACTGGCTATAGCAGCTGGCGACAAGCCCAGCAGCTGTGCATAAGCTTTCAGATGGCCACGTATATACACTGGCGCGCCAAGTGCCTCAAAGCTTTCCTGTTCAAGTGCTCTGATGATTGTCTCGTCAAGATGCAACGCTTCGGATACCCGTTCGATTGACAATGACTTTTGTTCGCGCCCAATACGCAGTTTCTCGCCAAGACCGGGACCAACCGGCCTGTCTTGAATCGTAATCTCGCCTGGAGTGTCGCTAGCCTGCGTCACGGATCTGCTCCAGCAATTGGCGGGTCTCAACTGACTCAGGGAATGTAACGCGCAACTGGTTACCGAATTTGTCGGCTGCCTTGAAATCTCCCATCGATTTCTCGACCCGTACAGCAAGCCATAGAGCAGTGGGCGACGGGGCAGCTATCGCCAGGTGACGCTGCAAAAATGCACGGGATTGCAGATAATTATCACGTTGATACGAGACATCAGCCACCTGGAGCAATGCTTCTGCAAACTGCGGGTCGGCAGCCAGCGCTGCACGCAGATAGTCTTCTGAACGTGCAAGATCGAGTCTCTTCATGCAGACCCCTGCATTTGTATACAGCACTGCTTTATTCGAGAATGTTTTTGACAACGGAATCGACACTGCCCGATCAAATAGCTTCAGCGCTTCATCCAGTTTCTTCTCATCCCGGCACAAAAATACTGCAAGGGCATCCAGCGTGTAAGGATCCCGCGGGTCCAGCGAAACCGCATGCCGATAATGTTGCTCAGCGCCTTTGAGGTCGCCAAGGCTCTCGTAGACAAAGCCAAGCAACCTGTGCGCGATGACATTGTTCGGCTCCTGCTCTACCGCCCTTTCAAGCTTGACGCGCGCGGATGTCCAGTCACCGTTGCGCAGATACTGACTGCCCATCTGCACATTCAGCTCGGCAGCCTCTCCCGGTTTCTCGACCGTTTTAATACGGCCCTTTGTTTCCGTAACGCACGCGCTCAGGACCATTATCAGAAGGCCCAGCATGATAGCGAAACGATATGACTTCATTGCAATAAATCCTGCTGCATCTTGCGTCCAAGCGGTACGCTTACCCGGTTGCTGACCTGTCCGGCGAGTTGGCCACAGGCCGCAGCGATATCGTCACCCCGGGTCTTGCGCGTTACGGTCATAATACCCGCGTCGAGCAAAACCTGTCGGAATTCATCTACGGCAGCCTGCGGTGAGCGATTGTAGTCACTCCCTGGAAATGGGTTGAACGGGATCAGGTTAACCTTGGCCGGACGATCAACCAGCAAACGGGCAAGTTTGCGCGCCTGTTCGGCACTGTCATTGACACCCGCCAGCATGACATATTCAAAAGTCACATCCTTAAGGTTTGCCGTGTGCGCATAGCTCCAGCAGGCCTCCAACAGCTCGGCAATCGGATGGCGCCGATTGATCGGCACCAGCACATCACGGAGCGCATCGTCTGGTGCGTGCAAGGATACGGCCAGAGCAACATTCGATGCTTCGCCCAGCTTCCTGAGCTGAGGCACGAGGCCCGAGGTACTGACTGTCACCCGTCGGCGCGATAAACCAAAACCAAAATCATCTAACAGGATATCAACCGCCTTGACCACTGCCCGCAAGTTCGCAAGCGGCTCACCCATCCCCATGAACACAACATTTGAGATCCGCGGCCCTGCGACAGAATCGAGCTCCTGTCGGGCAAGCATAACCTGACCGACGATTTCAGCTGCGCTCAGATTACGGTTAAATCCCTGCCGGCCAGTCGCACAGAAAGGACAATCCATCGCACACCCAACCTGTGCTGAAACACACAATGTGCCGCGACCCTCCTCCGGAATGAATACGGTTTCAATGGCCTGGCTGTCACCCGCCTTGAGTCGCCACTTGATTACACCGTCTGCAGCGTCGTGACGCTCCTGCACCTCAGGCAGACCGAACTCGACCCGATCACCAAGTGTATGACGCAACGTTTTACTGAGGTCCGTCATATCATCAAGGCGTAATACAGAACGAGCGTACATCCACTGCATCATCTGCCGGGCACGAAATGTTTTCTCGCCCATATCAGCAAACAGCTGCTCGAGATCTGCACGCGGCAGCCCCAGCAGGTTGACGGGATTAACTGTCATTCAGCCACGCCTGAAATCAACGAGTCCGCGGACAAACCTGGTCTGCAGAGAAGAAAAAAGAGATTTCTTCACGTGCCGTATCCGGCCCATCGGAACCGTGCACAACATTCTCTTCGATGCTTGCTGCGAAATCAGCGCGAATCGTTCCCGGATCAGCATCTGCCGGATTGGTTGCGCCCATGATTTCGCGATTCTTCGCAATGGCATTCTCACCTTCCAGCGCCTGAACCATGACCGGACCCGATGTCATGTAACTGACGAGATCGTTGAAGAAGGGTCGTTCCCTGTGCACACCGTAAAAACCTTCGGCCTGTTCGCGAGTCAGGTGCAGCATTCGCGCTGCGACAATATTCAGACCTGCCGCTTCAAAGCGACGGTACACTTCACCGATCAGGTTCTTCTCAACACCATCAGGTTTTACAATAGAAAAGGTTTGTTCAATAGTCATACTAACTTCCTGTTAATTATTCCCGGATACTAAAACTCTCTCCGCAACCACACTCACTGATAGCTTGTGGATTACGGAACTTAAATGCTTCATTAAGTCCTTCACGAATAAAATCGACTTCAGTACCGTCAATAATTTCGAGGCTTTTGCTGTCGACGATGACACTGACATCATCGACAGTAAAAACAACATCATCAGCACCGATCTCGTCGGCATAACTCACGATATAAGAAAATCCTGAACAACCCGTTTTTTTGATACCCAGCCGCAGGCCGATTCCGGCCCCACGTTTGGCCAGAAAAGTTCGGACTCGCTCAGCGGCGCTGTCAGTTAACGTGATTGCCATCGTTGTTCCTTACAATAAAGGGTCAAACCCTTATTGCTGACCCAGCCGTCTATTGTCCCAAGCAGCGCGGCACTTGCGCAAGGCATCCTCGATAATAAGCATGCGACCGGTCTTCTCGACCGGCAGGTCAAGGCTGGCAGCCAGATCGGCCGGTTCTATGTCATCCAGCGCCGCTATCGGCAGACCCGTCAGGCGCTCAGTTAACACGCTGCAGGCGGCAATCGTATGCGGACAACCGAAGGCCTGGAAAGTCATTGCATCAATCCGGCCTGCTGTGATGCCGATATGAAACACGACCTCGGTACCCTGTTCACGCTGCCCGGCGGCAGCGCTCAAAACAGCCTCGTAAGTCCCGTTCAGTGGTCCGGCATATTGCGGCTGCGCAAAATGCTGCTCTACCACGGCCGAATAGTGTTGCGCTCTTATCATGTCAAAGTGGGTATGTAGAAGTCATGAAGCCCAGGCGATTAAACATTGGCCTGAGCTGAAGTCGGCGCGATCCCGCGCAGCTTTGCCACCACATTGCGAAACGTCTCACTCGCGAAGTCGATTTCCGCCTCAGTTGTCGGTCGGCCAAAACTGAAACGTACGCTGGCGCGTGCCAGTTGATCACTACGACCCAGGCCGCGCAGTACGGCCGATGGCGCAGCATCGAGGGTCGTGCAGGCCGAACCCGCCGATACAGCCAGGTCACGCAAACCAAAATGCAGACTCTCACCTTCCACGCCAGTGACACTGACATTCAGGATATGGCAGACCCGTTGCTCACTATCGCCGTTCAATAACACGCCTGGAATATCACCAATACCGGCCCATAGCCGGTCACGTAATGCGGTGATCCGTTTGCTGCCGGCCTGCATGTCAGTGAGAACAATGCGACAGGCCTCGCCCATCCCGACAACCTGGTGCGTGGGCACCGTACCCGGTCGCAACCCACCTTCCTGGCTGCCGCCAAACATCAGCGGCTCAAGCCGCCGAACCCGCTCACGATTCAGGTAAAGCGCCCCAACACCTTTCGGCCCGTACATTTTTTGTGCCGACAACGACAGCATATCGATCGATTGCGAGACAACATCGATTGGAAGGTGACAGGCACTTTGTGCCGCGTCGACATGGAACAAAGCGCCGTGTGCCCGGCAAATGGCGCCAATGGCGCCTATATCCTGTACGACACCAATCTCGTTGTTAACGTGCATGATCGACACCAGCGTCGTGGCATCCGTAAGTGTACCTGCAACCCGCCCCGGATCGATGATACCGCGTGCATCGGCAGGCAGAATCGTCACCTCAAAGCCTTGCTGGTCAAGGTGCTGGCAGGCATCGAGCACCGCAGGATGCTCACTCGCAGCGGTAATAATGTGGCGGCCCGATGCGGCCCGAAATTGTGCCGCACCGACAATCGCGAGGTTGTCCGCTTCAGTCGCACACGATGTCCAGATAACATCTTCTGCAGTGGCACCGATCAGCTTTGCGACCTGCTCGCGTGCCCATTCAATCCGTTTTCCGGCCTCACGACCGAATGCATGCTGACCCGATGAAGAATTGCCGAAGGCATCATCATCAGTCAGGCAGGCATTCATTATGCGCGCCACATCAGCATCGACAGGCGTCGTTGCCGCATAATCGAGATAAACAGGTTTAGTCATCGCTTTTCACCCCACCCGGTTCGTCCGATGGTGCAGGACTCCGGCCCGAACCAGCTACCAGCGCAGTTAAAATTCCACGCATGATTTTCAGTTCACTTTCATCAAGTCGGGCACGATTGAATAAACGCCGCAGACGCCGCATCAACACGCGAGGATTATCCGGTTGCAGAAAACCGCTGATAATCAGCGCCCGCTCGAGGTGCTCATAAAATAATTCAACGTCGCCGGCACTGGCCGGCACAGAGTCCGGATCTTGCGGCTTACTGTCAATGCCCCGCGCCCAGTGCAACTCATAAGCAATGATTTGCACAGCCATCGCGAGGTTCAGCGAACTATATTCCGGATTGCTCGGCACATAAACCAGTGCATTACACTGGTCCATCTCGGCATTGGTCAGGCCGGCACGCTCAGCACCAAACACAATAGCGACCGGCTTACTGCTGCTCGCCGCGATGACTTCAGCAGCACATTCACGCGGATCCAGCTCCGGCCAGGCAAGCCGCCGTCGCCGTGAACTCGTGCCAACCACAAAACCGCAGCCGTCAACCGCAGCCGCCAGTGTCGCCACGATCCGGGCACCCATGAGTACATCGAGTGCCCCAGAAGACCGGGCCCGCGCGACGCCATCAATCTCACAGGCCGGGTTCACAAGTACCAGCTCAGTAAATCCCATCGTCTTGATCGCACGCGCGGCCGCACCGACATTTCCCGGATGGGTCGGTTCAAACAGCACAAAACGAATCGGAAAATCAGGCACGCAAAACAGACCTCATCAAGCCTAAAACCAGTATTTTAGCCACACAGCGCCGGTGGTACACAACAATTGACCTGCAACTACCCGTAGAATTACAGGCACAAGCATTGCATCCGGGTGTGGCTTCCAGCCACGATCCCTGGCTAATCACAGCTGGAAGCCGCTCCCACAGGCGCGGTTCCCCACAGGCAATTCTGCCCGTACAATACCGCCCTCGCTCATAGCCCTCACCCTGATCATCTGATGCAAGCCCTTTTAAACACAGCCACCAAGGCCGCACGTCGCGCCGGTGAAATCGCTATCCGCCAGCTCAAACACCTCGACGAGGTCAATGTGCGCAACAAGGGCATCAACGATTTTGTCACCCAGGTCGATGAAGCCGCAGAAGCATGCATCATAGAGACGATTCAGAAATACTATCCTGACCACGCATTTCTGGCCGAAGAAAGTGGCAACTTAGGCGAAAACGAATATACCTGGATCATCGATCCACTCGACGGTACGACAAACTTCATTCACGGCCTGCCGATTTTTGCCGTCTCGATAGCGCTGCGTATCAAGGGCCGATTATCAATCGGCGTCGTCTACGATCCGAACCGACAAGAGATGTTCACCGCAATACGTGGCCGCGGCGCACAGGTAGAAGGCCATAAAATCCGCGTCAGCGGCCGCAGATATCTTGACGACGCGCTGATCGGAACCGGTTTCCCCTACCGCTCACACGAGCGGATGAAATCCTACCTGGCGATGCTCGAGCAGGTTCTGCTCAACACGGCGGATGTACGTCGCCCGGGATCAGCGTCACTGGATCTGGCCAACCTGGCGGCAGGTCGCCTCGATGGCTTCTGGGAATTCGGCCTGAATATCTGGGACATCGCAGCCGGCTCGCTGATTCTGCGTGAGGCCGGTGGGTTGATCAGCGAAATAGAAGACAAGGACGACTACCTGACCACCGGCAATATTGTGGCAGGTACTCCCAGAGTGCATGACGCACTGAAAAAATTGCTGACCCCGCACCTGTAAGAATCTTTTACCGAAGATCCTTTTTATCCAGTCTTTCCCTGATCGGTATTTTGTGTCCGTATACCCTTCCAAAACGCCGCTAAAGCGACTTTAAGGTTTTGGAAGGGTATACG
>NZCC01000071.1 GCA_002688175.1 Chromatiales bacterium
GTGTCCGTATACCCTTCCAAAACCTTAAAGCCGCTTTAGCGGCGTTTTGGAAGGGTATACGGACACAAAATACCGACCAGGGAACGACTCAAAGACTAAAGATTCGCAACCAAGGCCCCCTCATTAACCAAATTCACCAAAGCGCAGAAAGTGCGCAGCCTGATCCGCAACCTTGCCCGAGAAAATCAGGCCGATATGATTAACCGGCAAAACAAGATGAGCGGTTATCCCCGGCAGTTGTGTCTCATGCACTGACACGACACCGTCATGGGGTGACTCAAGTGCGCCGACAACCGCCCCGATACCGAGCCCGACGGAACCGGCAACAACTCCAACCTCCCGGTTACCATCAACCGAGATCAGCGGTTGCTCCAGAACCCCGTTTCGCAACGTACGGCCAACAATTTTGCGCCCCAGGCGCCACCTCGACAGTCGGCGGGCCGCAGACGAATCTACCAGCGGTGAACCAAGACAGACAATGCGCCCAACCCGATCGGTGGGAAACAAATTCAGCATTTGCAAAGCCAACACGCCACCAAGGCTATGCCCGACGAGATGCACGGAATCCGCATCGATCTCATCGATACAGCGCCGTAACCGGCGCGCATTCTCCGGCAAGGCCCGGGTTACCGTACGATAGGAAAAGGTCTTGGCAGGATATTCACACCGTTGCGCGAGGCGATTGCACAACAAACTGAGGGGCAGGCCGTGCATCCACAGACCATGAATCACGACAATGGCAGATGACGTTGCGCTCAGGCTGGTTTCTCTTTGCTACGCAAGCGAATACCGGTCTCACGTAATTGCTCGCTGGTAACGGAGCCGGGTGCTTCGGTCAACAGGCAGCTGGCTGTCTGCGTTTTAGGGAATGCGATGACATCGCGGATACTCTGTGCACCGGTCATCAACATGACGAGTCGATCAAGACCAAATGCGATTCCTCCGTGTGGCGGGCAACCATATTGCAACGCCTTGAGTAAGAAGCCGAACTTGTTTTCCGCTTCCTGTGCCGAAATGCCCAGGGTTCGGAATACGGCCTGCTGCATTTCACTGGAATGAATTCGGATCGAACCGCCGCCGATCTCCGAACCATTCAGCACCATGTCGTAAGCACGTGACAGTGCATTGCCCGGATCAGCCTCAAGCACGTCTGTCGAATCGATGCTCGGTGCCGTAAACGGGTGATGCAATGCGTTCCAGCGATTCGCCTTGTCGTCCCGTGCAAACATTGGAAAATCAATTACCCACAGCGGCCGCCAGCCGGCTTCGATCAGACCGAGATCTTTACCTAACTGGTCACGCAGCGCACCGAGTGCATCGTTAACAACGGCTGCCTTGTCAGCGCCGAAAAATACCAGGTCGCCATCGGCCAGTGCCAGACGCGAGACGATGCCGGTGATGGTCTCATCGGGTAAAAATTTGAGAATCGGGGATTGCAGGCCGTCACGGCCGTCGGCAACAGCGTTGACCTTGATATACGCGAGTCCCCTGGCGCCATAACGCCCGACATAGTCCGTGTAGGTATCGATCTGTTTGCGCGTCATGGCGCTGCCGCCGGGTACCTTCAGTGCTGCGACCCTGCCCTGTGGATCAGCGGCAGGTCCGGCGAAAACCTTGAACTCGACGCCGGCCATCAGATCGCTGACCTCGACAAGTTCAAGCGGAATGCGCAGGTCCGGACGATCATTGCCGAAGCGTTGCATGCTTTCAGCATACGTCATGCATGGAAACGGGTCCGGTAACTCTACATCCAGCACAGTCTTGAACAGGTTACGAATCAGCGACTCCATCAACTGCATGATGTCGGCTTCTTCTATAAACGACATCTCGACGTCGAGCTGGGTGAATTCAGGTTGCCGGTCGGCGCGCAGGTCTTCATCACGAAAACAGCGTGCGATCTGGTAATAACGATCAAAGCCGGACACCATCAACAGCTGCTTGAACAATTGTGGCGATTGCGGCAAGGCGAAAAATTCACCCGGATGCGTCCGACTCGGCACGATGTAGTCACGCGCACCTTCCGGTGTTGCGCGCGTCAGGATCGGTGTTTCAATATCGATAAAACCGTTATCGTCCATGAAACGACGTAATGACTGCGTCACACGATGACGCATGTGCAGTCGTGCGGCCACATCTTCGCGTCTGAGATCGAGATAGCGATAGCGCAGACGAATATCTTCGTGTGCATTCTCGTCATGATGAAACGGCGGTGTTTCCGACTCGTTTAAGACCTCAAGGCCTGACACGAGGACCTCGATCTCACCGGTCGGCAAATTCGGATTGACCGTCCCTTCCGGGCGCGGTCGAACCAGGCCCTTGATCTGCAACACGTATTCGCCACGAATACGCTCGGCAACGGCAAAAATCTCCGCTCTATCCGGATCAAAGACAACCTGCAACAGGCCTTCGCGATCACGCAGATCGATGAATATCACCCCGCCATGATCCCGACGGCGATGTACCCAGCCGGCTACCTCGACGGTCTGGCCTACGGCCTCAGCAGTAATTTCGCCACAGTAATGGGTTCGCATGGATCGGGACCTGTACTATCTGGTTGTAATCAGGGCGCAGGATGATAACCGGAATTCGTGCTGTCGTCGCCCCGTCCGACCTGCAGATGGCCACGAAAGGCTCAGATCAGGTCGCCGTCGGGTGGCCGTCCGCTTCCAGCGCATGTTTTTCGCGAACCCACGGCGGCACGACCACACCCAGGGAAACGATCATTTTCAGTGCCGATTCAATATCCATATCCAGTTCGATCGTATCCTCGACCGGAACCATAATAATGAATCCCGAGGTCGGATTCGGCGTCGTCGGCACAAAAACACAAATCATGTCAGCGCTGGTCCGGGCCTGAATCTCGGCCAGCTCCGTCGAGGTCTGGAAACACAGGCTATAGACGCCCTTGCGTGGATATTCGATCAACAACACCTTCTTGAATGCCTGGCTGGTGTTGGTAAACAAAACCTCGGTGAAATTTTTTGAGGCGGAATAGATCGACCGGACCAGCGGAATTCTGTTCAACAAACGCTCGGAAGCACTGACCAGTCGCTTACCGATGAAGTTTGCGACAAGCATCCCGGTCAGCAACAAGACGATGATCGACAGCAAGATGCCAAGACCCGGAATATTTACACCGAGCAGGTTCTCAGGCTGGTACGCCAACGGCAGCAGCAACAGCGTCCGGTCCATGAGCCCGATGACCAGATTCAGGACGAACAACGTGAATCCGATCGGAATCCAGACAAGCAAACCAGCGATGAGATAACGGCGAAAGTTCATAAGGTGAATTATATTCGTTACGCGAACTATCTGTTAGTCCGTCTTGGCACCGGACGACCCTGATTTCGCTGCACTGCCGTTGCCGGATTTCCCGGCCGCAGACTGGCCCTTGTCGGCCTGCTTCTTGTCTTTCTTATCATTCTTATCCTGCTTGTCTTTCTTATCCTGCTTATCTTTCGGGTCCTTTTTCGACCCACCGGACGGGTCGCCGGCCAGGTTGCGCTGATTGTCTTGCTTGAAATCGGTCTCGTACCAACCGCCACCCTTGAGGCGAAAATTGGGTGCCGACAGCAATTTTTTCAGCTCGGGCTCGCCGCATTGCGGACAATCCGCGAGGGGGTCCGCACTCATCTTTTGCAGCACATCAAAATCATGCCCGCAAGACTTGCAGACATATTCATATATCGGCATCTAAAACTCCGCAATAATTATTTTTATAAACCGTGGTCTGACCCACTCATGCCCAGGATAAATACGTTAACACCTGCAGGAGCCGTTTCAGCCGCCATAACCCAACCGTCGCATACCTTTCTCGGCATATGACTTCGACACGAATACCAGTTCTTTTCGGGCCGGCTAGGCCGCGGCCGACTTTCCTGCGCGAATAACAATCATATCGCCCTCGACAGCAACCGTCACCGTATCACCGGGGGCAAAACTGCCGCGCAGAATCTCGTCCGCCAATGGATTCTCGACCCGCTGCTGAATGGCCCGTTTCAAAGGCCGGGCACCGTAAACCGGATCGTAACCGGCTTCGGCCAGCTTGGCCACTGCCGGGGCAGTCAGTTCTAAACGCATATCGCGATCGGCCAAGCGACGAGTCAGGTATTGCAACTGGATTTCGACGATCGCACTGATCTGAGTCTGCGTCAGCGGGTGAAACACCACCATGTCATCAATCCGGTTCAGGAACTCAGGGCGAAAATGCTGACCGACGGTATCCAATACCGCAGTCTTGATGGCCGCATAATTCTCGTCACCAGCCAATTCCTGGATCTGTTCCGAGCCAAGGTTCGACGTCATGATGATGACCGTATTGCGAAAATCAACAGTTCGGCCATGTCCATCGGTCAGCCGACCGTCATCGAGCACCTGCAGCAATACATTGAAAACATCGGGATGCGCTTTCTCTATCTCATCCAGCAGCACAACCGAGTAAGGTCGACGCCGGACGGCTTCAGTCAGGTAACCACCCTCCTCGTAACCAACATAGCCCGGCGGTGCGCCAATCAGCCTCGCGACCGAATGCTTCTCCATGAATTCGGACATGTCGACCCGGATCAGCGCCTCCTCAGTATCAAACAGGAACTCTGCGAGCGCTTTCGTCAACTCGGTTTTGCCCACTCCGGTCGGGCCGAGAAACAGGAATGAGCCATTCGGGCGGGCCGGGTCGGCCAGCCCGGCACGCGAGCGACGTATCGCACTCGAAACGGCAACGACAGCTTCGTCCTGACCGACAACCCGCGCATGCAACTCGTCTTCCATGCTCAGCAACTTATCCTGCTCACCTGCGAGCATTTTACCAACCGGTATACCGGTCCACTTTGAGACGATCTCGGCGACCTCTTCCTCGCTAACCCGATTGCGTAATAACCGGTTGCCCTGCTGTTCGTGTTCGCCGGCCTCAGTGAGTTGACGCTCAAGTTCCGGAATTCGTCCATATTGCAATTCCGACATGCGCTGCAGGTCCTGTGCGCGATGCGCGGTTTCAAGTTCACCGCGGGCCCGCTCCAGTTCTTCTTTTATATGCGCCGCACCCTGCATCGCGGCCTTCTCTCCCTTCCAGATCTCATCAAGATCCGCAAATTCCACTTCAAGGCCCGCCAATTGTTCTTCAAGATCAGTCAGTCGCTTCTTCGATGCATCATCGGACTCCTTGTTCAATGCCTCGCGCTCAATTTTCAGCTGGATGATGCGGCGTTCAAGACGATCCATTGACTCGGGTTTGGAATCAATTTCCATGCGGATACGTGACCCGGCCTCATCAATGAGGTCAATGGCTTTATCAGGTAGTTGTCGGTCCGAGATATACCGGTGCGACAGTGTTGCCGCGGCAACGATTGCCGGATCGATTATTTCAACACCGTGGTGAACCTCGTAACGTTCCTTCAGACCGCGCAGGATCGCAATCGTATCCTCTACCGTCGGTTCCTCTATTAATACCTTCTGAAAACGCCGCTCCAATGCCGCGTCTTTCTCAATATTCTGCCGATACTCGTCGAGCGTCGTCGCGCCGACACAATGTAATTCACCACGCGCGAGTGCCGGCTTGAGCATATTACCGGCATCCATCGCACCCTCGGCTTTACCGGCACCAACCACCGTATGTATTTCATCGATGAACAGGATGATCTGGCCTTCCTGTTTCGACAAATCACTGAGCACAGCTTTCAGGCGTTCTTCAAACTCACCGCGAAACTTTGCCCCGGCAATCAGGGCACCGAGATCGAGACTCAGAATTCGTTTGTTACGAATGCCTTCAGGGACCTCACCGTTGACGATACGTTGCGCAAGACCTTCAACGATGGCGGTTTTACCGACACCGGGCTCACCAATCAGTACCGGATTATTCTTGGTCCGCCGCTGCAGGATCTGGATCGTACGTCTTATCTCATCATCCCGTCCGATGATCGGATCGAGTTTGCCCTGCTCGGCCTGCTCGGTCAGGTCGATCGTATATTTCTCAAGGGCCCGGCGCGTGTCCTCGGCATTCTGGTCGTCGACCGACTGGCCGCCACGCAATTCGTCAATCGCCGCTTCAACTGCACCCCGAACCACGCCGGCCTCGGCAAGAATACTGCCGACCTGGCTCTTGTCATCACAGGCCGCTAGAACAAATAATTCACTCGAAATAAACTGGTCGGAACGATCCTGCGACAGTTTGTCGCAAACATTAAACAACCGCCCGAGATCGTTCGACAGGTGTACCTCACCAGCCGTACCTTCGACCTGTGCCAACTGATCGAGCGCTTCGCCCAGGCGTGAGCGTAATAAATTTACGTTCCCACCTGCCCTAGTCAACAGGTGCCGGACCGTCCCGCCCTGCTGATCAAGCAGCGCCGCCATCAGGTGCACCGGCTCTATGAACTGATGGCCCCGTCCTACAGCAAGTGACTGCGCATCACCGAGAGCAAGCTGAAATTTACTGGTCAGTTTTTCCTGCCGCATCGGCTGCATACTCCTTTCAAAGCGGTGTCACTGTTGAAATATGGGGGCAACCAGCCAAAATTCAATGTGCCCGGGCCTGAGCCCGGGCTTCCCATCCGGCTAATCCCGCCAAATCAGTGTTGCCTGACGACCGCAAACCCCATCGCGACGATACGAAAAAAATCGCTCCGGTTCTGCACTGGTACATAATCCACCGCCGAAAACCGCATCAACACCACTGGCAGCAAGGCGCTGACGTGCCAGTACATACAAGTCCAGCTGCCCGTGTTGCGAGTCGGTGAGTGTCAATGCAGCTCTGTCATCACTCCGTAATGCTTTCACGACAGCCGTATCGATCTCGTACGCGAGGGGGCTTATCGCAGGACCAAGCCACGCGATTATTTCCTCGGGCTGCACACCACGTGCCGCAAATGCCGCGACCATATTTTCGAGAATACCGGCGACCAGGCCGCGCCAGCCACCATGCGCAGCCGCAACGTGTCGGCCGCTGCGCTCCGTGAACAATACGGGCAGACAGTCGGCCGTCATGATCGCGCAGATTACCCCGGCCACCGACGTGATCGATGCATCGGCAGCTACTGATTCAGTCATGGATGGCGTAACCAGCTCGGCATCGATAACCTCGGTGCCGTGTACCTGATTGAGCCAACGCGGTGCAGTCGCCAGACTCAGGGCACGACCTAATGCCGTTCGGTTTTGTTTGACAGCACGTGGTTCGTCGCCGACATGTGCAGCAAGATTTAACGACGCATAAGGGCTATTACTAAAGCCGCCCACCCGGGTTGTGCTAACCGCATGCACCGGCGCCGGGGCAGGCCAGTCCGGCCTGATCAGTTCGAGATCGGTTGCGGCCATGTCATCCGATCCCAATCGACAGCGTCACATGGATCAGCATTAATATCTTCCGCCAGTACCGACAACAGGTTGCAAAAGTTGCCGGGCAGCGGCGCATGGCATTCAATAGTTTCACCGACCAGCGGATGCTGAAACGCAAGTTTGCTCGCATGCAAGGCCTGATGATCAAAGCCACGCAAAGTGGTCGCCAGTGCCGGCGAGGTACCCGATGGAATCCTCAATCGTCCGCCATAAGTCGGGTCACCAACGAGTGCATGTCGCACGTGCGCCATATGCACACGTATCTGGTGCGTGCGACCTGTCCCCAGGCGTAACGCGAGAAAGGTGTGGTTTGCGAATCGTGCCAGTACACGATAGTGCGTGACAGCAGGTTTACCCTTATCAGTCACCGCCATTCGGGTGCGCTGCGTTATATGCCGCCCGATCGGCGCATCAACATGTCCACCGGCCGTTACCCGACCAGCGCAAACAGCCCGGTACTCACGCGTGATAGCCCGCTCCTGCAAATCCCGAACCAGGTGCGTATGTGCCGGCAACGTTTTTGCCACCAGCAGTAAACCACTCGTGTTCTTGTCCAGGCGATGCAAAATTCCGCTCCGGGGCAGATTCGCAAGATCGGGTGCATGGTGCAGCAAACCATTCAGCAACGTACCGGATGGATTTCCGGCGCCGGGATGGACCACGAGTCCGACTGGTTTGTTAATTACGAGGATCGCATCATCCTCGAATACAATCTCAAGACTGATCGGCTCAGGCTGAGGCCGCTCCTGAACCTCAATGATTGCATTGACATCGACGCACTGTCCGACCCGAACCTTGTACCGTGGCGTCACGCCGGCACCGTCGACAGTCACCTCACCGGCCAGAATCCACTCCTTCAGACGCGACCGGGAATAATCCGGCAATAAAACCGCCAACGCCTGATCCAGTCGTTTGCCCGCCAGGTTCTCGGGGATCGTCAGGTTATATCGTGTCGTTTCCATATAGCTCGCAGGCCATTGAAGTTACTGGCAGCAGAAATTTCAGAGTTTACGGTATACTCCGGCCTTTCGTGCGCCACCTGATCAGGTCATTTTGAGCTCAATGAACCCTACAATCATCGCCACAACGCTTATTGCCACGTGCCGGCCCACGTGGCGACTCGCACTTGTGTGCCTGCTCACACTACTTGCAGTCGGTTGCGGCAAGGACACGCGCGGCCTGCAATCAGGCGCCGAGGAATTATTCACCCGCGGTACGAAATCGATGAACTCAGGAAACTTTCGTAATGCGATCGGTTACTACGAAGGACTGGAGGCACGTTTCCCGTTCAGCAACCAGGCCAAGCAGGCACAGATAAACCTGATTTACTGCTACTACAAGAACGGCGAACCGGACTCGGCGATCGATGCAGCCACACAGTTTGAACGAGAGAATCCGACCCATCCACGCGTTGACTACGCGCTGTACGTACGCGGTCTTGCAAACTTCTCAGCGCAACACAAGGGCTACCATCGTCTGTTCGGCATCGATCTTGCGAAACGTCCACCGGTTCTTGCCCGGGAATCTTTTGCCGCTTTTTCGCGCTTGCTGCAACGCTACCCGGATAGCATGTATGCCCATGACGCTCGCCAACGCTTGATTTTTTTGCGTAACCGCCTCGCCAAACATGAAAACTATGTTGCCGACTATTACTTCAGACGCGGCGCCTACGTCGCTGCATTGAACCGCGCCAAGTCCACGATGAAAGATTATGATGGTGCACCAGCTGTTGCCGACTCTTTATATATAATCGTGGGCGCTTACGAAAAACTTGGCATGCAGGATCTCGCTGCCGAGAGTCGCCGCGCACTGGCTGAAAATTACCCGGATGCCAGCAACCCCAAAATCGTCAAGAAGCGATTCTTTTTCTTCTGACCTCGTGCTCTTCTCACTCCGGGGGACGTGCCATGCACAGGCCTGACTACCGGTATCCCGATGTAATCGGATAACGCCAGTCACGCCCAAAGGCACGCGCACTGATACGCACGCCCGGTGCGGCCTGGCGACGCTTATACTCATTCCGGCGCACGATCGCCACGATTTGCTCAACGATATCAGGATCAAATCCGCGCACGACAATATCACCACTCGAACAATTCTCCAGCATTAATGCATCGAGGATCGGATCAAGCACCTCGTAGGGTGGCAAGGAATCAGAATCCCGCTGATCAGGTGCCAGTTCAGCAGATGGTTCGCGGGTAATGACCCGTTCGGGAATCACATCACCCAATGAATTGCGATAGCGGGCAAGCTGGTAAACAAGTGTCTTGGTACAATCCTTGATCGGCGCAAAACCACCGTTCATGTCGCCATATAATGTCGCATAACCAACCGCCATCTCGCTCTTGTTACCGGTCGCCAACACCATGCGCCCGGTTTTATTGGAAATTGCCATTAACAACAATCCCCGACATCGCGACTGAATATTCTCCTCGGTCGTATCTTCGGGCAGGTTGGCAAATAGCTCTGCCAGCGTCTCATTGGTCACACTGACCATCGACTCAATCGGCAATGTCCGGTAATCGACCCCGAGTCGTTGCGCCTGATCCTGAGCATCGGCAATGCTGATGTCGGCCGTATAGCGATACGGCATCATGACGGCCTGCACGGCCTCGGCACCAAGAGCGTCAACCGCAATTGCCAGTGTCAGGGCCGAATCGATCCCGCCTGACAGACCAATTACAACACCCGGAAAACCATTCTTCTTTACGTAGTCATGTACGCCCATGACCAGTGCCGAGTAAATGCTCTCTTCATCACCAGGCAACGATTCAATATCCCCGGCTACGGGCACCACCGAGTCACCGGCCACCTCAAAATCGGCAATAAACAAGCCGTCGGCAAAATCGGGCCCCCGCAGGGTAACCGTACCGTCGGCAGCGAACACGGCCGACCCGCCATCGAAGACGAGTTCATCCTGACCGCCGACCATATTGGCATAGACCATCGGTAACCCGGTCTCACGACAGCGCTTCTGCATGATCGATTCGCGTAACACCTGCTTGCCGCGTTTGAAAGGTGAGCCGTGTATCGACACTATCAATTGTGCACCGGCATCGGCCAGCGAAGCGCCGGGCCCGGGCTCCCAGACATCTTCACAAACTGCCAGACCAACCCGTACCCCGTTAACAGTGGCGACGACCGGCCTGTTGCCGGGCACAAAATAACGCTCTTCATCGAAAACGCTATAGTTGGGTAAAATTTGCTTGCGGTAATTGGCCACCTGTTTGCCACCCGCAAACAATGCCGCAGAATTGTAGATAGCAGAATCTTCGTACTCAGGGTAACCAACCAGAACTGTGATTGGTGATGCTGCAGTCGATGCCTTTATTTTCTCAAGCGCCGGGCCGATGCGTTGTTGCAGTCCGGCCTGAAACAACAAATCTTCCGGCGGATAACCACAGACGGCAAGTTCAGGAAAAACCACGAGGTCAGCCGCATGCCGGTCACACGCCTCAACCACTGCCGTACAAATAAGTTCGGTGTTACCCGGAATGTCGCCAACGACAACATTCATCTGGGCCAGTGCGACTGTGAACTTATTGGCCATGATTAATTGGTGTTAATTGGTGTGGTGTCAGACACCCATTAGCTTACCCAAGCAACTCCAGCATCGCGCTGCCGAGTTCTGCCGGTGAGCGAACCGTCTTTACGTTGGCAGTTTCAAGCGCCTCATATTTAGCTACTGCAGTACCCTCGCCGCCGGAGATAATCGCACCGGCATGCCCCATGCGTTTTCCGGGTGGTGCCGTGACGCCGGCAATATAGGCGACCACCGGTTTGCTCACGTGCTCCTGAATGTATCGCGCAGCGGCTTCCTCATCCGTGCCACCGATCTCACCGACCATAATAATGCCTTCAGTCGCCGGATCCTGCTCGAACAATTCGAGACAGTCAATAAAGCCCATACCGCGTACGGGATCACCGCCGATACCTATGCAGGTCGTCTGGCCAAGCCCGTTACAGGTCGTCTGGTAAACCGCTTCATAGGTCAGTGTGCCGGAACGCGAAATGACACCAATCTTGCCAGGCTGGTGAATAAAGCCGGGCATGATACCGATCTTGCATTCACCCGGGGTGATGATGCCCGGGCAGTTCGGACCAATCAGACGACAGTCATAGTCTTTTAGTACCGCCTTGACCCGCACCATATCGAGAACCGGAATGCCTTCAGTGATACAGACGATCAGCTCAATGCCTCCGTCTGCGGCAGCCAGGATTGCATCCGCTGCAAACGGTGCCGGCACAAACAGCATACTGACCGTAGCACCGGTATCGGCAATCGCGGCCACCACGGTATCAAACACCGGTACACCGAGGTGCTGCTCACCACCGCGACCCGGCGTAACACCGGCAACGATCCGGGTGCCATACTCGATACATTGCTCGGCATGAAATGAACCCTGACGGCCCGTCAAACCCTGGCAGAGGATGCGGGAATCCTTGTTTATGAGAATACTCATAAGTGTCTACTTCCTTCGCTTGGTGCAGATACAGTGTCAGACTGCTGCTACGACTTTACAGGCTGCATCAGTCAGATCATCTGCGGCCATAATATCGAGGCCACTTTTAGCCAACAGCGCCTTACCGGCTTCAACATTCGTACCTTCCAGTCGAACGACAACCGGTACCGAGATACCGATCTCACGCACAGCCTGAATAATACCGTTAGCAATATCGTCACAACGCACAATGCCACCGAAAATATTGACCAGGATCGCCGCAACTGCAGGATTGGTCAGGATAAGTTTGAATGCTGCCGCGACCCGATCCGGCGTCGCGCCGCCACCGACATCAAGAAAATTAGCCGGCTCACCACCGTGCAACTTGATCAGATCCATCGTGGCCATCGCCAGCCCGGCACCATTGACCATGCAGGCAATATTGCCGTCCAGCGATACATAGTTCAGGTCATGTTCGGCTGCCGATCGCTCTATCTGATCTTCCTGCGACGTATCACGTTGCGCCTGCAGGTCAGGCTGGCGAAACAGCGCATTCTCTTCAATATTAATTTTCGCATCGAGCGCCAGCAAATCACCATCGGTATTAACAATTAACGGGTTGATCTCTACGAGACTCGCATCCGACACATCAAACATCCGGTACAAATTCTGCACCAGGGGTATGAACTGCTTCAACTGGGCGCCATCAAGATCAAGCGCAAAGCCGAGTTGACGGGCCTGGTACGGCTGCAAGCCGGCAGCCGGATGCACGGCGACCGTGATGATGCGCTCAGGAGTATTGGCTGCAACCTCTTCAATATCCATGCCCCCATCCTGTGAGACCATGATCGCAATTCGCTCCTTACTCCGATCGACAAGCATACTTAAATAAAGTTCGCGTTCGACTTTACTGCCCGCCTCAACAAAGACCTGATTAATCGGCAAGCCTTCAGCGCCGGTCTGCTTCGTCGTCAATCGCTGACCGAGCATGGCATCAGCCGCTGCAGCCACTTCCTCAGCACTGCGCACCAGCTTGACCCCACCGGCCTTACCGCGACCGCCCGCATGTACCTGAGCTTTGACGACCCACAGGTCACCGCCAAGGCGGCCAGCCGCTGCTGCAGCCTGTGCCGGTGTCGATGCAACTTCGCCTTTGGTCACGGGAACGCCATAACGCGCAAAAAGCTGTTTTGCCTGATATTCGTGGAGATTCATAAACCGCCCCAATGAAAACAGCGGAGATTCCGCAGGTGCATATTGTGATTGAATTAGCCGTTAAGGCAAGTAACGGCCCGCAGAATTTCTAACAGGCATGAGATCAGGGCCTTTCCCTGATCGGCATTTTGTGTCCGGATACCCTTCCGAAACCTTAAAGCCGCTCCTGCGGCGTTTCGGAAGGGTATCCGGACACAAAATGCCTTGGACAATATTGTGGAATGAAAAACTCAGCTTGGTATGCGAACCACGAAATGGTCCCGAATTTTTCCGTCATTGACCCCTCTGAAACCTTAAAGCCGCTCCTGCGGCGTTTCAGAGGGGTCAATGACGGAAAAATTTAGCCAGGGAAAGACCAACCCCTTGGCGGATGCACCCCCGCCAACCCGTGACAGGAAACAAAAACAGCCCCCCAAACCCCAAACAGTCAGTATTGCCACAATCAGGCAGGTTGATTGTGGGCCCGCAAGCTGGCAATACTCCGATTTACCCGGATTCTGCGACATACTTCACACTACAGACCGCCCGATGGGACATAATCTGACAGGCTGAATCAACTTTGCGGCAAAAAGACCCTCGTGGATATAGCACTCGCTGAACAGACCTTGCAAGGCCAGCTGAAGGCCTCACTGGCAGGATTAAGTCGACCGCTCGCGACCGAAACGTCACAGCGTCTGCAGCGGCTCGTCGGCCTGTTTCGTGGCCTGATCGGGATAGCTTTACTGGGTGCCGGACTCATCTTCGGAGATCCGCCGATACTCGGCGCACGCTATCCGGATATCTTCATAACAACCGCCCTGATTTATACACTATTGGCCTGGACCGGCCTGGCATACATGTTTCGCAGCCCGGTAACCGGGCTCACGTTTGTCCCGATCCAACTGTTTGCCGACATTGCCGGCATCACTTTAATGATGCATGCAAGCGGTGGCGTTTCGAGCGGTATCGGCGGACTGCTCGTTGTCTTCATCGGTGCAGCCAGCCTGACCCTGCGTGGCAAGCATGCCTATTTTGGGGCGGCCATTGCGGCGCTGGCCATACTCGGTGAGCAGACAGCCTCGTTCATACTGGGATTGAGTACAGCCAACACATTTATTCCGGCAGGGGTACTCGGGGCAATTATTTTCGCGGTTGCCTCAGCTGCCAACCCACTTGCCCGCCGCCTGGAAGAAAGTGAAGCACTGGCACACCAGCGGGGCATTGATCTGGCCAACATGGCACAGCTCAATGATTACATCATTCAACATCTGCGTGAGAGTATTGTCGTAGTCGATCGCGCGGAAAATATTCGTCTTATTAACCAGTCGGCCGCCGAGCACCTTGGCGTGGACAGCCGTCAAACAGGACACAGTCTGGCCTCGGTATCCCCTGCACTACAACGCATTCTGCTGGGTTGGCGCGTAACAAGGGAGCATGGCAATGTACCCGAATCCTTCACATCAGCTGGCGGTACAGCACAGATTGATGTACATATAGCACCACTGATCGGACGTGATGATGGGCCGGTACTGATCTTCCTTGAAGACGCAAGCCTGATCGCAGAAAAGGTCCAGCAGACCAAGCTTGCGGCACTGGGCCGATTGAGCGCAAGCATCGCGCACGAGATCCGCAACCCGGTCGGAGCACTGAGCCATGCCGGTCAGTTGCTGGATGAATCTCCGCAGACCGGTGACTATGAACGTCGGTTGCTGGATATTATCAGCACCAATTCCAAGCGGGTCAGTGAGATTGTTAACAACGTCATGCGTTTGTCACGACGCGACCCGACAAATCCACGGTCAATTTCACTGACCGAATGGATCCGGGAATTTGCAACCGAGTTCATCTCAACACTCGAAGTCCCCGAGGATCGTTTCGAAATCATCGCTGAAAATGAGATCGAGGTGCGGATGGACCCGGGACACTTACGCCAGATTTGCTGGAATCTGTGTGAAAACGCTTTGAACTATGCCGCCCCGGTGGAACATGAACAGATTATCACGATTCGCTGTGGGCGCCTGCCGGGTAATCGGCGACCATTTCTTGAAATTGCAGACCGCGGCCCGGGTATCCCGGACGACCTGCGCGAACAACTGTTCGAGCCATTCGCGACCGGACGCATCGGCGGTACGGGACTGGGATTGTTCATCTCGCGTGAACTATGCGAATGTAACCGCGCCACTCTGATCTATGAGCAGCGTAATGGCGGCGGCAGTGTATTTCGGATTGTTTTTGCTGATCCAAAACGTTGGGGGACTATCTCATGACACCAACCCTTGACATGAGTCAACTATTCACATGAACAGACCACTGGCACTGGTGATAGATGATGAGCCGGACCTGTGCGAACTGCTCGCACTGACACTGGACCGAATGCAAATCGATACCCAGATCTGCGGTGATATCACGACTGCCAAAACCAGGCTCCAGGCAACAAAGTTTGACCTGTGCCTGACAGACATGCGCCTGCCTGACGGTGACGGATTAGAACTGGTCGAATGGATGCAGGTCAACGGAATTGGGATTCCGGTGGCCGTCATTACAGCTCATGGTAACGTCGAAACAGCAGTACGCGCACTGAAACTTGGTGCATTTGACTTCATTTCCAAACCTCTTGATCTGACTGCCTTACGCAAACTTATCGGCAGTGCATTGAAGCTGCAAAATACCCATGAAGAAGTCTCCGGTAAGGTCAGTCTGCTCGGTGAATCGTCATCGATGACCGATTTACTGACCCTGATCGATAAAGTTGCCCGCAGCCGGGCCCCCGTGCATATCACCGGAGAATCGGGCACCGGCAAGGAACTCGTCGCCCGCATGATTCACGAAAAAAGCGCTCAGGCAGAAGGTCCGTTCGTACCGGTAAACTGCGGTGCAATTCCATCGGAATTAATGGAAAGTGAGTTTTTCGGGCATCGTAAAGGTGCTTTTACCGGTGCCGTCGACGACCATAAAGGTCTCTTTCAAAGTGCAGAAGGCGGTTCTCTCTTCATGGATGAAATTGCCGACCTGCCGCTGGCCATGCAAGTCAAGCTGCTGCGTGTCATCCAGGAAAAATCCGTGCGCCCGGTCGGCGCATTGGAGGAGATTCCGGTCGATGTCCGTATTCTGAGCGCCACCCATAAAGACTTACGTGGCCTGGTCTCATCCGGCCAGTTCCGTGAGGACCTGTTTTACCGGATCGACGTCATCGAACTCAAGGTACCGCCGCTCCGGGAGCGTGGCGAGGATATCGACATACTGACCGACTTTATGCTCGACAAAATGGCACGGGAGCTTGGCGTTGCGGTACCTCAATTGACTTCGGATGCCCGGCAGAAACTCTCGACGTACAGCTACCCGGGCAATGTCCGCGAACTGGAAAATATTCTCGAACGTGCGGTAGCCTTGTCCGGCGACGAGCCGATTGCTGCCGGTGACATCCAGATCCGCGACTCGATGGGCGCAGCAAACAGTGAAGCTGCCTTAGTCACACCCGAGGCAGGCGAACCGGACGTGACGGGCAACGTGCTGGGCCATCAGCTGGAAACTGTTGAGCGAACGGCCATCATCAATGCACTTGAGGAAACCCGGCATAACAAGACTGCTGCCGCCAGGAATCTGGGTCTGACCCTGCGGGCATTACGTTATCGAATGCAGAAACTCGGTATTGAATAGCGCTAAGGAGCTGTGGCGCCATTCAGCTGACAAAAATTGTCACATGCTGACCCTGAGCGTCAGGAGCATGAAATAGCCTTAACTACTTATGTTGAGCCAGATTGGCCCAGACCATGGCGACAAGATATATTTATCTTATTTTTCAATAACTAGAATTGCTATCAGGCCATTTTGGCACGGTCCTTGCTTTATTAATCCTACTATCGGTGAATCAAGGCGAACAGACCGCAGATCACCCAGTAGGTTTTTTTACCCCTAGAAGTTCAGGAGCATTTCATGCACAAAGTTCAACAAGGTTTCACCCTTATCGAGCTGATGATCGTTGTCGCGATCATTGGTATTCTTGCAGCGATCGCAATCCCGGCGTACCAGGATTACATGATCCGTGCCCAGGTTTCAGAAGGCATTACGTTGGCCGCAGCTGCTAGAACCGCAGTCGCTGAGTCATTTGCCAATGATGGCGCGCCACCGGCAACACGCGCTATCGCAGGTATGACGGCCAATGCAACCGATACCAGCGGTAACTACGTCGTCTCGGTCGACGTTGCGAATGGCACCATCACCATTACCTATGGCAACGATGCCAACCAGCTTATTGGTGCCGAAACGCTTAGCCTGACGCCTTATGAGTCAGCCGACCTGAGTGTCGTCTGGCGCTGTGGGTGGGCACCGGTACCGCCTGCGACCAACCCGCTTGGATCTTCGGCTGGTGGCGCCCAGGCAGCTTATGTCCCACCATCAGGTGGCATGCTGGCGAAGTACCTGCCTTCTGCTTGCCGTCTGTAATCGCAAGCTAGTGGCAACCACCTTCACGGTGGACAAAACTGCAAAGGGGACCTTCGGGTCCCCTTTCTTTATGGGCCGCAAACAGGATCACTGGAGCGGTTCAACGCTGGCGACTGTGTCACGAAACCGCTACCCAATAAATATAATTGCCTGAATTACCCATTTAGTCGGTTGCGCAGAGTACCCTTAATCAGTAAAACTATGTGACATAGTTGGGTATATGCGCCTGATTGATCAGGTTATTATTTGAGGCACAGGGAGTCCATGGCCGTCAGTGCAACTACTTCACCGTTAGCCGGGTTATCGCGACGTCTCGTCCAGGACGGGATTATTGACGAGGAAGCCGTGGTTACGGCCGTCAAAGAAGCGCGGAAAAAGAAAATTGGTCTGGTGCCCTACCTGGTAACCGAGACCAATTCAGACCCGCGCCGCATCGCAATTGCCGCTTCACACGAATTCGGTGTGCCGCTGATGGATATCGATGTCCTGGAACTGGATCTTGATGCGGTCAAGGCGGTTAGTCAGAAGCTGATCAGCAAGCACCAGACACTGCCACTTATGCTGCGCGGCAAGCGCATGTTCCTCGGCGTATCTGATCCGACCAACCTTGCCGCAATCGATGAGATCAAATTCCAGACCGGTTGTCGCATCGACCCGGTCGTCGTCGAACAGGACAAGCTGCAGGCACTCGTCACCAAGGCCCTCGAGGCCATTGATACCTCAATGTCGAGCTTTGATGAAGACGACTTCGATCTGGAGAGCCTGGAAATATCAGGTGGCGAAGAAGAACTGGAAGATGATGCCAACGCGGACGACGTCGAAGATGCGCCGGTCGTGCGCTTCGTCAACAAGATCCTGCTTGATGCCATTAAGCGCGGTGCGTCCGATATTCATTTCGAGCCGTATGAAAAGATGTTCCGCGTCCGAACGCGTCTTGATGGTGTGCTGACCCAGGTTGCTTCACCACCGACCGCACTGGCCAACAAAGTTTGTGCGCGTCTGAAAGTCATGTCGCGCATGGATATCGCTGAACGACGGGTACCCCAGGACGGGCGCATCAAGATGAAGCTGTCGAAGAATCGGGCCATTGATTTTCGGGTCAATACCTGTCCGACACTATTCGGCGAAAAAATTGTGTTGCGTATTCTTGATCCGAGCAGCGCAAAACTCGGCATCGATGCGCTTGGCTATGAACCTGAGCAAAAAGAACTGTACATGAATGCACTGGCCAGGCCACACGGCATGATCCTGGTAACCGGCCCGACCGGCAGCGGCAAGACCGTGTCGCTGTACACCGGCCTGAATATCCTCAACACAGAGGACCGAAATATATCAACCGCCGAGGACCCGGCAGAAATCAACCTCCCCGGCATCAACCAGGTCAATGTCAATGCAAAAATCGGTCTGACGTTCGCGTCTTCCCTGCGCGCATTTCTGCGTCAGGATCCGGATGTCATCATGGTCGGCGAAATTCGCGACCTGGAGACCGCCGAAATTGGCATTAAGGCAGCGCAGACCGGTCACCTTGTATTGTCGACTCTGCATACCAATGATGCCCCGAGCACCCTGACCAGGCTCGTCGATATGGGCGTTAAGGGCTACGCTATCGCCAGCACGGTAACGCTGATCATTGCCCAGCGCCTTGCACGTAAACTGTGCGACCACTGCAAGGAAATTCGCGACATCCCGAACGAAGCGTTGTTACAGGAAGGTTTCACCGAACAGGAAATCGATGCAGGCCTGAAGGTTTTTGGGCCGGTCGGCTGCAAACTATGTAACGAAGGTTACAAGGGTCGCATCGGTGTATTCCAGGTGATGCCGATCTCAGAAACTACACAACGAATCATCATGGAAGGCGGCAATGCAGTTCAACTTGCTGATCAGGCCCGAGCCGAGGGTGTACCGGGTTTGCGCGCAACCGGATTAAAGAAAGTCAAGGACGGGCTTACCGGTCTTGAAGAGATCAATCGAGTTACAATTGAATAGTTATGTGTGTTGTTTCATTAATGTTTGGAAGCTAAAGATATGGCTCAGTCTGTAGCAATCAATCAGGCCCCATTTAACTGGGAAGGCACTGACAGCAACGGTAAACGCGTTAAGGGAAAAACGGTTGCCGCCAGTGAAGCCGCCGTACGTGCAGAGTTACGCCGCCAGGGCGTCGTCCCGCGTCGGGTACGCAAAGAAACCGCGCTATTCCAGAAGAAAGGCAAGGTAACAACTGCTGATATCGCCATCTTCAGCCGCCAGCTCGCCACGATGCTGGGTGCCGGCATTCCACTCGTACAGGCCTTCGAAATAGTGGGTGCCGGGCACGATAACCCGGCCATGCGAAAACTGATTTATGCCGTTAAACAGGATGTCGAGGGCGGCAGCGCACTGGCCGAATCACTGGCGAAACACCCACTGCATTTCGACGACCTGTTCGTTAATCTTGTCGAAGCCGGCGAACAGGCCGGTGCACTGGAAACATTGCTCGACAAGATCGCAACCTACAAAGAAAAAACTGAGGCCATCAAGAAGAAAATCAAGAAGGCACTGACCTACCCGGCGGCTGTTGTCGTAGTCGCGTTGATCGTCACCACGATCCTGTTGATTTTTGTTATCCCTGAATTTGAGACTCTGTTTCAGGGTTTCGGCGCGGACTTGCCGGCCTTTACCCGCATGATCATTAACCTGTCTGAATTCGTGCGTGACCGGGGCTGGCTCCTGGTGATCATCGCCTTCGGGGCCGTCAGCGGGTACCTGGCCATGTACAAACGTTCACGGCCATTACGCGAGTCACAAGACCGCATCATGCTGAAACTGCCCATCATCGGCAACATCCTCGAAAAGGCCGCGATCGCACGCTTTTCGCGTACACTGTCAACGATGTTCGCCGCCGGTGTACCGCTCGTTGAAGCACTGGAGTCCGTTGCAGGCGCAACCGGCAATATCGTCTTCGAAAATGCCACCATGGCCATCAAGGATGAAGTATCCACCGGCCAGCGACTGCAGCGGGCGATGGAAAATACCAAGCTATTCCCGAACATGGTCATCCAGATGATCGCCGTTGGCGAAGAATCAGGCTCGCTTGACGACATGTCGAGCAAGGTCGCCGATTTCTACGAAGAAGATGTTGATAACGCGGTCGATAATATGAGCAGCCTGCTTGAGCCGATGATCATGTCGATTCTCGGTGTACTGGTCGGCGGACTGGTTGTTGCGATGTATCTACCCATTTTCAAGATGGGCGCCGTTATCTAGTTGCACACATAAATCGATTGTCTCACCGAGACTGAACCCATTTTCACGGAAATCTTCAACTCGAACCCGATGGTGTTCGACATCGTTGCAGGGCTGTTTGGCCTGCTGGTCGGCAGTTTTCTGAACGTCGTGATCTATCGCGTACCGGCCATGATGGATCGTGAGGAACGGGACTGGCACAAGGCCTATAACGCACCAAATGAGCAGCCGGAACCAGCCACAGAAAAGCCTTTCAACCTGATTCAACCGGGCTCATCCTGCCCAAAATGTGGTGCGGCGGTCAAAGCACATCAAAATATTCCGATCCTGAGCTATTTGTTCCTGCGCGGACGCTGCGCAAGCTGTGGGGTTAAAATTGCGCTCCGTTACCCGGTCATCGAAGGGTTAACCGCGTGTGTATCCATGCTTGTTGCCTGGCGCTTCGGCTTCTCGGTAGCCTGCGGTGGCGCACTGATTCTGTCCTGGACGCTGATCGCGCTGACCGTCATTGATCTCGACCGTCTATGGTTACCCGACAGGATTACGCTGCCTTTGCTGTGGTTCGGGCTCGGTTTCAGCCTGATCACCGGAGCAGACGGCAACCTCGTATTCGCGGATCCACGTTCGTCAATCATCGGCGCCATGGCAGGATATTTGTCCCTCTGGAGCCTTTATCATGCCTTCAGGCTCGCCACCGGCAAGGAAGGCATGGGCTACGGTGACTTCAAACTACTGGCCGCACTCGGCGCCTGGCTTGGCTGGCAGATGCTACTGATCATCATCCTGTTGTCGGCGGTTGTCGGACTGGTAGCTGCGCTGAGCATGATCCTGTTTCGCGGCCATGACCGACAGGTACCTATCCCGTTCGGCCCCTATCTCGCTATAGCCGGGTTTATTGCCCTGCTGTGGGGACCGGAACTTCTGACCGCGTGGCTCGGTAGCGGTATTCAGGCCAGTCCACTACAGTAGGCCGGCAATGGAACCGGCTAACGACAAGCCCCGCAGCAATGAGTTGCGTATCGGGCTGACAGGCGGCATCGCAAGCGGTAAGAGCACTGTCGCTGCGATGTTTGCCGAGTACGGCGTACCCATAATCGACACCGACGTCATCGCCCGGCAGGTCGTTGAACCGGGTCAACCGGGACTCGCTGCCGTGACTGACAGGTTCGGCACGGATCTGCTGACCCGGGACGGATATCTGGACCGACACCGGCTGCGCAACCTTGTTTTCACTGATGAGGATCAGCGCCATGCCCTCGAAGCCATCCTGCATCCGCTGATACGAACCCGGACCCTTGAATTGGCCAATCAGGCCGGGGGCCCCTACCAGGTACTGGTTGTACCTTTGCTGGTCGAAACCAACTTTGACGCCCTCGTCGACCGGGTGCTGGTCACAGACTGCCCTGAGAGCCTGCAACGCACCCGCCTGCTCGCACGTGATGACGAAACACCGGAACGCATCGAGCAAATTCTCGCGGCACAAGTCGACCGGCGCGAACGCCTTGCAGCCGCCGATGATGTCATCGATAACGCCGGAACACCCGCGCAAACCCGGGCACAGGTCGCCGCATTGCATGCGCTGTACCTGCAATTAGCCTGAACGGGATAACCCTCACTCACCCAGTGCAGCTCTCACCAGTTTATTTGCGGCAACGCTCACAGTAGCGCAAAATAACCCCCAGAATTATGTCCTGAATCAACATCTGACCCAAGGCTCAGAGACCTGATGGCCCAACCTGCTGAACGCCTGCCTGAATCGATGTCGGCTGCCTCAATGGTGTGCTACGAGCACCCGTTGAGCGAACGAATGCGAACCTACCTGCGTGTCGAGGTGCTCTATAAGGAGCTGAGATTTAACCTTGAGCGTGAATCACAATGGGCCAGCCGCCGCGCCGTAACTAACCTGCTCGACATCGCTGCGATCATGGGTCGCGGTGACATGCGTAGCGATATGCTCAAGGAGGTCGAACGGCAAAGCAATGTTTTCATCCAATATCAGGATACACCGGGCGTCGACGAACAGCGCATCAGTAGAATCCTGAACAACCTGCGCAACCTGCGTAAGGGCCTGGTCGGGATGGGGCCTCAGTATCTGAATGCGTTGCGGGAAAGTGAATTTTTAAATGCCATCAAACATCGCAGCACGATTCCCGGTGGCACATGCGAATTTGATTTACCGGCGTTTAGTCACTGGCTCAGGCAACCGTACCAGAGACGTCGAGCGGACCTCTGTAACTGGATCAAAAACCTGTTACCGCTGTGCGACAGCGTTGCAGAGTTGTTGTGGCTGTTCAGGAACAGTGGTGAAGCCCAACAGCAGGTTGCCGTTAACGGCGTGTTTCACCATGCACTCGAGCGTAGCGCAATGTCCGGTCTCGTACGGATCACCCTACCGGCGGGTACCGATTGTTTCCCTGAAATCAGCGGCGGTCGCCATCGATTCAGTATTCGCTTCAAGAACTGGCCGGATTCCGCGACGCAATCCAGGCAAATGATCTCGGATGTCACTTTCAACCTGATGATCTGTTAAACGAGCCGACCTGAAGCTTTAGGGGCTGCCTGGATGGCGCAGCCCGGAAACACAACTGAATCTGCTCACACTGGCAGGTTGTCGATAACTATCTGATACCAGCGATATCCGGCCTTAATTTATACAGCGCATCGACAATCGGCAGGTCAGCCGGCAACAACCCGACTTCCATCAGGGCCGCAACCGGTTCCCACCGCAACGCCTGACCCTCAACACCTGTCGGCTGTCCGGAATAGTTTTCGACGACGAACACGTACAACTTAACCAGGCGTTCAGGGTATTCGTAGCTATAGGTCAACAGTTCACTGGCGGTATAGACCGTAATCCCGAGCTCTTCGGCCAGTTCCCGCACCAGCCCCTCGTACGATGACTCCACCGCATTGATCTTACCGCCGGGAAACTCCCACCAACCGGCCTGATGCCCACCGGCCAGCCGCTCCGCGATCAGAACCCGGTTAAAGTCATCGATCAGAATACCTGCGGCAACATTGATTGATGGCTTGTTCAATGTAGATTAAGAATTATCTTTCACTCTCAACTCAGCTTGCCGTGACAACGCTTGTATTTTTTTCCTGACCCACAAGGACATGCCTCATTACGGCCAATCTTGCGTCCCTCGCGGACAACCTGTTGCACCTGAGCCGGCCCTGAACCCGACGGAGCCGCTCCGCCACCCGGCCCCGCCATTGCGGAGGGTGCTTCGGCGTGCTGGAACTCCATATTCCTGCTTTGTTCCTCTGCGCGCCGTCCTTCCATGACCTCGACATCCTCCTCGTTGCGCAATTGCGCCCGCGCCAGGATACTCGTGACATCTTTCTTAACATGATCAAGCGTTTCGCCAAACATCTCGAAGGCCTCACGCTTGTATTCTTTCTTCGGATCTTTCTGTGCATAACCACGCAGATGAATGCCCTGACGCAGATAGTCGAGCGAAGCCAGGTGCTGTTTCCATTGCGCATCAAGCCGGCCCAGCATTACAATCTTTTCGAAATTCCGCATATCTTCCGGCCCGACTTCGGCTACCTTGAGCTTATAATCAGCGTCGATCTTTTCAATAATCAACGCCCCTAGCTTGTCCTCATCAATACCCTCATTCTGTTCGACCATGGTCGCAAGATCGAAGATTGCACCGAAGTCATTTTTCAACGCCTGCTCAAGTCCGCTGAGATCCCAGTCATCAACTGCTGAACCTGTCGGTATATACTCGGCTATCACATCACCCACGACTTCTTCGCGAATCCCTGCAATTGCATCGCCGAGATCCTCATCCTCCATCAACTCATTTCGCTGCTGATAAATGACGGATCTCTGATCGTTGGCAACATCATCATATTCGAGCAGGGACTTGCGGGAATCAAAGTTTTGTGCCTCGACCTTCCGCTGAGCCCGCTCTATCTGCCGGGTCAGCAATTTACTTTCGATCGCCTCCCCATCCTTCATACCGACACGAGTCAGCATATTCTTCGTGCGATCCGGGTCACCGAAGATTCGCATCAGATTGTCTTCCATGGACAAATAGAAACGACTCGACCCTGCATCGCCCTGACGACCCGAGCGGCCCCGTAACTGGTTATCGATACGACGTGACTCGTGCCGTTCCGTGCCAACAATATGCAACCCACCGGCATCGAGCACGACCTGGTGTCGTTTTTTCCAGGCAGCCTCAGCTCTGGTAACGATATCCTTATCAGGATCATCACCAAGCGCCTTGATCTCGGCTTCAAGGTTGCCGCCCAGGACGATATCGGTGCCACGACCCGCCATGTTCGTTGCGATCGTAACGGCCTTAGGCAGTCCGGCGTTTTCGACAATAAGCGCCTCACGTTCATGCTGCTTGGCGTTCAGAACCTCATGTTTGATGCCATCTTTCTTCAACAGGCCGGACAGGTATTCTGATGTTTCGATTGATGTCGTGCCGACCAGCACCGGCTGGCCCTTCTTCTGGCAATCCTCGATATCCTCGATGATTGCTTTGAACTTGTCTTGCTGCGCCAGGAACACGAGATCGGGCTGATCATCACGAACCATCTCCCGATGGGTAGGAATAACCACAACCTCAAGACCATAAATCTGCTGAAACTCGAAGGCCTCTGTGTCTGCTGTCCCGGTCATACCCGACAGCGACTGATACATCCGAAAATAATTCTGGAAGGTTATCGATGCAACAGTTTGATTCTCTTCATTGACGACGACACCTTCTTTCGCCTCGACAGCCTGGTGCAGCCCGTCGCTCCAGCGCCTGCCCGGCATTGTTCGCCCGGTAAATTCATCAACGATAACAATCTCACCATCCTGGACGACATACTCGACATCAACCTTATACAGGGCATGGGCGCGCAAACTGCCCGTGATGTGATGTATCAGTCGAATATTAGCCGCATCGTACAAGCTCTCTTCTCTGCCGATCAGACCCGCCTTGGCCAACAGTTTCTCAACTGTTTCGTGTCCCTGTTCAGTAAGAAATGCCTGCTTGGTTTTCTCTTCGACGGTGTAATCACCCGGATGTTCTTCATCCTTCTCTAATACGAGCTTGGGGATCAGATTATTTATCTTGATATACAGATCGGAACTTTCATCGGATGCACCAGAGATAATCAGGGGTGTCCTGGCCTCATCGATCAGGATTGAGTCAACCTCATCTACAATGGCAAACCCGAGTCCGCGTTGCATTTGGTCTTGTTTTTGTTGCGCCAGGTTGTCACGCAGATAATCAAAACCGAACTCGTTATTCGTACCGTATGTGATATCAGCTTGATAAGCGTCGTGTTTGTCATTTCTGGTCTGGCCAGTATGAATGATGCCAACCGACAAACCGAGAAATTCGTAGATGGGCCGCATCCAGTTTGCATCTCGCCGGGCGAGGTAATCATTGACGGTAACAATATGTACCGGAATACCAGCGAGGGCGTTAACGTAGGCTGGCAATGTCGCAACCAGCGTCTTGCCCTCACCGGTTCGCATTTCGGCGATGTTGCCTTCGTACAGCACCATGCCGCCTATCAATTGCACATCGAAGTGACGTAACCCGAGCGTACGCTTGGACGCTTCACGCACGACGGAAAATGCTTCGGGTAGCAGGCTTTCCAGCTCGGTACCATCGGCCAGCCGTTGCTTAAATTCCTGAGACTTGGAACGCAACTCATCGTCGGACAGCGATTCCAGATCTGCCTCCATGGCAGAAATTTGCTTGATGAGCTTGTCATACTGCCGCAGTAATCGTTGATTACGACTACCGAACATTTTCATTAAAAAATTAGCCAAACCAGTTCCTTCAATTCCTACGAGCGGTTGCGGCTCAGCCGCTTACCGATTTAAATATATTTGATTATGCGCCATACCTGCTGAGAGGCAGCTATTGTAAAGGGTTCGGCGGGGGTGGGAAATGCCGGAGGAGCGGGAAACACCCGTGACGGACGCTGTCAGGTTGTCTGACGAATATATTTAACGGGATTGACCGGTCGTCCGCGATGCCAAACCTCAAAATGCAGATTTGGACCCGTCGCCCGACCCGTCGAGCCCATCAAGGCAATCTTCTGGCCCGGTTGGATTTGATCCCCCGGTGCTACGAGGTTCTGCTCATTGTGGGCGTAGCGCGTGACATAACCGTTGCCATGGTTGATTTCTACCATATTGCCGTAACCTGAACGTGGCCCGGAATAGGTCACTACACCGCCCGCAACCGCTACAACGTCGCTGCCGCTCTTACCCGCAAAATCGATACCACGATGATTGGCCGTCTTGCCGTTGAATGGATCGGTACGCTTGCCAAAGTAGCTCGAGATATAACCCGATTTAACCGGTCGTCCTTGCGGATAAACGCGTTCATGGAGTTTACGATTCAGCATCAGCCGTTCGAGTACCAGTAACTGCTGTTCCTGGTCATACAGCGAACGATCCATCGAGTCGATCGCCACAAAAAAGTCACTGACCTGCCCCGTCTCTGGCCCGGCAGCAGGTTCTAACGGCCCACCGAGAGCCGGTTCACTGACGAAATCAAATTCACCATCATCAAGATTAGCCATATCGGTCAACCGATGGCCAAGCGCATCGAGACGTATCGCACTCGCATTCAATGAACCCATCCGCACTGCCAGTGCATCCAGTTGTTCCTGGGCACGATGCCTCAGTTCAGTGAGCTCAGTTTTCTGTGCAGTAAGGCCTGCACGTAATTCATCGAGATCGGCGACCGACTGTGCAGACGCCATTGAGCGGGCAAACAGGACCCCGCCGCTACCGATCAGGATAGTTAATAGAAATGTGACGCAGCCCACAAGAACGGGCATGGAAATGTGAATATGGCGAGCAGCGGCCCTGCTCTCTGTCAGCAGAATCAGTTTCATCAGACCCGTCTCATCCCCTGTACCATCCGTGAATGGGCCAAACTCCGTTTAAATGGCCTTCTGACGGTTGATTTAATTCGCTTATTCAGGTCCGATGACCTAAAAGAAGCTTGTCTTAAGTACTCCATGTGCAACCCCGCTATCATAGGAAAAACCGTTAGACCGGTAGTTTTGCGTCCCCGTCTTTCGACGAGTATACCTTTGCACGCTAGACTATGCCGAATGCGACAAGTCAAGACAAGGAACGAGTTCCACATCCTGCCATTTAACTTAATGTAATATGTCAAGTAATAAGCCCAAGTCATTGTCTGAATTACTCAGCTCTCCAAAATCCCAACTGGGGCAACTGGCGGCCCGGGCGCGCGCAAAAGTTGGCTTAACCGACCATATCCGCAAAGGGCTGGCGCCTGATCTCGGCGCCGAGCTGGTCAATTGCACGCTGGAAGACGACGGTACGCTCGTCATCCGGGCCTCGAGCCCGGAATGGGCGACCCGACTCAGATTTGAGAGCGAGCGGTTACTGGAACTCGGACGCCAGCAACACCCGGAAGCAACCCAGGTCAAAGTACGGGTGGCACACCCGGGATACTAGTCTGATCCATCGTCTCATGCGGCAGCGGGCCACCGATGGATCGCGCCCGGTTTTGCGCCAACCCGGCTCACCCGCCGGGTCAGCATCCCCTATCCTTTAAGGATACCTTCCTTCAAGCACGCACCTTATTTAATAGACATCATTCATGGTGTTGAATACATTGAACTTGCCGGTTGGCGTAATGATCCGCTCGCCCTTGATCACTGTCTTGAGCTTGCGCGTCTTGTCATCTACAACAACGATAGCCGATTCTTCTTCCTTGCCACTCCAGACCGAGAACCAGACCTCATCACCATTCTTGTTGTACTCCGGATGAACAACACGTTTCGGGCCTTCGCCAAGCTCTGCCCACTCTGCTATAGGTAACACCTCAAAACCGGCATCCAGATCGTTGATACTGAATACCGCTACCGACTGACTGATGGGTGTCTCCGGGTTCAAAGGCGTATCGACCCAAAGATTTTTTGAATTAGGATGGGTCTTGATGAACAAAGAGCCACCACCCTGGCCCGACATCACCTTCACGACTTTCCATGCCTGGTCAGGATGCCCGTCGGGATCCGTGCCGAGCATCGTGATCTTATCGTTGCCTAACGCACTGGTAGCCCAGACCGGACCAAACTCCGGGTGTATAAAGTTAGCCCCACGGTCAGGATGCGGGATACTGTCCACATCCACGAGAGCAACCAGTTTACGTTCCTTGGAATCCACCACGGCAATCTTGTCCGACTTGTTCGCAGCCGTCAGGAAATACCGTTTAGAGAGATCCCACCCGCCATCATGCAAAAATCGGGCGGCGGCGATGGTCGTGACGGACAGATTCTCGATATCACTGTAATTGACCAGCAGAATACGACCCGTCTCCTTGACGTTGACAATAAATTCCGGATGTTGGTGGGAGGCGATAATTGCCGCCACACGTGGTTCGGGATGATATTCCTGAGTATCAACAGTGGTACCACGAGTCGAAACAATTTTCTTCGGCTCAAGGGTGTCGCCTTCCATGATCACGTATTGCGGCGGCCAGTAAGAACCACCGATTGCGTATTTATCCTCGTAACCTTCGTACTTCGATGTTTCTACCGAGCGGGCCTCCAGGCCGATTCTGATCTCAGCCACCGGCGTTGGTTCTTTGAACCAGAGGTCGATAAGGTCAATCCTGGCATCTCGGCCGATGGTGTAGATATAACGACCTGAATGTGACATACGGGAGATATGTACCGCATAGCCGGTCTTGATGATCTTGATGATTTCTTTGGTGTCGCCGTCGATTAATGCAATTTCACCGCTGTCTCGCAGGGTCACTGAAAAAATATTATCCAGATTGATCTTGCTCTGAGGTTTCTTCGGTCGGTCCTTGATCGGGATCAATACCCTCCAGGATGCCATGATGTCCTTCATCCCGAACTCGGGGGGCGTGGGCGGCTCATGCTGTAGATAGCGCGCAATAACATCGATCTGATCATCGTGGAACTCACCTGAAGTACCCCAATTGGGCATACCGGCCGCCGAGCCGAATTTAATCAACGCTTTCAGGTAGTCCGTACCTTTTTCCTGGGTGAGATCCGGAGTCAACGCTTTGCCCGTCGCACCCTTGCGCAGTACGCCGTGACAACCGGCACAACGTTCGAAATACAGCCGTTGAGCCGTATCGAATTCGACCTTTGATAGCGCCGGTGCACCCGGGGTAATAATTTGCTCTGCGCCCTCCAAAACCAAAGGTTGTCCCTGGTAGATCACCTCTGCTTCAGGGGTACCGGGATGACGCTCACCAGCAGCCTGCCTGGCTTCCAGGCCGATCGCCTTACGATAAATACTGATTTGCTCGGTATCAAAACTGCCGCCTGGATTGCCCCAGCTGTTAAGCACGTAGGTCAGAATTCTGGCAAGTTCGTCATCGCTCAGATAGCTCATGGCCGGCATCACGTTATTGTATTCCTGGCCATTCACCGTTAGTGGGCCACTCAAGCCTGCAACGGTGGCTTCCACCAGAACCCACGGATCGCTTTGAATGAAGTCAGAGTCCGCCAAAGGAGGGAACGCGCCGGGTAAACCCTTACCATCAGCCTGGTGACAGGCGCCGCAATTTCTCTCATAGAGCTCGGAGGGCTTATTATTTTTACTTTTAGGGGCTGCAGCCTGAGCAATAACGATCTCGGCATTGCGTGCTGCATTCACATCTATGTCTTCGCCTGCCTGACTCGCTCCCGCGGCGATCAGGGATACTCCCAAAAGAAGAATTTTTTGAGCAAATAATTTCTGCATCAGATTGCCGGCTCCCATAAAGATATTCTGGAGGTGAATATCACAGATCAGGCTTTGTGAAACATATGACTGGGAAACAGGCATTTAAATTCTCCATTTGCAGATATTTGGCACAGGGTTGCCAGTGAAAAAACGCTTACTACCTGACTCAAACCAGAAGTGTCAGGAAATCTATAAAATAATCCAGAATTTTTTTACGCTTGAACTCAACCCAAAAAAATCGACCATGTCTTTTACATTCATGAACCATAGATACAACTTGTTACTCGTGTTTTCAGTCATTTGGCGGATTCAACCAACCCCTTGATATTCATAGGATATACAGATATTTAAGGGAATGTACTTACCAGCCAAAGGCCCCCAATGAAGCAGCGGGGATACTGATTGGTCTCTATGTTAACGTTATAACCGGTCGGAATCGGGTCAATCAGAACGGGCAAATGATCCGTAACAGATGTTTATCAAATCGGATATTTTCATGGTTAAGCCTGCGAAATTACCACTGCATTGAGCATTTTTAATACGATAATGGCTCTGCTCCTGATACTGTTTGTGGGGCTGTATGTAACCAACTTCCGAAATATCAATTCTGAAGTTTTCTCAGCGGCGGCTGCCTGGACCCGTGCCTGCATCTTCTTTTGTCTATGCTTTCTGGTTTCCTGGCTGACAGGGACACAGGCAATGATCCTCGCTGCCCCGATTGCAACTCAACCACAAATGCAGGATTTGAACTGGATTGCATGGACCATCGGCCTTACTGCTTTGATCTTTATTGTCTACTGGGGTATCTGGGCACGCTATACAATCCGTTTTAATCGCAAGTTACATTTGGCCACACAAATCCCATTCGGCCTGCTTTGGGGCGCAAGTATGGGACAACTTTTTTTAGTTATCTGGAATGGAATCAACAGTATTGGCTCGACATGGCCTCAATGGTTGATTGTAGTAATGACATGGGTATCGCTTGGCGCCTGCTTTTGGGCCTGGATGGTATTTTATTGGGATTTGTATGTTGCACCGGAGCACGACTCAAAATATTCCATAGCCCTGAAAACTGTCACAGTCCATCTGCCGCAAAGTTTGCTATGTATTACCTATCTAACAATATATAACAACTTCATAATTTTAATTGGACTGCAAACACTTGCGCTTGTCGGCGCATCAATTTTTATGCGCATGCCCCCATTCTGGTCCACCAAGCCGACACCTGCAGCCCGGCCTCATCCATTTCTCTTCGGCCTTGTCTATGCGGGAGGGTATGTGTCATCAGCGCCAAAAAATGATCCTTACCTGAAAGCCGCACATCTTCCGTATTAACAAATTCTGTTTCCAGTACTCGAGCCACTAATCTGAATGCTCTGCTGGATACGGCGTAAAGCACACTGACAGATTTGAGAATGGATATCCCCCGCACGGCGAAGTCACCCTTAGAGACGAAAAAAACCGGTAGAACCGGGGTTTTGAACTGGTCGGTTGATTACGGTGCGACCCCATTACTTTTTTGCTGCTCTTTCTGCTTAAGCATTTTTTCCATATACTTTTTTACCTCTGCAGCGGGATCCATAACCTGATCTGAATACATGCCGACAGCCTTGTTCAGGTATTGATCAGAATTTACCTGCTCAAGCGTGAAGGCGGCAAAGTCTGCATAGGTAATCGTGCGCTGTTTCGGAGTACCACCACCAACTGCAATCTGCAGATCGTGGCGGGCCGGGTCTTCAACCAGAAAACCGGGCCGCAGCAGGACATATTCGAGACCGCTGGTTTCGATCATGGTTTCCATGTCGGCCATATCTCCATACAAATACCGGGCGTTAAAACGCCAGCCATCGGACATTGAATCACCTTCGGGCTCGGTGGCACCCGGATTCACGCGATGCTCGACACCCGTGGAACTAGCCATGATCAGCCGCATGTTACCTTTGGCCTTCATGGCCGCAATCAGGTTTTCACCCATTACCGTGTATAGATCAACCTTGCCAATAATGGCCTTGGGGTCGGTAGGGGCGCTTTTACCAACCATGCATATGACAACCTCATCACCGCTGAGCGCATTCTTTAAGGACTCGACATCACGAACGTCGCCCTTAACGAGAGTCAGACGTTCGTGTTCAATGCCCAGCTTTGATGGAGTGCGCGCCAGGCCAGTTACTGTAAAGCCCTGGTCCAGCGCTTGCTGAATGATTACCCGACCGGAACGTGCCGTGGCACCAATGACGGCAATTTTCATATTTTTCGCGGCAGTCGAATCTACGGCGGATGCTGCCGCCGGAGAGGTGTTGCTGTTCTCAGGCCCACTGCAGGCTTGCAGCACAATGCCCGACACCAGAAGAACGGAAATTCGCAGCAGAAAACGTAAATTTTTACTCATATTATTATCCCCAAAGCATTTTCCTGAGAACGGGCCTCTGTAATTCTGCGCTTGCCTTTTTAGCACTGAGTTGCAGGATATCCACCCCGATTTCTGTTATCGCTTCGAAGTTACTGTAATACTTTGGCATGTTCAATTTTCTATGGAGGCACAAGCCATGAAAACAGCTGTGAAAACACTTATCGTTATTGGCCTGATGGCATTGACCGCAACCACGTCCTGGGTTCTGGCAAAGGACAGTCGGCCTGATTACCGCGAGATCCCACCTGAGATGCTCGCCCAGATTGAAGCATCTGACAAGGCCTTCATGGAAAAGAATCTTAATGTTATCGCTGAACATATGGCAGAAGATTTTGAATGGCACGTGGTCAATGCTGATGGTGAAAAACTGATGGTCAGCGGTCGCACAGAAACGCTGCAGCGACTTGAAGGCTTTTTTACAATGGATACCGGCTGGACCAATGCGGATGTGCATCGACTCGGTTACCTGGGGAATATATTTGTGCAGATCGAAGTGGATTACTACGACACACCCGACGGCAAAAAAACCGTGCCATCATTGAGTGTCTATGAAATGAAAGACGGCCAGCGTTGGCGTGAGTGGAAATTCTATCCCGCCAAATAGTTAACGCTTAAATCCCGGACCGGGTCATGGCAACCATGCCGTCCCCGTAGCACTTGATTATTGAACCCGGGTTGCCTGAACGGCCTGTTTCGCCAACAGTTCCTGCCGGCACTTGAGCCGGAGGTAAAGCTGCGCGGAAAATTAAGAGTTAAACGACAGCTGGCGTGGAGTAGGAAACCGGTGCCTTGCTCGTATCATCGAAGGTAACCATTTCCCAGGCGCTTTCGTCATCCAGCAATGCCCGCACCAACTGGTTGTTCAAACCATGGCCAGACTTATAGCCACTGAACTCACCAAGCAGGCTGTGACCCAGCAGATACAGGTCACCAATCGCATCAAGAATTTTGTGGCGCACGAATTCATCTTCGTAACGTAAGCCATCTTCATTCAGAACCCGATAGTCGTCCAGGACGATCGCATTATCCATCGTGCCACCGAGCGTCAGGTCACAAGCTCGCAGTGCTTCAATATCACGAAGGAAACCGAAGGTACGTGCGCGACTGACCTGCTTGACGAAAGATGTGGTCGAAAAATCGATACTCGCAGTCTGCGTATGCCGTTTGAAGATCGGGTGATCGAAGTCGATACTCAGATTGACCTTATATCCATCATACGGTTTAAACTCAGCCCACTTTTCCTCGTCCTCAACGCGCACGGTTTTCCTGATCCGGATAAAACGCTTCAACGCGCTCTGCTCGGCGATACCCGCCGATTGCAACAGGAACACAAAGGGTGCCGAACTGCCATCCATAATCGGTACTTCCGGAGCACTCAGGTCAATAAATGCATTGTCGATACCAAGTCCGGCCAAGGCCGCCATCAGGTGTTCGACGGTTGCAACCATTGCTTTGTCCTGCACGAGCGTCGTACCCAGCATCGTGTCACCCACCGACTTTGCATCGGCCTTGATGTCGGCGGCTGGCTCGAGGTCAAGACGCCGAAAGACAATGCCGGAATTCTCGGCTGCAGGCCGAATGGTCATATAAACCTTCTGGCCTGAATGCAATCCGATTCCGGTCGCCCGGATTGAATTTTTCAATGTTCGCTGTCTGAGCATAGGTCTGACTTGATTACACAGCAATTCGGTGGGCAGAACCTTGTGTTCTGCGCACAAAAACTGTGGACATCACTCCCTGTTTACTTGCAACTCATTGAATGCAAAGTGAAATATTAGGTTACGCACAAATTACTAACCCGTAATGCGGACTACGCTACCACACAGACGGAGAAATACACAGCCTAATTAGTCAATATAACTCTTGCTATACCATTTCCCCTTTTGTCATAAAAACCAGTGATTTGGACTCAGTCGGCCTGACGACGCAGGAATGCCGGGATATCAAGCAAATCAAATTCCGGTTGCGCGGGCGCAGCCGGTTCTGCTGCTGCCTGCTGACGCACCGTAGTCGGTCGCTCAAATTCCCGGTAATTCGGCTCTGCCGCTTCGTTTTGCTGGACCATTGGCTCAACAACGTGGATTGGCGGCACAGCCTGCTTTGCGATCGGCTGACCCAGACCTGTCGCCACAACGGTGACCCGGATGTTATTGCTCATATCTGGATCAATAACGGTCCCGACCACAACCGTCGCATCGTCCGATGCATATTCCTTGATGGTGTCACCCACCGCCTGAAACTCACCAATTGCCAGATCCGTGCCGGCGGTAACGTTAACGAGAATACCGCGGGCCCCTTGCAAGTTGATATCCTCAAGCAACGGACTCGAGATTGCTGCCTCAGCTGCCTCACGGGCACAATCTTCACCTGCCGCACTGCCAGAGCCCATCATCGCCATACCCATCTCACCCATGACCGTACGCACGTCGGCAAAGTCGACATTAATCAGGCCAGGTCGCGTGATCAGCTCAGCGATACCCTGCACAGCACCCTGCAGAACTTCATTTGCCGCTTTAAATGCATCGAGCAAAGTTGTTTCCGGCCCGAGCACCGACAACAATTTCTCATTCGGAATCGTGATCAGCGAATCGACATATTTCCCAAGATCATTAATCCCCTGCTCGGCCACTGATGAACGCTTACCACCTTCCATAGTGAATGGCTTGGTCACAATAGCCACTGTCAGAATGCCGAGTTCGCGTGCAACCTGCGCGACTACCGGTGCGGCACCGGTGCCTGTGCCGCCACCGAGCCCGGCCGTAATGAACAGCATATCGGTACCTTCGACAACCTCCTGAATGCGATCACGATCCTCCATTGCTGCCTGTCGACCGATCTCCGGATCGGCGCCGGCACCAAGACCCTTGGTTATATTGCAACCGATCTGCAACGGTATCCGAACATTCGTACCCTGCAGCGCCTGAGCATCTGTATTGGCGCAAATAAAATCCACCCCTTCGATACCGCAGCTAACCATATGCTTGACCGCGTTTCCGCCGCCGCCGCCAACTCCCAGCACCTTGATTACAGCGTTTTGACTGTATCCATCCATTAGTTCAAACATCGACATATCTCCTTACAACAACAACTAAAAATTACCCTGAAACCAGGACTTCATCCGTTCCCAAACTTCCCTTACTCCCCCACCAACCGGGTGATCACCCAAGTAATGTGATTCGGCCCGATTGCGCGCATAGAGCAACAGGCCAATGCCAGTTGCATGAATCGGATTGCGCACAACATCACTGAGACCACGTACATGCTGCGGCAGTCCAAGACGTACCGGCATATGGAAAACTTCCTCGGCCAGTTCGATCGCACCTTCCATTTTCGAACTGCCGCCCGTTAATACGACCCCTGCCGCTACCATGTCTTCGAATCCGCTACGCCGCAGTTCATCGCGAATCAGGCTGAACAGTTCTTCGTAACGTGGTTCAACAACCTCGGCCAGCGTCTGGCGGGCCAGCTTGCGCGGCGGGCGATCGCCTACACTCGGCACTTCGATCGTCTCATCCCGGTTGGCAAGCTGGGACAGACAGCAGGCATACTTGACCTTGATTTCCTCGGCAT
Organism: Chromatiales bacterium; assembly: GCA_002688175.1. Lineage (GTDB taxonomy): Bacteria > Pseudomonadota > Gammaproteobacteria > Steroidobacterales > SMWD01. The sequence goes on from NZCC01000071.1 coordinate 36,317, forward strand.
ACTGGGTCGGAGTACGCATTGAGATCGCAATATCATTGGTAACCTGATCGCCAGCAATCGGAATTACCGCCGTGTGCTTGATAGCGCCACCATTAAACACAGCGATATCAGTCGTCCCTCCGCCGATATCAACCAGACAAACGCCGAGTTCCATCTCATCGTCGGTCAGTACCGAATAACTCGAAGCCAACTGCTCGAGCACCACATCACCCACCTCGAGGCCGCAGCGCTGCACACATTTGACAATATTTTGTGCGGCACTGGCGGCACCGGTAACCATGTGCACATGTGCCTCGAGCCGCACCCCTGACATGCCGATTGGCTCACGAATGCCTTCCTGGCCATCGATGATGAATTCCTGCGGCAGGACATGCAGGATGCGCTGATCGGCCGGAATTGCGACCGCGCGAGCCGCATCGATGACGCGCTCTACATCGGACCGTACAACTTCTCTGTCACGAATCGCTACGATGCCGTGAGAGTTCAGACTCCGCACATGACTACCGGCGATGCCGGTAAATACCGAGTTGATTTCACAACCAGCCATGAGTTCAGCCTCTTCAATTGCGCGCTGGATTGAATTGACCGTTGACTCGATATTGATGACGACGCCTTTCTTGAGTCCGCGTGAGGGGTGAATACCGAAGCCGATGATTTCCAGTTCTCCCTCTTCATGAACCTCACCAACAATTGCGACCACTTTTGAAGTGCCAATATCCAACCCGACGATCAAGCCCTTGTCTACCTTCCTAGACATGGGGCTTTACTCCATCTCTTGACTTTGCATTCATGGGTGCACGGTTTTTCCAACCGATAGCAAAGCCATTTGTATATCGCATATCGATGTAATCCACGTCTTCCGCCTGTGCGGCGACCACCTTATCCAGTGCCTCAAAGAAACGGTCCAACCGGGTTTCCACCATCCGGGCGCCAAGTCGTACCCGAATTCCGCTGGTCAATTGCATTTCCCATGCACCGCGATCATCAAGTTGCAATGACACAGCTGCCAGACCACGGCGTTCAAGCCGCGCTTCAACCCGGAAAAACATTTCGGCCACGCGCTGCTCCGTACCCTTTGGTCCACTGAGTAAAGGCAGTTCAACCGGCGCATGGGAAATATTTTCAATAAACAATTCGCCATCAATATTAAGCAACCCGGCATCACCCCAGCGCGCAGCCGGACTCTGCTCTTCGATACTTACCTCTATCGTGCCCGGCCAGCGGCGCCGCACCATGGTGTTGGCAACCCATGGCAATTCCCGCAACTGCCGACGCATGGCGTGCAGATCGGCGCTCAAAAACCCGGTCTGTATATAGAGTCCCAGCGCATCCTCTACCTGGATTGCAGACACGCGCTCGAACGCACCGTTAATAACAACCGCTTGAATTGGCCGGTTCATCATCCACAGGGTTGCTACGTAGACAGACAACGAGACAGCCAAAACCGTACACAGGGTAATCAATCGCGCCCATTGCACTCGTTCCCAATTGACCTTCAGCGCGGCACTCAGGGTCTGCAACACGTTGGACTGCTGCTTTCTGGCCTTGCGTTTGCGGTTAACCGCCATCCGCTGCCTCCAGTGATTCATCTTTGCCCAGGGAACCGGCCACACTCGTCTCCAGAATTCGCCAGACCAGTTCGGCAAAATCAATCCCGGCCGCCTTGGCAGCCATCGGGACAAGACTATGAGCTGTCATTCCAGGCACTGTGTTAACTTCAAGCAGTAATGGTTTACCCGCCTCGCTGAGCATAAAGTCCACCCGACCCCAGCCACTCGCACCGACTGCAGAGAATGCCCGTAATGCCATCTCCTGCCATTCACGCTCGCATTCGGGACTCACATCGCACGGACAGACATACCGAGTCTGGTCACTAAAATATTTTGCTTCGTAGTCATAAAATGTATTTGCCGCATCGATACGCACCAGCGGTAATGCCTCGCCCTGCAGTACACCCACGGTGTATTCACATCCGGTCACCCAACTCTCGGCAAGCACTTCACAGTCATACTGAGCGGCTGTGGCATACGCCGATGCCAGGTCTTCCGCCTGGGTAACACGTACGAGACCGATACTGGAACCTTCTGCAACAGGCTTGATCATCAACGGCAGTCCAAGCGTATCGATGGTCGCGGAGAAATCCTGCGGGCCCGTAACGACCCGGTAATCCGGTGTACCCAACCCGGCACCGGCAATCAATTGTTTTGTGCGCAGCTTATCCATGCTGATCGCTGATCCCTTGATGCCACTGCCCGTATAAGGAATGCTCAGCAATTCGAGTAACCCCTGCACGCTCCCGTCTTCACCGCCCCGACCATGCAGTGCAATCCAGACCCGGTCGAATGCTCCGGACTGCAGCGTGGCAATAAGATCATCAGCTGTGTCGATACGATGCGCATTGATACCGCGTGTACACAATGCCTCATAAACAGCAGCACCGGACAGCAATGAAATCTCGCGTTCTGCAGAGTCCCCACCCAGCAACACGGCCACCTTGCCAAACCGATGCGGATCGTCGACCACGATTCTTTTTTCACGCATGGTCATGCCGGCTCTCCGACAATATGCACTTCGAGCTTGAGCCGAACTCCGTGTCGGTCTTCAACAGTATCGCGCACATGGTCTATCAGCGCTTCAACATCAGCTGCGGACGCGCAACCCGTATTAATAATAAAGTTTGCATGTTTCTGTGAAACTTCAGCACCACCAATCCGGTGGCCTTTCAGTCCGGTGGTCTCGATCAACTGTGCCGCAAACTTGCCGGGTGGATTGCGAAACACCGACCCACAACTCGGCAAACCGAGCGGTTGCTTATCCTGCCGTTCGCGCATCAGGGACCTGACTGCTGTGACGTTGTCATCAGCCTGTTCAACAAATTCAAATCGCGCGGCCAGGAACCACTCACCAACCGGCCCGTCAACCTGTCGATAGCCAATGTTGAATTCGGATTTCTGCCGGGTCTGAATCGTCCCATGCCGATCAATGGTATCGACATCGATAATGCTGTCCCACGTTTCACCGTTGAAAGCGCCGGCGTTCATTGCCAGCGCCCCACCGACCGTACCCGGAATTCCGGCAAAAAATGCCGATGGTCCGAGTTGCCAGCGCGCACAGCGACGCGCCAGTGTCGTACAGGGTGCGCCAGCGCCGGCTTCGATGACATGATCAGATACCCGCGTCACATCACCCATCGCCCTGGTTGCTGCTATGACGGCACCGCGTATTCCACCATCACGAACCAGCAGGTTACTGCCAAGCCCGGTCCAGTGAACCGGCATGTCATGATCCAATTCACCGAGAAAAGACTGTAGCTCGGCAATTGATTGCGGTTGAAAATAGATATCGGCCGGCCCCCCGAGGCGCCACGTTGTGTGGTTCGACATCGGTTCATCCTTCAGGGGCGCATTCATCTGGCGTCCCTCCGCATTCCTGTTTGCGCCAGCGCTGCGGGCAATGCTGCAGCTATGGCGCCGATATCACCGGCCCCGAGTGTCAGCACAATATCACCATCCATCAGCGTACCGGCCAGCAATTCAGGCAGTTGCTCAGGATCCGCTACAAATACCGGCTCAACCTGCCCGTGCAAGCGTATTGCGCTACAGATCGCACGACCATCGGCACCCGGAATCGGCTCTTCACCAGCCGCGTAAACTTCAGTGACAAACAACGGCTCAGCCGCTGACAGGACCGCAGCAAAATCATCGAGCAGATCCCTGGTGCGTGAATAACGATGGGGCTGAAAAATAACGACAAGCCTGCGGTCTGCCCAACCGGCCTGAACGGCGGCTAATGTTGCGGCGATCTCCGTCGGATGATGGCCATAGTCATCGATAAACAGGATCTGACCACACGGGGTATTTTCATCGGCGATGATCTGCATGCGCCGGTCAATGCCCTGAAATTCTGCCAGGGAGCGGCAAACAGCAGCATCATCAAGTTCCAGTTCAAATGCGACCGCAATGGCTGCCAGTGCATTGAGTACGTTGTGGTGCCCCGGAAGATTAAGTTCGACTTCGATCGACGTGGCGTTATTGGGACGCATCACGGTGAAGCGAGAGACAGCACCGTCACTTCTTACGTCAACTGCACGCACATCAGCATCTTCATGCAAACCGTAGCTCAATACAGCGCGATTAACTCGCGGCAACACGGCCTGCACACCATCATCGTCAAGACACATGATCGACACACCGTAAAACGGCAAATTGTGCATAAACTCGATAAAACTGTTGCGCAACTTTTCAATATCGTTGCTGTACGTCGACATGTGATCCGCGTCGATGTTGGTCACGACAGCCATCATCGGCTTCAGATGGATAAAGGATGCATCGCTTTCATCGGCCTCTGCGACGAGGTAGTGTCCGGCACCGAGCCTGCCATTTGTATCGGCGCTCTTCAGCCGGCCACCGATTAAAAAGGTTGGATCCTCACCCGCCTCGGCCAGCATACTGGCAATCAGGCTGGTTGTCGTTGTCTTGCCGTGCGTGCCGGCTACAGCAATGGCGAAACGGAATCGCATCAGTTCAGCGAGCATCTCGGCACGCCGGATGATCGGCAAACGCCGTTCGCGGGCAGCGATAATCTCCTGATTTTCCGGATCGATTGCGCTTGAAACGACGACAAGATCAGCATCTGCAATATTGCTGCCGCGATGACCGATCGAAATAACGGCACCGAGTCCCGCCAGGCGATTCGTCACTTTCGATTCCTTCAGATCCGATCCCTGCACTTCATAACCAAGATTGATCAGCACTTCGGCAATACCGGCCATACCGACTCCGCCGATACCAACAAGATGAATCCGGTTGATCTTGCGCATGCGCTTGTTCATGACGCCTGCACCATTGCCAAACACAAGTCGACAACATCGCTCGTCGCATCGGGCCGGGCCAGCTTGCGCGCACTCACCGCTCTGTCGATGAGCAACGTCCGATCTTCACAGCAGCGACGCAATTCGGTAGCCAGCAATTCAGCCGTTAGCTCGGACTGCGGTATCAACACTGCCGCACTGGCAGCGACCAGATAACGGGCATTCTTGGTCTGATGATCATCAACAGCACTCGGATATGGCACAAGGATCGCGCCGAGTCCGGCTGCGGTCAGTTCGGAAATCGTTAACGCGCCGGCCCGGCAAATGACGAGATCCGCCCAACCGTAGCACTCGGCAACGTTGTCGATAAAAGCCTCGACACGAACATCCAGACCGGCTGACTTATAGGTAGCGCGGGTCTGCGTGAAATCGGTACGACCGGACTGATGCCAGACTTCACACTGCTGATCAGCACCGAGCAGGCTGACGGCCAACGGCACCAATTCATTCAACACGCGTGCTCCCTGGCTGCCGCCAAGGACCAGAACCCGAATCGGGCCTGCGCGCCCGGCAAGCCGCACGGAAGGCTCCGGTAACGCGGCGATTGCCTGACGGACCGGATTGCCAACGAGTCGCACTGTGATACCAGCAGAAAAGCTGCCCGGGAAAGCTTCAAGCACCTCCCGGGCAAATCCAGCCAGAAGGCGGTTGGTCAAACCAGCGACAGAATTCTGCTCATGAATAATCAGCGGCTTACCCAGCATCCAGGCAGCCAACCCTCCGGGGCCGGAGGCAAACCCGCCCATGCCGAGTACCAGCTTCGGTCGAAGTCTGATCACGACGCGTAACGCATCATAGATGGCTAACAGTAGTTTCAGAGGTGCCAGACACCAGGACCAAATTCCTTTGCCACGCAGACCCGATACGCGGGTCGCTTCGAGCGGAAACCCCTCACGCGGCACAAGTTCATTTTCTATGCCATGCCGTGAACCGAGCCAGACAACCTGCTGGTCACAACCCTGTAGGGCCCGGGCGACAGCAAGCGCCGGGAATACGTGCCCGCCGGTACCGCCAGCCATGATTAAGATCGGTGCAGTCATCGCTTGCGCACCCTGCGCTTGCCCTTGCCCTGGCTGGCAATCTGTCGATTTTCCATTTCAATGCGCAACAGTAATCCGAGCGCCAGCAGGGTAATCAACATGCTGCTGCGGCCGTAACTGATCAACGGCAACGTCAGTCCTTTGGTTGGCAGGATGCCCATGTTGACACCGATGTTGATAAACACTTGCACGCCAAGCCAGATCGCCAGACCAAAAGCCAGGTTGGCCTGATACAGGCGCCCAACCGCAGCTGAATTGGCGGCAATCCTGAGTACCCGCCAAACCAGCGCAACAAACAGAGCTATCAGCAGCACGCTGCCGATAAGTCCCAATTCCTCGGCGATAACGGCAAACACAAAATCCGTGTGCGCCTCCGGCAAGTAGAAAAGTTTCTGAACGCTGCCACCGAGACCAACGCCAAACCACTGCCCGGAACCGATTGCAATCAGTGACTGGGTCAACTGAAAACCGCTATCGAATGGATCTGACCATGGGTCAAGAAAACCTGTCAGCCGCTTTAAACGATACGGTGACATAAACGCAATCATGATCAACACGGAACCGACACCCAGGCTACTAACCAGAAAATCACGCAAACGTGCACCGGCGATGAACAACACAGCCAGTGAAATCGTCAGCATGACAACCGACGCACCGAAGTCCGGTTCGAGCAATAACAGTAAACAGGTCAGCCCAACCAGCAACATTGGTTTGGCAAAACCGATAAACCGCTCTTGCAGTTCGGCCCGGTGCCGAACGGTATAACCCGACAAATACATGAGCATTAACAATCGGGCAGGTTCCGAGACCTGCATAACGCTGATACCGCCGATACTTAACCAGCGCGTACTGCCATTGACGGTGTTACCAAGACCGGGAATCAGAACGGCAATCAACATGCCGAGTGCCAGGCAAACCAGTAACAAGGCATAACGTTCCCAGATCGATGTCGGTACCCACAACAAAAACGCTGCACCACCGAGGCCGACAACAACGGCCAGCAGCTGTTGTTCCAGGTAGAACAATGGATTACCGGTATTACGCTCGGCCAGCGATATTGACGCGGACGTCAACATGACCAGTCCGACACACAGCAAGGTTGCTACGATCACGACCAGCGTCCAGTCAACATGCTGATCGATATCAAAAACCGCTGGGGCGGCAGTTGATTTACGCGCAGTTGCGGCAACCGTCATTGCGCAAGCTCCCTGACTGCAGCCGTAAACAGGTCGCCCCGCTCAGCAAAATTACTGAACATGTCGAGACTGCTGCAGGCCGGTGCCAGCAACACCGTGGTGCCGGGCACTACTATGTGCAGCGCCTTGTCGACCGCTTCGCGAATATCTGTAACGACCTGCAGCTCGCATGATCCTGCCAATTCCCTGGCCATGCGCCGGGCATCCTGACCAAACAGGATGGCAGTGCAGGATCGCCCCTCGAGCTCTGTGGCCAGTGCTGCAAATGTCACACCTTTTGCATCGCCACCGGCAATCAGAACCACCGGGTCTTCGATGCTGGCCAGGCTGGTTACCGCCGCCGCAACATTGGTCGCCTTCGAGTCGTTGATCCACTTTGCACCGGCTGCTGTCGACACGACCTGCATCCGATGCGGCAACCCACTAAAACGCTTGAGCGCCTGCGCCATGCTGTTGAGATTCGCACCGAGCGCTGCACCGAGCGCCAGCGCCGCCAGCGAATTGGACAGGTTATGCCGACCGATCAGTGGCAGCTCATCAACTGAAATCAGCAAATCTTCTCCACACGCGATGCACTCGCCGCGAGCGGTCTGGCGAATGCCGAGTTGCCCGGTCATCGGCTGATCCAGCCCGAAGGTCGTAACCGGTGTGCCCTGCATGACCAGACTGGCCAGATCCGGTTCATCACGATTGACGACAGCATGCTTGCAGTCACTGTAGATGCGCGCCTTTGCCATACGATAGGCCGACATATCACCATGCTGATCAAGATGATCGGGCGACAGGTTCAAAATGACTGCGGCAGTGGCTGGCACAGCGCGACTGCGTTCAAGTTGGAAACTCGACAACTCCAGCACAAAAACATCTGTATCATGATCAAGCAGATCAAGTGCCGGTGTGCCAAGATTAGCGCCGACCGCCGTCGACAGTCCGGCTGCCGACAAAGCCTCGTCGAGCATCGATGTCACGGTGCTCTTGCCGTTCGAGCCTGTGATCGCAATGATCGGTGCGGTACATTCGCCGACAAACAAATCAATGTCGCTGACGATATCCAGCCCACGTCCGCGCGCTTCACCGAGTACCGACGCATCCAGATCAAAGCCAGGCGAGATAACGATCTGCTCGATCGTTGGACGCACGGCGGAACATTGCTCACCAACCTGTATGCGTGCGTCAGGCATCGCGTCCAGAATTGCATTCATACCCGGCGGTTCCGGACGCGTATCGATAAATTCGGCAACGATTCCTCGGCCGGCAAAAAACCTGGCGCAAGATGCACCCGTCAGTCCCATGCCCATGACCAGCACGGTGGGCTCGACGGAAATACCGCGCGTGGGTGAATCAATTTTCATGGCCGACATCGTCATCACCGCAGCTTCAGGCTCGACAGCCCCACGAGAACGAGAATTACCGTGATGATCCAGAAACGAACAATTACCTTCGGCTCTGCCCAGCCTTTCAGTTCATAGTGATGATGCAACGGGGCCATCCGAAAAATACGCCGGCCGGTCAGCTTGAAAGACGCAACCTGAATGATGACTGATAGCGTCTCGATGACGAACAATCCGCCCATGATCGCCAGCACCAATTCCTGGCGAACGATGACCGCGACGGTACCCAGCGCCGCACCAAGTGCCAGCGCCCCGATATCACCCATGAAAACCTGCGCGGGATAAGTGTTGAACCACAGGAAACCAAGCCCGGCACCTGCCAGTGACATGCAAAATACCAGCATTTCTCCCGCGCCGGGGATATACGGAATACCGAGATAACCGGAAAAAATTACGTTGCCGGTCGCATAACCAAAAATACCGAGCGCACCACCGACGAGCACTGTCGGCATGATCGCCAGACCATCCAGCCCGTCAGTCAAATTAACGGCATTGCTCGTGCCGACGATCACGAAATACGTCAGCACCATGTAGAAGGCGCCCAGAGGAACTGCCATACCTTTAAGAAATGGAATCAGTAACGCTGTTTCATACGGGTTATCCGCCATCAGGTACAGGATGATTGCAACGGCAATTGCTGTCAGCGACTGCCAGAACATCTTGACCCGTGCAGACATGCCGGCCGGATCACGAAGCACAAGCTTCTTATAATCATCGATGAAACCGATCAGGCCGAATGCGGCGGTCACGGCAATGACAATCCACACATAGGCGCTCTTCAGATCAGCCCATAACAGCGTACTGACCAGTATGGCCACCAGAATCAGCACCCCACCCATCGTCGGAGTGCCGGATTTTGGCAAATGAGTCACCGGGCCGTCCAAACGCACGGTCTGACCAATTTGCTTGATGCTCAGACGCCTGATCATAATCGGCCCAGTGACCAGCGAAATAACCAGCGCCGTCAAAGCACCCATGATCGCGCGCATTGTTATGTACGTGAATACATTAAAACCCGACACATATTCTCTGAGGTATTCGGCCAACAAATACAGCATCAGGCGCGAACCTCCCCGTTCTCCACTTCATCGACGAGAGCCCGCACCAGTTTTTCCATCTGCATGCAACGAGACCCTTTTATAAGCACCGTCAACCCCTGGTCTGCCACTTCACCAAGCGCTGCGATGAGTTCACTGTCATCAGTAAACGCCTGGCCACCTTCACCAAATGCGGCAGCCGCGGCACACGCCTGCTCACCAAGCGTATAAAGACATTCCACACCCGCTTCCTTCGCCTGTCGTCCCATGTCGGCATGCAACTCATGACTACGATCACCAAGCTCGGCCATATCGCCAAGTACCAGCCATGACCGACCATCGAGTCCTGCTAAAACGGTGATCGCCGCTGCAACCGAGACCGGGTTTGCGTTATAGGTGTCATCGATAATCCGCACACCACCACGACCGGCGATGGTCCGCAGGCGGCCGGTGACGTTCTCAATCGCGGCGAGTCCCGCCCCGATTGAGTCCCACGTCGCACCGGCCGCCCGGGTCACTGCGATCGCCCCAAGTGCATTGAGCACATTGTGACGACCAACCATTGGCAATTTGATCCTTACCCGATCGTTTACCATGCGCACATCGAACGACAATTCGAATCCTTCTCTGGTAACTGTTTCCTGAATATTCTCTGCCACAAGGTCAGCAGCCTCGTTGAGGCCGAAAGAAATGACGCGTGCCGGCTCAGCCAACCGACACCACAATTCAAAAAACCGGTCATCCCGATTTATCACCGCCACACCAGTGGCATCGAGACTCGCAAACAGCTCACCTTTGGTTTCTGCAACCGCCTGTTCTGAACCGAAACCTTCGAGGTGGGCTGCACCGGCATTCGTTACGATGCCGATGGTCGGCATTGCGATCGCTGCCAGAGTGGCAATATCGTTACGGCGACTGGCGCCCATTTCCAGGACTGCGACCGCATGGCTGTCACGCAGGCACAACACAGTCAGCGGCAATCCGATTTCATTATTCAGATTACCGACAGTCGCCAACGCCTTGTCGGTGGCCCCAAGATACACTTGCAGAATTGCGGCTATCATTTCCTTGACCGTGGTCTTGCCGGTGCTACCGGTGACCGCAATAACCGGGATCTCAAACTGCCCGCGCCAACTCCTGGCCAGTCCACCGAGTGCAATTCGCGTGTCCGCAACCTCAACCTGCGGCAGATCAACTGCCTGCCGGGCCTCGACAACGGCACCCGCAGCTCCGCGCCGCTCAGCCTCGGCCACAAATTCACCGGCATCGAAACGCTCGCCGCGTAAAGCAAAAAACAACTGACCGGATTGCAGCCTGCGCGTGTCAGTGCTTACCGAGTCAAAACTCCGATCCGCACCGATCAACGTACCATCGACCGACTGGGCCACCATATTCAGCGTACCCATGCTCATTCCATCCCGCCTAATGCGGTACGAGCGACCGCAACATCCGAAAACGGTTCGGCCACATTGCCGATCAGTTGCACCAACTCGTGGCCCTTGCCGGCAACCAGCACTACATCTTCAGCCGCTGCAGAGGAGATGGCCGTCTCAATGGCCGTTTCACGATCATGAACAATTTCACAATGCTCAGCGGATTTAACGCCGGCAATGATTTGTGCTGCGATCTGCTGCGGGTCTTCATCACGTGGATTGTCATCAGTGATGATCATTCGATCTGCGAGCTTTGCCGCGACTGCTCCCATCGAGCCGCGCTTGCCCTGATCGCGATTCCCGCCACAACCAAACACGCACCAGACCTTGCCGGATGTATGCTGTCTTGCTGTCTCGAGCGCCTTGCCAAGCGCGTCGGGCGTATGTGCAAAATCAACGACAACCGTCGGGCTGATAGTGCCGCTGCGAACAAGTTCCATGCGCCCTGGCGGTGCAACGGCCTCTTTGAGTGCAGCAATCGCGGCAGGGAACGCCACTCCATTGGCCAGCAGAATGCCGACCGCCATGGCGAGGTTTTCTGCATTAAACCGACCCCAAAGCGTACTTTCGAGCAAGGCCTCACCGAAGTCACCGGACAACTGCAAGCCGATACCATCCGCGTGTTCACCGACAATAAGCCCGCGCAGCTGTGCGTCAGGCGCATCATCAGCCGTATCCATGACAGCCACTGATATCAATTTAGGCCCTGACTCAAGACGGCCGGCCATCTCGGCACCGAACGGATTGCCGACATTAAGCACTGCTGTATGGATTCCGTTACCGGCAAACAGGCGTGCCTTGGTCTCGGCATAGTTCTGCATGCTGTCGTGATAATCGAGATGATCACGACTCAGATTCGTCAAGGCCGCAATCTGAAAGTGCACACCTGCAACTCGCTGCTGGTCCAGCGCATGCGACGATACCTCGGCGATAACACACTGTGCACCGGCATCGGCCAGCGCCCGCAGACGGCGATGGAGCGTAATACAATCCGGAGTCGTCAGGGAGCTGGACTGCAGGTCAGTACCGATGCCATAACCCAGCGTGCCCATGTAACCAGTTGTCATATCCAGCTGATTCATAGCCTGAGCTACCAGGTAAGCAGTCGTCGTCTTGCCGTTTGTCCCGGTAATGCCGGTAACCACAACATCGGCGGAAGGTGACGAGAAGAAACGGTCGGCAATAAGCCCAAGACTGGCACGTAAACCGGTCACCCGAATACCGATCACCCCGGGAGGCAGTAACGGTTCATCCATATCTTCGACCGGCTCCCAGGCAACCGCACGAATACCGGCTTCAAGTGCCTGAGACAAGAACTCGAGCCCGTGCCGTGCACCGCCCGCACAAGCAAGAAACAATCCACCGGACCTGGCGTTATGACTGTTGCTGGTGATATCCGTCACCGCTACATCCGGTACGTCCAGATCCATGTCAGCAAACAGGCAGGATAATTTCATGCTTGTGTTTTTGCTTGTGCTGCTCATGGCCGGCTCACCGCAAGTTTGGTGGTACCGACCGGACGCATGAAGTTGTCGGGAGGTATCGCGAGAATCCGCAACGAACCTTCGACAATGCGTGAAAAAACCGGTGCTGCTACAGCGCCACCGTAATACTCACCATTCGACGGATCATCAATGAGGACGACAACCGCCAGTCGCGGCCGGGTCGCCGGCGCAATACCGGAGAACAGCGCCATATGATGATCTTCCGCGTAACCACCAGCGGTGAACTTCTTGACCGTACCCGTCTTGCCGGCCACTCGATAACCGGCGACGGTTGCCTGCTGACCGGTACCGCCATCACTCACGACAGCCTCCAGCATCGACAACACAGCCCCGGCCGTCTGCTCGGTAATGATCCGCCTTGCAATCGGAGCCTGTTCAAGGCGCAACAGGGAAACAGGATGCTGCAACCCGCCGGCTGCAATGACGGAGTATGCCTGGGCCAGCTGTAATGGCGTGACCGACAGCCCGTAACCATAGGCCAGTGTCGCCAGGCTGATCGGTCGCCAATTACTGTAATGACTAAGCAAGCCGGCCGATTCACCCGGAAATCCACTGCCGCTCAAACGCCCCAGCCCGAAACCGGACAACACGTTGTACAACGTTTCAGCCGGCAACGACATCGCCACTTTGGTTGCCCCGACATTGCTTGAACGTGCCAGCAATGTCTTCAGGTCGATCGTACCGAGGTTGCGTTCATCTTCGATGACCTTTGCACCCACTTTGATAAAGCCGGGTGAGGTGTCGATACGACTCGCCGTGTGATATTGACCGCTCTCAAGTGCCGCGGCTATAACCAATGTCTTAAGGGTCGACCCGGGTTCAAAAATATCGGTAATAGCCCGGTTACGGTACTTGACCGGAGAAAATTGCGCTCGATCGTTCGGGTTGTAGGTTGGCTGATTCACCATTGCGAGTACTTCACCGGTACCCACATCAAGCACAACGACAGAACCGGAAGCCGCCTCACTACGCTTAATAACAGCCTTGAGCTCACGATAGGCGAGATACTGGATACGTAAATCGATTGAGGTCGCTAATTCACGCCCCGGATTCGGCGACTGAATACGCTCAACATCCTCTACAACGCGACCGAGCCGATCCTTCAGCACGCGCTTCTTGCCCGGTCGGCCCGCAAGCCAGTGATCGAAGGCAAGCTCCAGGCCTTCCTGGCCAACGTCATCAATATTCGTGAAGCCGACGACATGACCAATAACTTCACCGGCCGGGTAATAACGCTGGTACTCGCGCTCCACGTCGACACCAGGAATATTCAGCCGGACAATAGCTACTGCATCATCCGGGCGCATATGCCGCTTCAGATACATAAACTCGCGGGTAATGTTACGGGTTAACCGCCGAGCCAGTTCCTCAGCATCAATGCCGAGTGCTGCGGCCAGTTGCGGAATGCGATCGGGTGCGCGGACAATCTCGCCCGGATTTACCCAGATACTGTCAACCGGGGTGCTGACGGCAAGCGGCTCACCGTTTCGGTCGGTAATAACGCCACGATGAGCCGGAATTTTCGCGACCCGCAACTGCCGGACATCAGCCTGGTGGGTCAGGAACTCATTTTCATAGGCTTGCAACCAAACCGTCCGGATCACAAGCACGGCAGCCAGACCGAGCAGGGCAAAGGTGGCGCAGCGTGACCGCAAGGTAAAACTTCGCAACAACATTGCGTCTGTCTTTGCTTTCGACTTCATGGACTGAGCAACATCATTTCATCGGCCGTCGGGGGGCGCATCTTCATGGACTCGCGGGCAAGTTGCTCAACTCTGGCGTAGGTCGACCAGGTGCTCTGTTCGAGCTGCAGCTGCCCCCACTCAACTTCCATTTTGTCGCGCTCGACATTAAGCCTTTGCAATTCGGTAAATAATTTTCGCGACTCATGTTTTGCATAAACACCGCCGATTGCTGAAGCCATGACGACGACGATGAGCGGCAGGAGCACGACAAGCTGACGCATGCTCTGACTCCTCCCCTGCTGCTTCCCTTGAGTCATCGCAGACGCTCCGCAACCCGAAGCGTCGCACTGCGGGCCCTTGGATTTTTCTCAATTTCGTTCTCATCTGGCCTGATGGCACGCAGCGGCAATTGCAGACGTGGCAACGCCGACTCCGGCACCTGGGGTAACCGTGACAAAGCCGGATCTATGCGTGCGTGATCACGCATAAAACGCTTGACGATACGATCCTCGAGCGAATGAAAGCTGATGACAACCAGCCGCCCGCCCGTGTGCAATGCATCGATAGCCTGACCGAGACCCTGCTCGATAGCTTCGAGTTCGCGATTGATATAAATGCGGATGGCCTGAAAGGTTTTTGTTGCCGGGTGCTTGCCACCGGGCTTGCGCCTGACGACCCCCTCTACCAATGCAGCAAGCTGCCCCGTCGTCCGGATCGGTTGCTCCGTACGACGCTGGCAGATCTCCCGGGCAATCCGGGGTGCCGCTCGTTCCTCACCAAACTGAAATAACACTTTTCTTATCGATGCTTCTGTCGCACTGTTAAGCCAATCTGCTGCACTCTGCCCTTCGGCTGGATTCATGCGCATATCAAGCGAACCTTCCAACCGAAAACTGAATCCACGGTGTTGATCATCAAGCTGCGGCGACGACACACCGAGATCAAACAACACCCCACTCACCCTTCCAAACACGTCATGCCCTTCTAAAAATTCACGCAACTGCCCAAAGTTTCGCTGCTCTATTACTAACCGTGGATCACTGTCCGCCAGTATTCGGCCCGCATTAACAGCATCCGGGTCTCGATCCAGAGCAAACAGCCGACCGTCGGACCCCAATCGCTGCAGAATTTCACCAGCGTGGCCACCACGACCGAACGTCCCGTCAACGTAGATGCCATCTGCCACAACCTGCAGCTGGTCAACCGCGTCTTCAAGCAACACCGGCACATGTGAACTCACCCCACACCCCTGCATACCCAGGGAACGTCTACTCATGAACGGCACAATCGTGGCTAGTAAGACAGTGTTTCCAGCTCGGCAGTTAAATCTGCCCCGTCCTCAGACCCGGAATCCATCCAGCGACTCAGTTGCTCGTTCCAGCGACCCTCATCCCACAATTCAAATTTATTACCTTGCCCAAACATCATGGCCTGACGATCAAGGCCTGCAAATTCCCGATGCTCTTTTGGAATCAGCACTCGATTGTGTCCATCGAGTTCGAGGTCGGTTGCATAGCCCATCAGCAAGCCACGTAATTTCTGTGCCGTCTCGTTCAGACTCGGCAAGCGCATCAGTTTGCGCTCCGTTTCCTCCCAATCCGGCAGTGGATAAATAAGCAGGCAGCTACGCTGGTCCACTGTGCATATCAACTGACCACCACAACGGGCCGCAATCCGTTCCCGGTATTTGGTCGGTATTGATAGCCGCCCCTTGGCGTCAAGCGTGATTTTTGTTGGTCCGCGAAGCATGACAATGGGGGCAAATAACCCATTCTCTCCCACTTATTTCCACTTTGATGACACTATAGGTATCCCCTCGGCCGACTGTCAATAAAAGTTGTGATTATTTCTTTCAAGACAGCAACTTAGCGGTGGTTTTATGCAAATATTCAAGCTCATTTCAATTCGGCTCGCACTATAAATCAGGGGCTTAGAACACTTTCTTTCAGCAATTGTTAAGAATGAAAAAAAACGCCCCTGAACGGGGCGTTTGCACGAGCTGCTTCGGCAGTTGCGCAATACGGTGCACAAGCCACTGATTAACAAGGAGTCGGCCTGTAAGCCGGGTTCTGTCGAGGACAATCATTCATCTGGGGCCGCTGTCGCCAACGGCCTCTAGCGACCTACCCGGGAGTCCGTGCGAACACCGGTTCTGATGACCTTGCGGCCAACAGGCACTCCCCTATTTGGTCTTGCTCCGGGTGGGGTTTACCGTGCCGCGGCATGTTACCACCCGCGCGGTGCGCTCTTACCGCACCTTTTCACCCTTACCACGACCCGTTTTCGCATCGCGGCGGTATATTTTCTGTGGCACTTTCCGTGGACTCGCGCCCCCCAGGCATTACCTGGCACCCTGTTCGCAGGAGCCCGGACTTTCCTCCCGACGCAAGTGATTTACACCACCTCGCCAGGCGATTGCCCGGCCGACTCCAGCCACCACGATAACGAGGCTGAGAGCCGGTGTACAGTTTTTGAGGGGTATCTGCATCTGTTCGGCCTTGCCCTGAGTAATTGGGGAGCCATTGGGGGGAGCCATTGGTGTCTGACACCAATTACTCCAATTACTCCCCGATTGGTGTCTGACACCAATGGCTCTATCTGGAGTAAAATCTCCGGCAATTCGTCAAACACCCCAACGCGAGGGAGTTATCCACTATGAACGATGAATTGAAAGAAGTAATGAAGACCAGTCTCATCGGTACAATTGGTTTCATGTGGGTTGCCGGGGGTATTGCAACCATCCTGGAGAGTTTTGATGTGCACTGGGCGCTCGGATGGTTAGTGTTATTTGTCTGGATTTGGGGATGCGGGTCGGCCGCACTTTACTTCGACGTCAAACGTTACTTCAACTATTAGATATTCGCCGCCTATGCTCGAGTGACAGGCACAGGTGGGAAGCCACCGTTCAGCCAGGGACACGGATTGTTTAAGGCCAGAAGGGATGTTCGCAAGAGCAGACTGTCTTAGTCTAAGTCCTGAACCACAAGGACCAATTTGCCGCGCGTGCGTTTGCTCTCGGAGCGTCGATGCGCATCTACCGCAGCTTCAAGCGGCAGCACTTCAATCTGCGGTAGCGGCAGCAGTCCGTCACGGTATAGGGCGACCAACTCAGCGAGCATCTGGCCATCGGCGCGGTGGTGCAGGAATTCCGTCTTGATTTGCCTTTCAGCAATGTCTGGGATTTCGGGTGGCTCGTTGTTCATGTAAACGACGACACCGCCCGTCTTCGCTAGCCGGATCGCGGCTTCGGCGACACCCTCGCCAAGCAGGGACTCGAGCACGAGGTCGACCCCCTCCGGTTCTCGTTCACGAATTACCGTCTCATAATCGACACTCTTGTAATCAATGATGTGGTCCGCGCCGCGGCCATGCAGGTACTCGGCATTATCCTGCCGTGCCGTTGTATATACCGTGGCCCCCAGGTGCTTCGCCATCGGGATCGCAACGCTCCCCAGTCCTCCGGCACCCGCCTGAATAAAAGCTGTTTGCCCACGTTGCAGCTCACCAAACTCAGTCAGAGATTGCCAGGCTGTTAAGCTGACCAAGGGCAGGGCAGCCGCCTCGGTAAAGGATAAATTCGTTGGCTTCGCGGCTAACGCTGATGCATCGATCGGTGTGTACTCGGCATAGCTGCCATGCTGGATCGACCAAGTGAATGCCAGACCAAGCACTTCATCGCCTACGTGCCAATCAGTGACTTCGTTACCCACTTCGACGATTCGCCCGGCCAGATCCCAACCAGGCACGACCGGAAACGTGCGCGTGATGTACTCCTGGAGTTCACCATCACGGAGTCGACGGTCAATCGGGTTGACGCCTGCTGCGGCGATTTGCACGAGCACCTGGTTGGGGGCTGGTTTGGGCACCGGCAAGTCCCCAAGCTGGAGTACGTCGGGATCGCCATGGGATTCGTAATAGACGGCGCGCACAACAAAATACCTCGCTTAGTAAATGCGCTCGACGAGTAACCGCCAGCTGCCAGAATACACCGGCCACCTCTCGCTTATTGCAGCATCAACGCATGACTGAAGTTGTCTTTGCATTATGCAGCAAACCGCTAAGAAGAGAAGATCCGCTTTAGAATCGGTAGCGGAAATCCAACCCCTGTATAGCCTAACAGCTGCTCCTGAGCACCAATCGGCCCAACCTCGAAATCGTTCAGTTCGTCTGCTGACGACGAACACACCGAGTTTACGCCGGGTCATCTTGAGGAAGACAAGAACGAACGCCTATAGATAAGAGAATTTACATCAGGCAGGAAACGGCCAGGAGCCGACGGTCAACGCTTGGCTGCAATCGCCTTAAAAAACGTGTAACAAAAGATACCATCGGGGTCCGTTGTTCTGTGCAAGTCCCGGACGCCTGCATCAAAAGTGGCTGGATCGATTATTTCAGCATCGAGGGCGGCGTCGCGAATACCTTCGATCATTGCGGCAAAAGTATCTCTAGTGAAGCCACTAACAAGGCTGGGCTTGCTGGAATCAACGTAAACCATTCGAGGATCAACATGGATCGAATCGAACCCCGCTCGTTCCAAAAGCGGGTAAAGTTCTCTCCCGATCAGCGCATTACCTCCAGCACGTCTTTGTAATTCGACTAGGCACTGTATTGATAGTCTGGCCGCCTCGCTATCAGGGTGAAAAAACGTGGAGCCGTGATCGCCTTCTATTACCGTGATAGTACCGCCCACCTTGATAAGACGCTTTAGTGTTTCCAAGGCTACCACTGGATCCGAAAGGTGCTCCAAGACATGGCACACAAATACATGATCGAATGACTCCGGTTCGAAGTCCAAATTAAAAATATCAGCCCTTGCGAAATTGACGTTGTGCAAGCCTGCCGACACCACCGCCTTTGTTGCTTCTGCGATTGAGTCACCGGAGATGTCAATGGAAGTGAAGGCCGCATTAGGACTGTTGCTGGCAAGCGTAACTGTTTGAGAGCCAACTCCACACCCGGCTTCCAATATTCGACTTCCTTTCTGATAGCGAGTGTCAGAATGTAAGAGTTCGACAAGCACGTTGGCTTGATCTTGGAGCCTCCGGGTTTCTCTTATGTCGTATCCGTGAACGTAGGCTTTACTCATAATTCTGTTGAAAAACACAGCATGAAATTGATAGATTTCCCAGCTCATTTTTTGCAACAGTCTTTCTGCTCCGACTGATGCCGGATATTTCTTCACTTA
>NZCC01000072.1 GCA_002688175.1 Chromatiales bacterium
ATGGCCCTGGGTGGTTTTACCCCGTATCAGAAGTTGGCGAAAGCCGCGTGACCTCTACTTCTGAATGCAGTTATGAATGGGGGGATTACCGTTTTACCCCGTATCAGAAGTTGGCGAAAGCCGCGTGACCTCTACTTCTGAATGCAGTTATGAATGGGGGGATTACCAATGTGGCGGTCGCGAGGTGTGTAATGCCTCAAATTGTGGCGATTAGTGTGATCACTATGATAGTGGCAGTCTGATCAAGCCCGAGACTGGGAATGCTAGCGGGAATGAGCCGGGAAGAGCTTGGGATGATGGCATGTTAATATTGCTTAGCCATTTTCATTACTACGCTGCAGGCCTGCCTGCCAAGTATCCTCGGCACCCAGTACGGGCACGAGTCCGTTGATTGGCATCTCCATATGGGCAGGCATGCAAAGCATATTGATCTCGGGCCGATCTACATCAGCAAAAATGTTCTGGTGTACGCCAAAATAATTATCCGGGTTATAGTATTCAGCGAAATGCCACCAGCACTTGTAGCCCAGATCCAATATCTTCTGAATTAGGGCTACAGAATTTTCCTCGATATTATTTTCTACGAAAATAATAGTCTGGCATCGTTTTAAAGTAGTGGTTGCTCCTGTCAATATTTGACTCTCCATTCCCTCTACATCAATTTTTAGAAAATCGAGTCGGGGAAGTTCCATTTGATCAATGGTGACCATGCTTACCCTTTCTCCGGTCGAATGTCCCTCTATATTAAGATTTCCAATATTTGTCGGTGTGTTCAAGGAAGCGAAAGGTACATTAATAAGGCCGGTTTCGGCGCCAAGAGCTGCATGATGCGTAAAAACGTTAGCAAAACTGTTCAATGAGACGTTGGCGCAAAGTAGCTGATAGGTCAGTCTTTGTGGTTCAAAAGCAATCACTATGCCATTTGAACCGACCATCCGGGCCAAAGGAATAGTATGGGTGCCAATATTTGCTCCTGCATCCAATACATAAGAGCCTGGCTGAACAATTCTATTTATCAGAGCTATTTCATGCTCACCCCATTCTCCATATATCATCATGGAGCGCCCAATCACCGTATCGTTAAGATGATAGGCAAACGGACCATGGCGACACTCGTTCACAGCAACTGCTTTAGTTCGTAATACAATCTTGTTTTTAGCTGTATTGCTCTTGACCAGTTGGTCGGTATATGCGATCAAACGCTGACAAAGGTCTACGTTGATTAGATTATCGTACTTTAGAACAAGGTCAGACGATACGACTAAGGGATCGTGCGTGAGTGGAGTTTCTTCACTTTCTGCGTATTTATTTGCGATATTCGTGAGCATTTCAGGCGTTATCTGCGGATCCTCTCGAAATTGTTCCGCAAGTTTCTCCCAGTGACATCCTTCGCCTTTATAGCGTTCTGGTTTCATTTCCAGAGACCATTCACCCAGCAGGATTTTGGAAATAAGCTGTGACTCCGACCTGACAGGGAAATGAGCAATGTAAATGCTATCGTCGGTATCGGTGGGCACTGTTTTTCCGTTGGCATCATAGATTCCATGATTACCTTCATGCAGATGGCCGGTGGCAAAGAACGTACGGCTGACCGCTAGCTTGTATGCTTGAGGGATTTCTTTTGCCTTTCGATATGCTATGCGCCGTATAGCATTTAGTTCAGATAAATTGTCTTTTTCTGTAGGCACATAGGTCATCCATGGGAGATGTAAACAGTGATTTGTTGCCACTGATTTCAAAGACAGTTCGAGCGACTCTCGTGATGGTGCAACAAGAAATTCATCGGCATCGAGAGGGAAAGCATGTGTCACATCTTGCTGATCGCTCAGTTCACGTAACAACTTCGTAAGTTTATTGGCTTGGCGATGCTGCTGATCGGAAGTCCGACGAACTGTAATGGGCAGGCCTTCGGTGATGAGTTTGTTTAAAATTACGGGAGTGCTATCGGAGCTGAAATCATCCAGTATTATGAGGTAGTCTAAATAACGAAGATTGTGACGTATAAATGCCTCGATGATGTCTGATTCATTTCTGACTGTGGTAATACCAATAAATCTCATGTAAATAATGCCTCCATCAGATGGACAGCAAAGTGTCAAACAATTTTTCTTTCCCGAGTAACATACTGATAAAACCATATGCTAGATATATTTTGGGACCAGAACTGGCTCCCATTTTTTATTAAATTTTGGAATAGTCATCCGCTGCCAAAGAGGAACATTAATTGCTTCACGTGACACAATGAAACAGTGCCTCTGCCCGTTCTTTAGTTGTTCCCACTCTTCGTGTTCAGGTTGGTAGGTAGGTCTATAGATATACTCAAATCCAGCATGACGAAAGATACCTACTATAGCAGCCAGTGTAGGAACCTCGGTAACGGGAGCAGTATTGTGACAATCACCTAATAGTTCTTCAAATAAATAGTAGGCCATTGAATTGCCCGGTGCGACTCGAGTTTCGACAATCCCGACGCGTCCAATTGAAGCCGCTAGTCGTAGAATGGACTTAAGTGGCGACTGGAGGTGATAAAGAACACCAAACATGAGTACAAGGTCGAAAGATCCTGGTTCATCGAATTCTTCATCCAGATTCATTTGATAGAAATGTAACTCGGGATAGCGCTCCTTGCAGGTCTCGATGTTATTTGACCTGAGATCAATACCGGTAGTTTCAAGTCCGCGTCTTGCCAGAACTTTGGAAAAATAACCTGCTCCACAGGCAACGTCCAGAGCGGTCTTTAGAGAGTCGCAAATAGGAATGTCGTCAAGTGCCTTGTTAAGCCACTTGCCTCGTGCTTCATTTATTCTATTGTAACTATCTATATCAAATACGGTTATCTTGTTTTGCATTGGATTAACTACCTTGCCTTAAAAAATGATGATTATTCCACTTAGTTAATATCGTCACATGGGATGCAAACGATCAGCTGTTCGATATCTACATCCAGAAAACGCACTGTTATAATTCCGCTTGGTTTGGGCAGAACAGTTTTTTCATTGCATTGACCTTCTCTATGCAAGTCCATGGCTACTCTCATGATATTTAGTGCTTACTTAACAATAAATTAATAGCATATCCTTATCCTCTTACCCCTAAATTGGTTTTAACTGGTTTGAAGTAAGGAATTCTTCAGAAATCAATTCTGGAAAATCTTTTGGATCAAGCATCTGATATCCGAAATACTCGAAGTCCTTTGCGTAAACTTCATTTACTATATCAATTGACCTTCTATTGTAATTGTCTAGATACTTGTAATCAGAATATTTCATATTATGCGGATCACACTCTGGCTTTGGGTTCGACCGAACGTGAGCATTCATTATTTTTATATCACCAATTTCCAGAAACTCACATACTTTATTGAAGTCAGTTTCAAACCTTTCGGTATACCCAATGAAGTCCATCATGTTTTCACAATTAAGGTGAGTCCAATTTGCGCACAGAGGCGGGTATATTACAGCTTGCATGGATTTCTTATGATGTTTTAAGTACTCCACTAAATCAGGGCTTTTGTACAGAATATTCCCTAATTTTAATGTTTGATAGATAAAATCAGAGAAGAATATTTTACCAATATCCCCCCAGGCAATGGAGTGGCAATAACCGGAAAATATTCTGTCATACGGATTCCTGACAAAGGTGAATTTAAAATATTTAGTTTTTTTATTCAAATCAGGTCTGTTTATGAATTGTGAGTATGTCAATTCATTTTCCCAAACCAGGCAGTTGCTGATTGAGTCATAAATAAAAGCGTCAGTTAAATTATCCTCCTTATATATTTTTAATGTTTTTTCTACTGTCGATCCGCATGCTTTTGGATTGTGGAAAAAAATAAAATTTCTAGAATCACAAATTATCATCTGTACAGCTCAAATATTTCATCATGGTATGTATATTTATACTATAACAATTATTGTCGCACTCTCATTACCGCCAAAATATTTCACCGGACTTGAGGCGCAAAGACAAATAATCAACTATTTTGCGACCCGGAACAGTTTTTTTGAATCCTTGACATACCAGAACTCGATGAATCGATATGACGTCACCGAGATTAATAGCAAAGCAGACAAATAGAGCAGCAATGGGACGATACCTTTCCAGGCCTTAATTTCGAGTTCATCTCTCATGATCCAGATCAGCCTGCCGTGCCAGATGTATATGCTGTATGTCATCATACCAATCAGCTGGAGACCCCTGTTAGAAAACCATGCGAGAAGGCGCGATGGGTCGGCAATAATCAAAGAATAAATGATGCAGCCCGCGCCAAGTTGAAAAAGACTATTTAGTAACGGCAGGACAGCGACTGGTATTCGGTCCAGGTAAATGTAATCCCATAAACTGCAAACGACCAGAATTATTACCATGCCGGTGCTAAATAAGCCGATAGACGAGAACCGCCTCTCTGGCGGGTTAATGAAGAGGTGGCATAACCACATGCCGACGACAAAATCATCCAGACGGCCAAAAATGCTGTCCTTAATGGGATTAAGATAAATACTGCAATCGGTGTCATTACCCATATAAAGACAATCGTCACCGATCTCCATGATGCCGATAAACCTGACAGATAGAGATAACGCCACTGAAAGCATAAGTAAATATGAAATACTGAATTTCTTGGAGAAAATCACAAGAAATGGGAAAAAAATACTGAACCAGATTTCGAGCCCGAGAGACCATAATAGAAAATTCACTGGCGGCATATAAGTTGATTCTGTGAAGTTAAACGTAGCCGTTAAATAGAGCAGGGTTTCCTGTAGTGTCGGTAATGTCTGATTAAAAAAGTAGTCAAACAATATAAATACGGTTACTAAAAAATAGAACAACGGCATCAACCGGCGGATCCGGTGTTTATAAAAGTTCCCGCAGTCTGACCAGCCGGACAGTGTTCTTCGATTGAGTGCGAATGGATAGAAGAGGACGAAGCCGGACAGAATAAAAAAAAGGTTAACGCCCAGCCACCCATTGGCAAAAAAAGAAAGGGGTAGAAATGTGAAGTTAGGAAACTGAATTATAATGGCCCCCGGCGGAGTGTAGCCCCATTGAAAAACGTGATGCCATACAACCCCTAATATCGCAATTCCTCTCAGGCCGTTGATTGCTCCGATTCTTTCATTCATGGATCACATTCACCATAGAGTCAGGGGCTATAAGATTTTGATATGTCAGTCTGGTATGGCCGGCTATATGAAAAGCAATAAGAGACTGGCATTCGAAACCGGCAATGATCCTGCTTAGGATTTCATCGGTTGATAGCCGATGACGAGGGTGGGTTGGTCGAGTAGGTGAATTGGTCGTTCAATCAAGATGTATACATTCCTCGCATCCCTGCACTGTTATGCGTGAAGGAAGATGTTGTCGATATGGTAGCGTTCTGGCATAGAGGTCAAGACAGTTATTATCAACCGTATTGTACGCTTTATCTGAAAATCCAGCTTCATCAATGCAACATTTTGTTACATAACCGTTGGCCAGAATATGCAGATCGAACCATTGCCCACAGGGCAGATTTTTCTTCCATGATGCGTTTTGCATATTGGGGTCTGATTGCAATATCTCAACGCTACCCTTTTTGGAACCACCAGCCCACGTAAAAACAGGACGATTAACACTTTTAAAAAGAGGGTATCTCTGTGCGCATGATTTTTGGAATTTTTCAGCCTGTTTTTGAGTTAAATATGGGGCATAAAGAACTACATCATTATTAATTAGGTTTTTGGAGAGCAGATCATGTAAGTAATCAAGTTTTCTTACTACGGGAGGCAACGGGAGGCCCATAAATATTTTATGTTCATCGTCATCTAAAGAATTCAGTGAGATACTAAATGAGGCACTATCAATTTTGCTAATCCATTCAATATTTCGCTTTGTTAAAAGCGTGCCATTCGACCAAATTATCTGTTTTGTAGTTGGAAAAACCTTTTGTATGTGCAAGCTGAACTCTTTAAGTCTGCGGTCCATTAAAGGCTCATTTATACGGCTTAAAGTAATATAGAAATTATGAGTTTCAGGGATTACTTTTAAATCATCGATGATTTTATAAAATAACTCTGAACTCATCTTCTGATTCTTTCGAGGAGAATCGGGGTATGGGCAAAAACCACAAGTTGCATTGCAAAGCACAAGTGTTTCAATGCTTATAGAGCGCGGGTACTCCATAAAACAATTTTGCAGACCTGTTACTTGCCGGCTAAATGGAAATATGGCGTTGCGTTGGTGGCGAGCCAGCGCATTGTCGATGCCGCCGCTTACATCTATATGCTTGAGTATTGCCATGAGACAGGCACGCCGTAGTTATCGACAAATAAACATCTCACAATAGCATGCAAAGGTCCAGCGACATTGAATTATGTGAACTATCAATGTGCACAGATTCGAAATTTCATTATTGGGGTTTTATGGCGGGCCTTTGTAAATTATTCTGAGCATGGAATTCAGACTGTCTTTATCGGAGTTCTTCACCTTAATCAGTTTCGACAGAAATCTTTTGGCCACACATTTCGGGTTTTCCAGCACCTTTTGATTTAAAACGATAAACTGATTTCCATTGTTGAGCCATAAATCCTTGGCAAACTTTTCTTTGTGTTTCAGATGAAGGGTAAGGACTTCTGTGAAGAGGAGTCTTTTGATTGGAAAGTCATACGCCATAGCTGCGGGGAAAAAGGAAGTAATCCCACCACGGTAGTCTAATTTTCAACCCATGAGTCGACGGGTCCAAAGACGGAAGACGGACAGGAATTTCTATCCCATAGGGCCAGTTAGATTGATGTGGAATTAGTCGATATTTCCCGGGATCCGGCGCAGTCGGTGTCGATATGATGGAAAAACACCCCGCCAGGGACGGCGAAAATTGGTCAGATCTGACCCCATATGACATGAAAGAGCGCTGGCAAAGTGTCAAGTGCAGCGAGTAGCGGCCTTATTTCCGCGCCCCGGGGTTCCGATGTCGACCGTTATGCTGCGATAATCCGGGCCATGAATATAAAAATAGCAATCAGTAGTGGCTGCGTGGCGCTCATTTTTATGTTGACGGCTTCAGTCAGCGCTCAGGATTTTAGCAACGCATCGATTAAGACGGTTCCCGTTGCGGATGGTCTGTATATGCTGATGGGTCAGGGCGGCAACATCGGGGTCAGCGTCGGCGCGGATGGCGTGCTGTTGATTGATGATCAGTACGCACCCATGAATGACAAGATTGTCGCCGCGATCGGTGCAATAATCATTGCGCATGACAACGTACGGAAGCGGATGAATGCAACTCATTTTTCGTCATTCTTCCGCTCTGAGTCACCACCATCCCCGCCGGCAGCCCTGCCAGTCGTCACATTCGACAGCACGGTGACGCTGCACCTCAATTCGTTAACGATTCAAGTACAACACGTACCGCCGGCACATACCGATGGTGATTCCGTCATCTGGTTTCATGAAGCAAATGTAGTGCACCTTGGCGATACTTTTTTTAATGAGTTATATCCATTTATCGACGTTGACAGCGGTGGTTCGATTCGAGGCATGATCTCGGCAATTGATGGCGCGTTATTGCACATCAATGCTGCAACGAAAATAATGCCGGGTCATGGTCCATTAGCGGACAAGCAAGCACTCGAGCGTTATCGTGCCATGCTGAATACTGTCGCGGATCGAATTGATGAACTGATTGCAAACGGGCAATCGAAACAACAGGTTGTCGAGGCACAGCCTACTGCTGAATATGATCCTCTGTGGGGCAATGGTTTCATCAAGCCGGATCAGTGGGCTGCACTGGTTTACGATTCACTGGTTGCCGGGCAATGAGCAGCGCAGGCAAATCAACCTGGAAACCTGATAGCTGGCAAAGTCTGCCCGCTATCCAGCAGCCGGCTTATGCCGATAGTGCGCATGTTGACCGGGTAGTTGCGCAACTGGGTAAATTGCCGCCGCTCGTAACGAGCTGGGAAATTGAGGCGTTACGCGAAAAGATCGTCGCCGCCCAACAGGGCCGGGCATTTGTTCTGCAGGGCGGAGACTGCTCTGAAAACTTCGATGAATGTACCTCAGAAAACATTGTCCGCAAGCTGAAAATTTTATTGCAGATGAGTGTCGTCATGACGGCCGGATTGACTCGGCCTATTATCCGGATTGGACGCATGGCAGGCCAGTTTGCCAAGCCACGTTCGGCTGATATGGAGAAGCGAGACGGGGTGTCACTGCCGAGTTACCGGGGTGATCTGGTCAATCGCATGGCATTTAACCGTAGTGATCGGGAGCCGGATCCGGAGCTGATGTTGCGCGGTTATGAGCGAGCCGCCCTGACGGTAAATTTCATTCGTTCATTGATCGACGGCGGATTTGCAGATTTGCATCATCCGGAAAACTGGGACCTGGATTTTGTCAGTCACTCGGCATCAGCAGCTGAATATCATTACCTTGTCGAGCGTATTGCCGATAGCCTGGATTTTTTCGAGTCGATTACCGGCACCAAGATTAATCAGGCCCAGCGGGTTGATTTCTACACCTCGCACGAAGCATTACATCTTTTATACGAGCAGGCGCAGACGCGTTTTCTCGAACACCGTGACGAGTGGTATAACCTGACGACACACTTCCCGTGGATTGGCATGCGCACAGCCGATCCTGGCGGCGCGCATGTTGAGTATTGTCGGGGCATACGTAATCCGATCGGCATTAAAGTGGGCAGCGGGATGACGGATGAGGACCTGCAGCACCTTATCGTTACATTGAACCCAAATGGTGAAGAAGGGCGCCTGGCTCTTATTCATCGTTTTGGAGCCGGACATATTGATGAACATTTACCACGCCTGATCAAAACTGTTACCGCTCTGGAGGTGCCTGTCTTGTGGATGTGTGACCCGATGCACGGCAATACCGAATCAGTAACCGGCGGCAGAAAGACACGGCGACTTGATAATATTATTGGCGAAATTGAGTCGGCCTTTCGCATCCATGATGAGGCCGGGAGCATACTCAGTGGTGTACACCTGGAGTTAACCGGAGATCATGTGACCGAGTGTGTCGGTGGTGCGCGCGGACTTGATGAACAAGACCTTGAAAGGGCTTACCTGACGCAGGTTGATCCGCGCCTGAACTACGAGCAGGCCATGGAAGTTGCCTTGCGTATCGCTGATCGCGCAACCGCGACCCGTTCAGCCTGACAGTGCCTTGACGGGTTTTCAGTATTCATGAGCGCTGGGTTTGATACCGGTTGTCGAAAATGTCCACGCTTGGCCGGGTTTTTGAATGATGTTCGAGCCGAGCATCCGGATTATTTCTCTCGTCCGGTCCCGTCATTCGGTGATCCGGATGCTCGTTTGCTAATTGTTGGTCTCGCCCCGGGTAAACATGGTGCAAATGCAACCGGCCGACCTTTCACCGGTGACCATGCCGGCATCCTGCTATACGAAACATTATATGAATTTGGCTTCGGGACCCAGCCTTACAGTAAAAACTCCGATGACGAACTCAAGCTACGCGACTGCAGGATTACCAATGCGGTACGCTGTTTACCACCCGAAAATAAACCCACGACAAGCGAAGTCAATACCTGCAATCCATACCTTACCGATGAGTTAAACAGCGTTCCTGCCAATGGTTATGTGCTGGCCCTCGGAACCATTGCTCACCGGGCGGTGCTCAAGGCGTTCGACCTGAAGCTATCTGCTTTTCGGTTTGGGCACGGAGTCGAGCATAAGATCGACCAGGAGCTGAAATTAATCGACTCTTATCATTGCAGTCGATACAACACACAGACCCGACGCCTGACTACCGAAATGTTCAGAGATGTTTTTCGTGGACTGCGAGCAGCGCTCGACGCCAGCGGTTGATCAGTAAATGGGCGAGTCCTTTAATGCCAAAAAGTTCCTGGCGACACTGAGTCAGCGGCCCGGGGTTTATCGCATGCTTGCCGCCGATGGGACGGTTCTCTACGTCGGCAAAGCGCTTAATCTGAAAAAGCGGGTAGCCAGCTACTTCGGCAACAAGGCTCATCATCCTAAAACCCAGGCGCTTATGAACCACACTGTTGATGTTGAAGTAACGTTAACAGCAACTGAAACAGAAGCCTTGTTGCTTGAATTCAACCTGATCAAGGCGCATCAACCACGTTTCAATGTTTTGTTGCGTGATGGGAAGGGTTACCCGTTCATCAAACTGACCAAGTCAAATAAGTTTCCACGTTTTGAATTTTACCGTGGTAAGCGCTCAGTCGAGAGCCGTTATTTTGGCCCTTATCTTTCAGCTGGTGCGGTACGTCAGACGCTTGGGCAATTACACAAGTTATTTCGTATTCGCCAGTGCTTTGGATCGTATTTCGAGAATCGAAGTCGTCCGTGCCTGCAATACCAGATTAAACGCTGCAGCGCGCCGTGTGTCGGTCTGATCGATGAGCATGAATATCGTCGCGATATCGACAATGCCATCCGGTTTTTGACCGGCAAGAACAATGCCGTGATCAAAGATTTGCAGAAGCGGATGGATGTTGCTGCCGAAGCGCTGAATTTTGAATTGGCGGCGCAATACCGTGACCAGATTGCGACAATAAAGGATATGCAGGCCCGCCAGGTTGTAACCGGAGCCGGCATGAAGGATGCTGATGCCCTGGCTGTGGTGTCTGAGGCGGGGACATTCTGTGTTGCTGTCCTGATGATTCGGGGCGGCAGAATGCTTGGCAGTCATCACTATTTCCCTAAGACATCGGCTCATACACAGTCCAGGGAAGTGTTGTCTGCTTTTATTGCGCAGCATTATTTTTCACAGGATGCGCCACCGGAAATTCTCGTCTGCACTGAAATTGACGATCATGAACTTCTTGAAGCAGCGTTGACTGAACGCGCCGGACGTAGCGTTGCGGTTCGGCGTAAGGTTCGTGGCCACCGCAAGCGCTGGCTGGAGATGGCTGCGACCAATGCTGCCCAGGGGTTGCTGACACATCGAGCGTCAAATGCAACGATTGCTCGCCAGTTCGAGTCACTGACGGACCTGATCGGCCTGGATGAAACTCCTGAACGGATCGAATGTTTTGATATCAGCCATACGGGTGGTCAGGAGACTGTAGCTTCATGTGTCGTTTTTGGACCTCAGGGCGCCGTAAAGTCTGCTTATCGACGCTTCAATATTCGTAATGTCGAACCTGGCGATGATTATGCGGCCATTGAGCAAGCCGTAACTCGACGCTATAAACGGGTATTGAAGGGTGAGGCACCACTGCCGGATCTGATTCTGATCGATGGTGGACGCGGGCAACTCGGCAAGGCCATCACGGCCATGCACGAGTTGCACCTGACTGGTGTCACACTGCTTGGTGTCGCCAAAGGGCAGGGGCGCAAGCCTGGTCGTGAGAAATTATTTCTCGCTGACAAGAAGCAAGCACTGCACCTGTCCGGTGATTCACCTGCCCTGCACCTGATCCAGCAGATTCGTGATGAAGCGCATCGTTTCGCAATCACTGCGCATCGTCAGCGCCGCGGCAAGGCGCAACAACAATCTGTACTCGAATCCATCCCGGGGCTTGGACCACAGCGGCGCAAGGCATTACTCAAAGCATTTGGCGGCCTGCAAGGGGTCAAACGTTCAGGAATCGACGACCTCGTAGACGTCAAGGGCATTAGCCGTACGCTGGCCAAACGAATATACGATCGTTTGCATGGTGGGTGAGCGAGAAAAGCAGCTTTTCTGTTTTACAGGTGAATTTGTAATTAAAATGACGGAAAATAAACTCGAAACTTATTCCACTGAAAAGATCGGTCGGAAAGAATGTCATCAAGCCTCAATATAGCAACGCTTCTGACGTGGTTTCGCATCGCTGCGATTCCGCTGATTGCTTTCGTCTACTACCTGCCGCCCAGCGAGTGGATGCATCCTATCGCCTGTGTCATCTTTTCCATCGCCGGTTTAACGGATTGGCTGGATGGCTATCTGGCCCGTCGCCTGAACCTGACGTCAAAATTCGGCGCATTTCTTGATCCGGTCGCCGATAAACTCATGGTCACGACCACGCTGGTTATCATCGTGCAGTCAGATCCACGGATTATCATTGCACTGATTGCAGCCATCATCATCGGTCGGGAATTCACCATTTCGGCGCTCCGCGAATGGATGGCCGAATTGGGCGCACGCAACCTGGTCGCGGTATCCGGTTTTGGTAAAATCAAGACCATCATGCAGATGGTCGGACTGGGTATGATGATCTGGACCTACCCGCTGTATGGCATACCGATCTATGAGATCGGCATGATTCTGTTGCTTATTTCAGCCGGGCTGACCATGTATTCAATGTTTGTCTACATCAGGGCGGCCTGGCCGGCTTTAACAGAGTCTGACGGTGTTTCTTGACAGACTGCTGACAGGCTTTATCATTCGCGTCCGGGTCTGGTTTTAGATCCGGCGTCCAGATCCTCAAAGCGGGCATAGCTCAGTTGGTAGAGCGCAACCTTGCCAAGGTTGAGGTCGCCAGTTCGAACCTGGTTGCCCGCTCCATTTTCCCCGTCCACGGGGTATGGTCTGTGACGGCATTAGAGGTCGCGTCAGCACCACAGCTGCCGCAGGCTGGCACGGCTAGGTGGCAGAGTGGTTATGCAGCGGACTGCAACTCCGTGTACGCCGGTTCGATTCCGACCCTAGCCTCCAATTAAAACAGTCAGTTACACTCGTTTCTGATATCTATTTCTATGTTATTGAAACTATTTGCAATGGTTAGTGGTAACAAGAGAAGATCCGCATTGTTCTGGCAGTCCTGCGCGGCGAGGACAGCATTGCCGGCCAATATTGATGAACGAGGTTGAAATGACAACACACACGACAAAGAGTCAAAATGATGCGCCCGGCTCCGATGCTGTCGCCCCTGATACTGTTGACGAAGAACAACTGCTGCAACCCGATCGCCGTGAAGCGCTGGGACTGCTGTTAGCTCTTGGTGGGCTCGGCGGCTTCATGGGCAAAGCGGAGGCCGACGGACACCTCGGGCCGCCACCGGCCGATATTCCAAGCTCTGCACCAGATGAAGTGTTCAATGCCATCAATGATGTACTGAATACCACTCGTGATATCTGGAATAGTCAGGATTTTGGCCGGCTTAAAGAAGTCTGGGATGCCGATGACCCGGAACCGTGGTATGTGCCCGAGGAAATCGAGCAACCGTTTTTCTCCTGGCCGCAGCTGGAGAAATACTGGAACCCGGGCCGCAAGGTACTTAGCGGTTTTCGTTGGGACTATTCCAACCTGCGTGTGAAATTGCTGGATGACGATCTGGCCATTGCCATTTTTGATCACTTTTTTGAGATACAGTTGATCTTTGGTCCGCAGGAACCCACCGCTGGCAAGGACCGGGTGCTGACCTTATTCCGCAAAAAACCTGAAGGCTGGCGGCATATTCTTTATGCACAGTGCCCGCTGGGACCTGAGAATTACGTGCGCATGCTACGCAAATCTCTGGTCCGTCCGGACTTCGAGGAATTCCGCGACAACCTTAATTAAATTCTGCTGGCAGACATCAGAATTTAATAGAGCGTCTGCGACAATTTTAATTCATGTAGCTATTTGAACAGTGGCGCAGATGTAACTTCTTGGAGGGTGAAATATTATGAGCGCTTTTAGCAGAAGAGAAGTAATAGGTTCAGTTGTTGGTGCTGCAATGGCCGGATCTGGCTGCGCCAGCCCGTCCGCCATGTCGGGCAAGCAGCCGCTTAATCGCCCGGTTCCTGGGGCGCCCTTTCAATCTATGCGTGACTATATAGCTGCGCTCAAAGCACATAATCTACTCATTACTATTCCTCGAGTAGATCAGGATAGCTATGAAGGTACGGCTCTCATGTATCGCGCCCGCGATTTGTACACCATGCGTGGCGCACCCACGTTTCTGTTCGAAGAGATTCGTATTGATGGAAAATGGATAAAGGGTCCGTTGCTGGTTAACGAAAGCGGCCATGGATGGGGTGAAAGTATTATTTTTGGGCTGGATCCTGTTGATGATGGGCCAGTCATGCTTGATCCGTTCAATAGCTATCGTCAGGCGCGCCGTCATGTAGAAAAAAAGTTGATAAAAAACAACGGCGAATATCCGACCATTGCTCCAGTTGCGGTCGATTCAGCCCATGCGCCGTGCAAGGAGGTAGTTCTGCGCGGCGATGATATTGACCTGACAAAATTTGCTTTTATTCAATGTAATCCAGCAGATGCAGGACGTTACATTAATACGGGATGTGTGTTTACCCGCCATCCGAATCCCAAATATGGGGTGAATTTTGGCACCTATCGCTGCCATTTGCGTGGCCCGCGCGAAATTGGTTTACAGACTTCTGTTGGACAGACGGGATATCGCCATCTAGTCGCTGCGCGTGAGCGGGGAGAGAAGATCGGGCATGTTTCCATTGTATTAACGCCTGACCCCTATGTCTGGTCAATTACTGGTAGCAAGATGTCCTATGGTGCTGAAGGAGTTGTTGACGAATTATCGATTGCTGGTGGTTTGGCCGGGCGAGCTATCGAAGTCGTAAAAAGTGAGACAAACGACCTGATGATTCCGGCGCATGCCGAAATGGTGATTGAAGGCGAGGTGCCACTTGATGATGTGCGTCCCGAAGGACCCTACGGCGAGATGGTCGGATACATGGGTGCACGCTTTGAAGATGTGTTTTGGATGAGAGTGACAGCTGTGTCACATCGTGTCGATCCATGGATTATGAATAATTACACCGGTGTATCTGCCGGTACGCCGATGGCGGCAAGGCATGCGAGACCTTTTCACCTGCTTAAGAAAGAAATGCCTGAGATAGTGGACTGGTTTCCGGATACGCGCTCAGTAGGCACCACCTATGTCAGTATCGATAAAAACCGGCCTGAACAGGGGCTGGAAGTTGCCAAAGCAATACTTGAGGCAGATTATTTCTCCAAGATTGTGATAGTGGTCGATAAAGATATTGATGTGATGAATCAGCATGATTTGTTGGCAGCAGTAGGTGCGCGCTGGCAGCCTTGGGGGAATCATCAAGTGTATGAGTCCATGCCCGCATTGCCGGTGGATCCCAGTATTGTTACCCCGGGTAAGGGTAGCAAGATAGCAATTGATGCGACGATCCAATGGCCAGAAGAGGGTGGCCGGGAAAATTTCGCGAGACTTAACAGGACTATGCTGGAGCAGGGCGCTCCGGATGCCTTTGATGCCGCGGATAAAAAATACGGCGATATATTGCTGAACTGGCGACCAATGCGTTCATGACATCGGCGGGTTATTCATGCCAGTAAATCGTTGTAAATTTAAGGATCACGCTTAGCTATGCGGTTGAGACCCTAGCCTCCATTCCAAGTTCTCAACACTTCTGACAAAGCCCTAGAAGCCCTGTAATACTAGGGCATTCAGCTTATCTAGCTTCTAAAGGGATATAAACAAAACCAGTAGATTCTGGGGGCAGGTCACGCCATGCTTGGCTATGTAGTAGAGACCCTGACCTTTATTATAAAACAATCACTTAGCCAATTATTCTTAGAGTGTTTCTAGCGACAGTCGTTGACGGCGCACAGGCTGGACTGTTGGCATTGCTTGAGAATTACGGCGCAATTGACGAACCGGTGATGCCCATCAGCCGCGAGACGATGGTGCAGTTTGTGTACATCGCCAAGGACAATGTCGAGCCGAATAGTATTACCCACCTTGTAGCGGATGTTTAACGGCAGTTGGAGTCAGAACAAGGCGGGCAACTAATCTTAAGGCCCTTTATGAGCCGATTAAGCTGCTCATCATGGGGGTTTTTGGTTGATAACTGACCCCTCAGACTCCTCGCTTTATTCAGCCGACGACTCAGCTTCGACAGGCGGTCGACATTGCGCCACGCGTTCTTCAATCTGGCTTTTCAGCTGTATACGTTGCTCAGGTGTCAACACCTGAAAGAATTTTTCCCGCATCTCACTGAGCAGAATGACCGTTTCTGCGGTACTTGCTGCAGCGGATGCACTAACTTCCTGGGCAAGCGGCCAATAGTTGGGATCATCGGGTTCGGTCATGGACAGTTTTTTGCCGTTTTCACCCATGAGCTTCGCCAGGTCACGCAGACGCTCGCCATAGTCCATAGCCAGGATCTGCAGGTCCTGTTGCTGCTGTCCGCTAAGACCCAGCTCGGTACCAAATGATTGCATGTAGTCAGCCGGTTGTTGAGTCCCATCATGGGCAGCAAACTGACAGCCATCCGGGATCATGGAATGCGACTGATGTGTTCCCATCATGCCAGCATGGCCGGCAGGGCCGGCAAACACGAGAGTGGTGCTGCCGACAGTCAGAGTGGCTGCAACGATCAGCCTGCCGATGTGACGAGAGATTTCTGGTGGATACATGTTCGGTTCCTTAACGGCGAGCGCTATTGCCTAATATATACTGACCATAGCACATCAAATCAGGTACCGATGTAAGGGATTTTGCAGATCATCACAGGCTCCGGCATGTCGGTCCCAAGATGCTCAATCCCCGAATCCATTCGGTTCTAAGCTGTCCTAACGCCGTATGATCCTTTATCCTCCGGGTCCAAACTGCTGATACGTCCAGCCAACAGCGTATGAAAGTTAAAGTAAACTCTGCTGAACGAACCCAGAGCATTGTTATCCATAGGGTAATACCGAACGGTGGATACCCTGAGTCAGGTTTTACGCCTCGGTTGATTCCTCAATGACCCGCTTGTCGGCTATTAACCTGACACTGTGGCGTGGCCCCAATTGCCTGTTCGAGGAACTGTCTTTCCAGGTTGATGCGGGTTCGTTACTGTTGGTACGCGGTTCTAACGGCTCGGGTAAAACAACGTTATTACGCGTCCTGAGCGGCCTGACGCGTCCGGAAACCGGGCATGTCGAGTGGTGTGGTGAGTCGATTGAAAAAACTCGCCAGACGTTCGGTGCCGCATTGGCCTATTTTGGCCATGCCGATGGTCTTAAGGCCGATCTGACCGTTACCCATAACCTTGAGTTCTCGGCCCAGCTTTTTGGCCAGTCCGGCGAGCAGATTCCCGGACTGCTCAATGCGCTGAATTTGTCTCAGTGCGCGCAGTTGGAAACACGTTATCTGTCGGCCGGACAGAAACGCCGTACGGCATTGGCCAGGGTGCTGATGTCTGATGCGGCCCTCTGGCTGTTGGATGAACCTGTTACCAATCTGGATGCCGCCGGACGCGAATATGTAGAAGATCGGCTACACGCACATGTCGCCGGGGGTGGCCTCGCAATTGCTGCCACCCATGAGGACATTCGCATAACGAGCGAATCGCCTGACGAAATTTTTCTCGGAGATGGTGCATGAACCTCAGTCGGTTCTTTGCGGCCATCGTGCGGCGCGAATTGCAAATCGCCTTTAAACGTTGGGGGGATCTCGCCAGCCCGTTGATGTTTTTTGTAATGGTCGCGTCGTTGTTCCCGCTGGCTCTATCACCGCAGCATGAAATGTTGCGCAATCTCGGGCCGGCTGTATTGTGGATTGCCGCTTTACTGGCAACGCTGTTATCACTGAACGCGCTATTTCGCGGCGATATTGAGGACGGCTCCATGGAACAGCTGGTACTCAGTCCATACCCTTTGGCGCTGGCAATATTCGGCAAAACGGTTGCGCACTGGTTGCTGAACGGTCTGCCGCTCGTTATGCTGGCACCCGCCCTGGCTGTCACCTACTATCTCCCGGTGGAGGGTGTGCGTGCATTATCGCTGACGCTTCTCATCGGTACGCCGACGCTGAGCCTGCTCGGTGCCGTGGGAGCGGCGCTGACAGCCGGCGTACGGCAAAGCGGAGGTTTACTGGCCCTGCTGGTATTGCCGCTGATGTTACCGGTGTTAATGTTTGGTGCGCGGGCGACCGATCTGGCAGGCTCCGGAGAGCAGATCACCGGGCCGCTTTATCTGCTCAGCGCATTGTTGTTGCTGGCCTTGAGTCTATTGCCACTTGCTTCGGCGGCGGCGATACGTATAAGCCTCGATTGAGCTGTGGCCATGTTCCGGGTTCTATCTTCCCCGGCAATTGGCCATGAATTTAGGATTGCAAGCAACAGACTGAAAGATCATGTGGAATTGGTTTCATAAACTGGCTTCGCCGCCACATTTCTATCGCCTGGCGGGGATTTTCAGCCCGTGGATGCTGTGGTCGTCACTGATCCTGATTGCGATCGGTACCTACGGCGGGCTGGTGCTGGCGCCGGCCGACTATCAACAGGGCGAAGGGTTTCGGATCATTTATGTACACGTGCCGAGCTCATACCTGTCGACGATGATCTATGCCCTGATGGCCGTCACATCGGGCATCGGGTTGATCTGGCGCATCAAACTGGCGCATGCGGTCGCCGCCAGTGCGGCACCGATTGGCGCATCATTCACGGCAGTCTCGCTACTCACCGGCATGCTTTGGGGCAAGCCGATGTGGGGGACTTACTGGGAATGGGATCCACGGCTGACGTCCGAGCTGATCCTGTTATTTATTTACTTTGGTTACATGAGCTTACGCGCATCTTTTGAGGACATTAGTAAGGCGGATCGGGCCGGCGGCTTGCTGGCCGTCGTCGGCGTCGTGAATTTGCCGATCATCCATTATTCGGTGATCTGGTGGAGTAGCCTGCACCAGGGGCCGAGTATCAAGAAACTCGATGCGCCGTCGATTTCCGGCGACATGTTGTGGCCGTTATTGCTGCTGATCGCGGCCTCGACATTGTTTTTTGGCGCGTTGCTGCTGTACCGCGTCAGGGCCGAGGTTCTGGATCGTGAACATAATTCCCGCTGGGTGCAGGATCTGCTCGGCGAAATGCCCGGAGCAGGGTAGAATGGCAGAGTTTTTTGCGATGGGTGGTTACGCCCAGTTTGTGTGGGGCGCATTCGGCATCTGGTTCGTGTGCGTGATTTTTAATATTGTGGCTGCACGTCGCAAATTTCGGATATCAGTTGAACGCGCAACAATGGCAGCGGCGCGGCATCATCATCGTACCACCAGGAAAATGAAGCAACAAAATGACACCTAGAAAACAACGGATGTTGACCGTCGGCCTCGTTGTCGTCGGTGTGAGTCTTGCAGTCGGCCTTGCACTGCAGGCATTTCAGGAAAACCTGCTGTTCTTTTACAGCCCGACGCAGGCCATTGCCGGTGAAGCACCCGAAGGACGGAAATTTCGTCTGGGTGGATTGGTTGAAGAGGGCAGCCTCACGCGAGAATCCGGCGAGCTCAAAGTAACGTTCATGGTGACGGATCTGAAAAATACCTTACCCGTATCCTATGAAGGTGTTTTACCTGATTTGTTTCGCGAAGGTCAGGGTGTTGTTGCTCACGGCTATCTGCAACCTGATGGCAGTTTTCTTGCAGAAGAGGTTCTGGCCAAACATGACGAGAATTATATGGCGCCCGAAGTGGCCGAACTGCTTGCTGAACAGGGACACCCGGTTGACGGCAAGCCTGCCGGTCCGGCAAAAAACTAAGTTTTCTCTCTAGCCACTGATGATTCCCGAACTCGGCCAGCTTTGTACGACGATCGCATTGTGTCTTGCGGGCGTGCAAACCATTTTCCCCCTGGTGGGCGCTCACCGTAATCAGCGCTCCTGGATGGCGGTAGCCAGGCCGGCCGCTGTCGGGCATTTTGTTTTTCTGACGATTGGCTTTGGCCTTTTGACTTACTCGTTCATCATCAATGATTTTTCGGTGCTGATCGTCGCATCGACCTCGAACAGTCAATTACCGATCCTGTATCGGGTTGCGGCAGTCTGGGGCGGACACGAAGGATCACTGATGCTCTGGGTGCTGTTGCTGTCCTTCTGGACCGTGGCAGTTTCCGTATCGAGTCGCCGCTTGCCCGATTACCTGGCAACACGGGTCATCGGTGTCATGGGCTTCATCAGTGTCGGCCTGCTGCTTTACATTCTGAGTGTATCGAACCCGTTTTTGAGAATTTTGCCGGTACCGTTCGACGGTAATGACATGAATCCGCTGCTGCAGGATCCGGCCATGGCCCTGCATCCTCCGATGTTATACACCGGCTATGTCGGTTTTGCCGTCGCCTTCGCCTATGCGATTGCCGCGATGCTCGCGGGTCGCGTGGATCAACAGTGGGCCCGGTGGGTGCGTCCGTGGACGACGGCTGCGTGGACGTTTCTGACGCTCGGGATCGCGCTTGGCAGCTGGTGGGCCTATTACGAACTTGGTTGGGGTGGCTGGTGGTTCTGGGACCCGGTCGAAAATGCTTCGTTCATGCCATGGCTGATTGGTACTGCGTTGATCCATTCGCTGGCCGTCACGGAAAAACGCGACTTGTTCAAGGGTTCGACGCTGTTGCTGGCGATTGGTGCATTTTCACTGAGTTTGCTTGGCACCTTCCTGGTTCGTTCCGGTGTGCTCGTTTCGGTGCATGCTTTTGCCAGCGACCCAACGCGCGGGGTATTCATTCTTAGCCTGCTGGTCATTGTTATCGGTGGCGCGCTGTCGATCTATGCATGGCGAGCCCCGGGGCTTGATCGGAATGCCGGTTTCAAGGCAGTCTCACGCGAGACATTCCTGCTGATCAATAACATCTTGCTCAGTGCCGCTACCGGTTTGATTTTGCTCGGTACACTTTACCCGCTGGTGCTGGATGCACTCGCCATGGGCAAGATATCGGTCGGTAAACCTTATTTCGACACCGTGTTCATCATCCCTATGTTGCCGCTGGTTATCTTCGCCGGTATTGGCATGCATGCCGCATGGAAACAAGCGGATACGGCACAAATGGTGCGCAAGTTGCGCTGGCTTGTCGTTATCGCGCTGATAACCGGAATCATGATGACTGCTCTCGCCTGGGGAACCGGACCGGTGCTGACATTCGTCGGTGTCGTAACCGGTATCTGGCTGGTGCTGGCTTCACTGCGAGATCCGGTCATGCGACTCTTCGGTAAAGGGCCGCTGCTGACGGCGAGTATGATAGGCATGCAGATCGCTCATGCCGGTGTCGGCCTGTTTGTCATCGGCGTCACGGTTACTTCAACTTATAGCATTGAAACTGACCAAAGCGTCAGAATTGGCGAGACTGTTCAGGTGGCTGACTACTCGGTTACGTTCAACGATCTGCAGCAGGTTCAGGGTGCGAATTACACTGCCTTACGTGCCGATATAGACATCAGTCAGGACGGCAGGATAATTGCGCATCTGAATCCCGAGAAAAGGGTTTACCGGGTGCAAACGATGCCGATGACCGAGGCAGGAATCGATGTGGGTCTCGGTCGCGACCTGTTTGTAGCGCTGGGCGAGGATCTTGGTGATAACGCCTGGAGTCTGCGGATTCAGTACAAACCGATGATTCGTTTTATCTGGCTCGGTTGTATCGTCATGGCACTCGGTGGTCTGATTGCAATGGGTGACCGTCGCTATCGTGCCGCCATACAGAGCAAAAGTCCGGCCGTTGAATCCGGCACAGCCACCAAGTTGGTATAACTCGCAATGAATCGATTCATCGTACCGATTGTCGGCTTCGCGATTCTGGTCATTTTTTTAATGGTCGGGCTGAATCGTGATCCGACTTTCGTGCCGTCTCCTTTGATCGGTAAGCAAATTCCGACCTTCAGCCTGCCGCGGCTTGATGAGCCTGATAAAACTGTGACTGATGCAAACTTGCGCGGGCAATTCAGTATCTTTAACGTCTGGGCAACCTGGTGTTCGGGTTGCCGCCAAGAGCACCCGGTCCTGAATCAGATAGCTGCACAGGGTCAGGTACAGATCTATGGCCTGAACTGGAAGGATGATGTGGGACTGGCCAGTAGCTGGCTGCAAAAACTCGGTAATCCCTACACCGCTAACGCATTCGACAAGGAAGGCCGCGTGGCGATTGACTGGGGTGTTTATGGTGCGCCGGAGACTTTCCTGATCGCTCCCGACGGCACAGTTTTGTATCGTCATATCAGTCCAATGACAATGGATGTCTGGAAAACTGAATTTCTAACCCGCATTGCGGCTGCCGCCGGTGAAACACGGTGAACGCACCGCGCTTGCCGGTAATCCTGATCGTGTGGTTCAGCCTGTCCACCGCTTATGCACTCGATGCCCATAAGCCGCTGGACAACCCGGAACAACAGGAATTGTATGAACGATTGACGGAGGAAGTGCGTTGCCTGGTGTGCCAGAACCAGACAATTGGTGATTCGAGCGCGCCGCTGGCCGCTGATTTGCGTCGCGAGGTCTGGGAAATGGTTGCAGCCGGGCAAAGTGAGCAACAAATTAAAACTTTCCTGACCGATCGATATGGCGATTTTGTGCTGTACAAACCACGTTACGGAGGGCCTGCCGCATTATTATGGCTGGCACCGGGATTGCTGTTGATATTTGGTGGCTTTGTGTTGTGGCGCGTCGTACGCAGGCGTACAGCGTTGCCGGTAAATCTGGATAACGACTCAACTAACGGTAGCGGGGATTGATGAAACAATGAATCTGTTTATCATTGCCGCAGTTGTTCTGACGGGTCTTGCCGTCGCCATTGTCATCAGGCCGTTACTGCGCAAATCTGACGATACACCCGCATCACTCGTCGCCGCACTGGTGCTCGGCCTGGCCCTGCCGGCAGCGGTGCTGGTGATTTATCTTTTTGCCAGCAATCATGACTGGTCGGCAACTGCTGCAGCCACAGCTCCTTCCAGAATGGGTGGCGATGGCAAGGCGGGTGATCTTCCCGAGATGGTTAGTAAACTCGAAGACAGGTTACGAGCCGAGCCAGGGGATGTTAATGGCTGGTTATTATTGGGCCGTACCTATGTCCAGTTGCAACAGATCGCCGAATCACGTCGTGCCTACCGCCAGGCCATGGCACTTGACCCGAGTACCGAAGCAATCCTCGGCGTAGCCGAGGCGGACATACTGCTTGACCGCAGCAATCTGATGCGTGATGCGGGCCGGTTGGTTGAAGAAGTACTTGTCACCGATCCACAAAACCCCAAGGCCCTGTTTTATGGTGGTATGGCATCAATGGTACGCGGTGATCTGGATCAGTTTCGTGACCGCTGGCAGCGGTTGCTGGCCATGTCGCCACCTGAAGAAATTCGTGCCGTGATTGAGTCGCAACTGGCGCAAGTGGGTGTTACAGCCGAAAACATCAGTGCGCCAGGGCAGGGCATTGATGTCAGTGTGTCGGTTTCCGAGCAACTTGCCGAGCGAACCAAACCAGGAGCTGTGCTTTACCTCGTGGCTCGCGATCCGAACCAGCCTGGTCCACCTTTGGCTGCCGTCAGGCACGTTACGGAGGGCTTCCCTGTGACGTTAAACATCTCTGATGCCAATGCGATGACCCCCGGCCGCTCACTGACATCTCTACCGCAAGTAAAGTTAATTGCACGAATCACCAACAGCGGCGAGCCAACGGCGCAAGCAGGCGACCTGTTTGGAGAGAGTGTCTGGCGTTCAAATGAAGCAACGGGAAAGAGTTTCTCGATTGTTATTGATCGAGTTGTAGAGTGATATTGTATTAAGCTGGCTCCCAATGACCTTACCCCCACTATCCGGACCATGAACTCACGAGGATTTCCCTGTATTTTGACCCATGGGAGGTCCAAAAATGAAGCGCAAGAGATTTTCGGAAGAACGGATCATCAAGATACTGCAGGCCCACGAGGCTGGGGTGCTGGCTAGCCCCGTCATAATTGGTCCACTTGCTATGTTAGGGTTTCTCGATATTGGAGGAACCGATGAAAGGCAAGCGATTTA
>NZCC01000073.1 GCA_002688175.1 Chromatiales bacterium
ACTTCGCCTTCGGTAACTACCGCTATTTCCCGGGCCGCGAACGTGAATTCTTTGTCGAAATAGCGTATCGCCCGTGAAATAGAAGACAAACAGGGATCTGACTCCCATTTACTGACCTTGGGTCAGCTATATTTCATGCTGAGCGTGCTTGCACCGAGGACTGGTCTTTCCCTGACCGGCTTTTTCCGTTGTTGCCCTTAAAGCCGCTCCTGCGGTGTGTCAGAAGGCTAACCGGACACAAAATGCCCTCAAGGAAAGGCCCGTATCGCTGCAAAACAACACTCTAAAAACACCCCATACAGGTGATTAAAGTTATGTGCCTGAATCAGAAGGGAAATATCGTTGACACCCGAATAAAGCCGTATATAATCCCGTTTGTCTGAAAGTAC
Organism: Chromatiales bacterium; assembly: GCA_002688175.1. Taxonomy (GTDB): domain Bacteria; phylum Pseudomonadota; class Gammaproteobacteria; order Steroidobacterales; genus SMWD01. The sequence continues at coordinate 390 of NZCC01000073.1, forward strand.
GCCATTTATTTATGCACCCCATTTCGATGTCCTGTTTTAGTTCTCGTCCTGTTCTTCATAAGTCATAGCATCACTTCCAGCCAACCAGCCTTAATTTTGAGGCTGATTTACAATTGAAATCAATAGGATACGATTATGTCTACTACTACCGGCACCGTTAAATGGTTCAATGATGCGAAAGGCTTTGGCTTTATCGAGCAAGAATCTGGTCCCGACGTATTTGCGCACGTCAGCGCAATAGCCAGCTCTGCTGGAACCCTTACCGAGGGCCAGAAAGTCGAATTTACCGTGACCCAAGGCCAGAAAGGCCTGCAGGCGGAAAATATTGTAGCGCTCTGATTGTGCTCACCCAGGCGGCTGTATCCTTACAGGTTGCACCTCCAGGTGGTTACAAATAAGGCTGCCCAGCCGGGTTGCCTCACACTCCCCGGGAGTTGAGCCCTCTAAAAGGGCGGGTTCTTGTGAGCCTGCCTTTTTTTATGGGCAAATATTCGGCTTACGTTACCTGAAATGATTTAAGGATTAAGCCGTTAATCGGCCACTTAACCGACCGATCTCCCGCAAATACCGTCGCTCTTCTTCATCTGCCCTGGCTGCACTCCAGCCAACATGATGGCGAGCGATATCAAGTGCCTTGGGCAGCGCCGACCGACCCAGGTCCGGCGACAGGCCAATCATTGTTCGCCGCAATAACACATCAGCCAGTGTTGTCGGAAGTTCATGCTGGTAAGCAAAGATTATTTCGGCGGCAATCGTGTGACTGTATGGACAGATTTCATCCCCGAGGCGTGGATCGGTGATCACCAACTCTTTGATCAGTAACGCACGACTGCCGTAGACATTGAGCAAATGCAAGCGCGATTCAGGTGAAATCAAATCACATGCATCCAGTTCGTCGACAACCCTGGATATATTGATTACTGCTCCCGGCAACGGATCATTTGCTGTTTGACACTTGGGGCCTTTATGCCTGAGACGACGAATCACCCGATCAGTCATTTCCTCTGCCAGGTTTCTGTAGGTAGTCAGTTTACCGCCAATGACTGAATAGAATCCCCTGGCCACCCGGCGATGATGCTTGATGATATGCCGCCGGGTGACATCTCCTTCAGCTTTCTTTTCTTTTCGCGGCAACGGCCGAACACCAGTGTAATGGTAGTGAATATTCTTTCTGTTTAGATTCGCATCAGGAAAAACATGATTGGTTTCAGACAATAAATAGTTAATTTCACCATCTTCTGCGACGACTTCCCCCGGATTGCCATCAAAACGGATATCTGTCGTGCCAATCAACAACATGTCATTCCACGGAATAATAAAGAATGGTCGCCCGTCGGATTCTGCCTCCAGATAACAGGCTATCCTGGGCTGACCCGGAATAGCTGGCACGACAATATGCGTACCCTTGGTTCCGCCCATGAGTCTAAGCGGCGGCTTCACATTTTTCTCCAGCACCCGATCAACCCATGGGCCGGATGCATTGACAACCACCGGGGCGAAAAGATCGCATTGCTGATCGGATCGTAAATCCGTGTAGCGCACACCCCTTATGCGTCGTGCACCGTACAAAATACGGTCTACTCGACTATAAGTATGTACCTGCGCGCCCGCCGCTTGCGCGGCCAGGGCATTTTCCACCACGAGTCGTTCGGCAAATGTCACCTGGGCATCGAAATAAGCTGCTGCACCGAGTAATCCGTCGCGATTGAGGGGCGGCAACTCATCTAATGCCTCTTGCGCAGTAAACATTTCATGGCGCGGAACAGACTTGCCGAGAGACAGCAAGTCATACAGCCACATACCCGCGTTTATCAGGAGTTTTCCGCGCCGACCACCAGAGTAAATTGGAATAAGCAGCTTGATCGGTTGCACAAGATGGGGTGCGATTTTCAATAAGGTCTCGCGCTCATGTAACGATTCGTACACGAGACCCAGCTCTGCGTGCTCGAGATACCGCAAACCACCATGGATGAGTCGACTTGACCAGCGAGTCGTACCGTTGCACAGGTCTCCCTGCTCCAATAAACAGGTTCTCAACCCACGACTGGCAGCATCACGGGCAATGCCGACACCATTTATGCCACCACCGATAATGATCAGGTCGAAATCAATATTCATATATTGCTATGGATGTTAACTAATTGACTTATTGGCTGACAATTGTAAAGGTGCCAAATTGTGCCCCATAAAACAGCCTACAGCTGATCGAATACAAACATAATGAATATGAGCACAGTCGGGTGGATAAGCTTAACTCGTGCAGATAAATCAGGCGACATACAAAAGAGCTGGTTAACAAACTCAGGATCGTCTACCTTGCAGGATGGCGGATGATAATTGCAAGCAGAGTATTTTACGATGCATTTAACAACCCGGATAACCTTGACAACGGTATTCTTTCTGCTCTGCATGCTGCCTTTCAGTGTCACTGCTACTTCAATCTCTATCGCTGTAGCAAGTAATTTTGCGCCGGCAATCCGGGATATTGCCGAACAGTTCGAGCTACAGTCCGGACAATCGGTCCGTATAATTTCTGCCTCGACAGGAAAACTCTATGCCCAGATCATCAACGGCGCACCATTCGATGCGTTATTTGCGGCCGATACCGAGCGTCCACGACTGCTGGAGGCCGCAGGACAGGGTGTTGCCGGCAGCAGATTCACCTATGCAATAGGTCACCTCGTGCTGTGGTCGCGAAACCCGGCGCTGAGCAAAGCCAACTGCCGCAGGCGACTGGAAAATCTTGGTCAGCAACGACTGGCGATTGCAAATCCTGCCATCGCGCCCTATGGCATGGCTGCCAGGGAAACCCTGATGAGTCTCGATCTATGGGATCGCGTGGAGTCACAACTCGTTGTCGGTGAAAACATTGCGCAGACGCTCCAGTTCGTCTCATCGGGCAACGCAATCCTCGGGTTTATCGCCGGAACCCAGACACTCGATGCACGCCTTCCGGAAGCAACCTGCAACTGGTCGGTGCCGGAAGAATTACATCAGCCAATAGAACAACAAGCAATTCTTTTGCAACGAGCTGCCGAAAATTTAGTTGCGACGAGCTTCATGAATTTCCTGCGCAGCTCGGCCGGGCGCACAATAATCCAACGCCACGGTTACATACTCCCGACTGAATGATGCGATGAACGCAATGAGTATATTCAGCTTCCCAGGCTCGGGTCCGATATGGTTATCGGTACAACTGGCTGCTGTCACAACCCTCGTTCTGATCCTGATCGGTACCCCGTTGGCCTGGTGGCTTGCCGGCACTGCTTCACGGGCGAAATCTGTCATTGAAGCCACGGTCGCATTACCGATAGTCCTGCCGCCCACGGTCATGGGGTTCTACCTGCTGATTCTGCTTGGCCCCTATGGAGCCATTGGCCAGTGGTGGGTGGAACTAACCGGCGAGACACTAACATTTTCTTTCTCAGGCCTTGTCATCGCATCGTGTTTCTATAGCCTGCCGTTTGCGGTTCAACCACTGCAAAATGCTTTTGAAGCACTTGATCGACGTAACCTTGAAGCAGCCTGGACACTCGGTGCCTCACGTCTGGATGCATTCTTCACGGTTGCCGTTCCACAATCTGCCAGGGGATTCCTGAATGCAATGGTACTGGCCTTTGCGCACACGTTAGGTGAATTTGGTGTCGTGCTGATGGTTGGCGGAAATATCCCCGGCGAAACCCGGGTAATTTCGATTGCGATTTACGACCAGGTTGAGTCACTGAACTACACCAATGCACATCAGCTGTCCGCCATACTGCTCACCTTTGCATTTTCAGCACTGCTGCTCATGTATGTTATCAATCGCCGCTGGCAACGCAGATGAATACGACCAATCATCTTGGAGAGCAAACCGGAGGAGCGGTTACTCTACGCTACTTACTAAATCGCGCCGACTTCTCGCTCGATGTCGATTTATCAATTCCATTGCGCGGCATCACAGGAATATTCGGTGAATCAGGATCGGGGAAAACGGCTCTGCTTCGTTGTATTGCAGGACTCGAAAAACCGGCAATCGGCCAGCTCGCCATTAATGGCGACACTTGGCAGGACACGCTGCAAAAGCTGTCAAGGGCAGTTCATGAACGGCAAATTGGTTACGTATTTCAGGAACCTCGTTTATTCGACCATCTCGACGTGAGCAGCAACCTTGAGTATGGCCGAAGCCGACGACACGATGAGAAAAACAGTATTGAACTTGGACAAATTATTGACCTACTCGGTCTTAACGGCTTGCTTCAGCGCAGAACAGATGAATTATCCGGTGGTGAGGCACAACGAGTTGCGATAGCAAGAGCATTACTTTGTGCTCCACGCCTCGTGCTGATGGATGAGCCATTAGCAGCACTGGATCGTGCGCGCAAAGAAGAAATCCTGCCTTTTCTTGACCGATTGCACACTGAGCTTTCAGTGCCCATTTTGTATGTCAGCCACAGTATCGAAGAAGTGTGCCGTCTCTGCGATCACCTGATCATTATTGATCAGGGACACATCCTGGCCGCTGGTGACATCCAGTCCGTACTGGTGGACCTTGATCTGCCGCTACTGGCCGGCGAGGAAGCGGGCTCGGTAATTGCGGGCAGAGTCGCTGCGTATGATGAAGAATATGACTTAACTCATCTGAAATTTTCCGGCGGAACGCTGATAGTTCCGGGAAAACATGGTCACAGGGAATCTGAACTGCGACTGCGCATCAGGGGCAATGATGTCAGCCTGTGCCGCAGCCGGCCAACAGATACCTCAATCCTGAACATCATTCCGGTCACTGTCGATCGAATCCAGTCCGATCATGGGCCTTATGCACTGATTCGTTTGCGAGCCGGCAACGACCTGCTGACAGCCCGGTTGACACGCCGATCCTGCAATGAGCTGGGCCTCAAACAGGACGATCAGCTACTGGCCCAGATCAAAAGTGTGGCGGTACGAAATACTCCGGCAGCGGACTGAGCGAAATCCCCTGCTACGGTCGGGTCTGCCCCGTACCGCGCACGAGATACTTGAAACTCGTCAACTGCTCGGCACCGACCGGGCCCCGGGCATGAATATGCCCGGTGGCAATACCGATCTCGGCACCCATACCGAATTCACCGCCGTCAGCATATTGCGTCGAGGCGTTATGCAGCAGGATCGCACTGTCGAGATCGTGAAAGAATTGCTCGACAGCCGCCGTATCTTCTGCACAAATTGCTTCGGTATGCCCGGAACCGTAGCAGGCAATATGCTCAATAGCGGCATCGAGTCCGTCAACGATACGGATCGACAAGATCGCATCAAGATATTCGGTGGTCCAGTCTTCTTCGGTTGCCGGGCTAAGGCGCGTATCAGCCGCGCAGGCTTCGGCATCACCGCGCAGTTCACAACCGGCTGCCAACAATGCGTCGACGATCGACGGAAAATGCGTTTCAAGTGCAACGCGATCGATCAATAATGTTTCGGCCGCACCACATATGCCGGTGCGACGCATCTTGGCATTCACCACGACGTCGGTGGCCAGTTGCACGTCAGCCGATTCATGCACATAGACATGACAGAGTCCCTCAAGGTGACCGATAACCGGTACTCGTGCATCGGCCTGCACGCGTGCAATCAGACTTTTGCCACCGCGCGGTACAATGACATCGATACAATCGTCAAGTCCGGACAACATCAGTCCGACCGCATCGCGACTCCTGGTCGGTACCATCTGGATGGCCGTAACCGGCAGCCCGGCACTGGCCAGTCCCTGTTCGAGGCAGCGGTGAATCATACTGCTCGAGGCAAAACTCTCCGAACCACCCCGCAGGATCACAGCATTACCCGACTTCAGGCATAACGCACCGGCATCGGCCGTGACATTCGGGCGGCTCTCGTAAATGATGCCGATGACCCCGAGCGGTGCCCGGACACGCTGGATGACGAGGCCGTTGGGACGATCCCATTCGGCAATAACCTGACCGATCGGATCTTCAAGGCATCGAATTTCCTCGATACTGACAGCCATGGCTTCAACCCGGTCAGCATCGAGCAATAATCGATCGAGCATCGATTTGGAGAGTTGTCGCGATGTCGCAGCTGCCATGTCCTGTGCATTCGCGGCCAGGATTTCGGTCTGCTGCTCACGAATCACGGCGGCGATGGCCTTCAGTGCTGCGTTTTTTTGCTCCGCTGTAGCTCGGGCGAGTTCCCGGGCAGCCGCCCGCGCATCCCGGCCGATACGCGCCATAACATCGCTGATATTCTGATTAATCATTTCAGTCGTAGCATTCATTATTTTCTGCCTGGGGAAACTTCACTGCCTGCAGGCCCTCATTATTAACCATCCAGTAACACCAGGTCATCGCGATGGATAATCTCGTCCCGACCGGTATAACCCAACAGCCCTTCAATCTCATCACTGCGCCGGCCACTGATTTTCCGCGCGTCGCTGCTCGAGTAGGCCGCCAGACCCCGCGCAATCTCACGGCCCTGAACATCGCTGACCGTGATCGCGTCACCGCGTTCAAAATCTCCATCAACCGATACGATACCGACCGGTAACAGGCTGCTGCCTTTTACCAGCGCAGTTTCAGCACCGGCATCAATAATGAGTCGCCCGCAGGACTTAAGGCTGCCCCCGATCCACTGTTTGCGTGCGGCGCGCGGGGTCTTGCGGGGAATAAACCAGGTCGCGGGACCCCCGTCCTCAACTGCCCTGATCGGCTGCAACTGCCGACCATTCGCAATAACCGTCGCACATCCGGCCGCGACAGCAATCTGTGCCGCCTTAAGCTTGGTAATCATGCCACCCGACCCATAGGCTGTACTCGACTCACCGGCCAGCGACTCGATCTTTTTTGTGATCTCGCCGACTTCCTCGATCAACCGGGCCTCAGGATTATCTGCCGGATCGGCATCGTATAAACCATCTACGTCGGACAATAACACCAGGCTGTCGGCACTTATCATTTCGGCGACGCGGGCACCGAGCCGGTCATTATCGCCATAGCGAATCTCATTCGTGGCCACCGTATCGTTCTCATTGATGACCGGTACAGCGCCAAGCCGAAGCAAAGTATCAAGCGTACTGCGCGCATTCAGATAGCGGCGCCGATTCTCAGTATCATCGAGCGTCAACAGCACCTGCGCGACCCGGATATTCCGATCACCGAGCAGATCCTGGTAAGCGTGTGCAAGCAACACCTGCCCCGCTGCTGCGGCCGCCTGATGTTCCTCGAGCCGCCGTTGCGCAGGACCAAGACCCAGGTATTTGCGCCCCAGTGCGATGGCCCCCGAAGATACGACGATTACTTGCTGGCCACGCTCACGCAGGCGGACAATTTCATCCGCCAGCGAATCGAGCCAGGGTCGGTTCAGAAGACCGGATTCGTCATCGACGAGCAACGACGAGCCGATCTTGATGACCATCCGCTTGGCATCCACCAGTCTGGGCCTGGCCCCGGCAATCTGAGATTCAGCAGTCATGAAACAGGCTCGGGGCTAGATAGTTGCGCTGAGCACCTGCGCACCACGGGCAATCGACAGCGGACCGCTGCGGACGACAGCCATGATATTCGCCTGCTCAGTAACGTGGTCGATAAATTCATCGAGATGGCCGCTACTGCCAACCATTTCGAGCGTGTAGTTAGCTGGCGCATCGTCAAGCACACGGACATCGTACTGATGAGCCAGATCCCGGACCGCATCGATCGCATCCGGGTTGACACTGAGCTTGATCAGCATCAGCTCGCGCTCAATATGCTCGCCCAGCGTCATATCCGCGATATTCACAACATCTACGATCTTGAACAGCTGCTGGGTGATCTGGTTAATGACCTGATCCGAACCAATCGACACAAGCGTCAGCCGGGACACATGCGAATCCTCGGTGGGTGCGACGCTCAGTGACTCGATATTGTAACCGCGCGTCGAAAATAGTGAGGCGACACGGGCCAGCGCGCCGACTTCATTTTGCAGGAGTATGGAAATGACGTGGCGCATGATCAATTTAGTCCGTTATCCGGAAAAAACCCTTAACTTCCAAAAGATTGGCAAGTCTCGCCCAGAACGTTCGCTATTGCAATGGAAGAACAATTGTTCGACACTCACTGAATAATAAGAATTTCTTTAGCAAATGCCCGACAGGGGCCACAGATTCGAGTTTATGGCAACTCCCTCACCGACAATTGAAGAAGCAGCTAATCCGCTTGCCGGGAAACGTATGTCCGGCGCCGAGATGATCGTCCAGGTCCTTGCTGATGAGGGCGTTGACACGATTTTCGGCTACAGCGGTGGCGCAATCCTGCCCACTTACGACGCAGTTTTTCGCTACAACAGCGATCGCCGCGACGAGAACGGTAATCTGCCGATGCCCCTGATTGTCCCTGCCAACGAGCAAGGCGCCGGCTTCATGGCGGCGGGCTACGCCCGTGCCAGCGGTAAAGTCGGTGTCGTCATGGTCACCTCCGGCCCGGGGGCCACGAATACCGTCACCCCGGTCCGCGATTGCATGGCCGATTCGACTCCGATTGTCGTAATTTGCGGCCAGGTTCCGACCAACGCCATTGGCACCGATGCGTTTCAGGAAGCACCGATCTCGGCCGTGATGAGTACCGCTGTCGCTAAACACGTATTTTTGGTTACTGAGGCACAGAAACTCGAGGCCACCGTCCGCACCGCATTCGAAATTGCGCGCACAGGTCGCCCGGGCCCTGTTGTCATCGATGTACCGAAAGATGTACAAAACTGGATCGGAGAATATCAGGGCACCGGTCTGCTACCGGTCAGTGGATACCGACAACGTATCAATGCGATCGAAGAAAACGCGCTGACGTCAGGCGCCTGCAAGATGTTCTTTGACTACCTGCAAAAGTCACAGCGACCGCTGATCTATGCCGGAGGCGGGGTCATTAACAGCGAATCGACTGAAGCGCTGCGACTCTTTGCGGCGCGGTTCGGGATTCCGGTCACGACGACGCTGATGGGCATCGGCGCCCAGGACACAACCGAGCCGTTGGCATTACGCATGCTGGGCATGCATGGCGCAGCATTTGCGAATTACGCGGTTGAAGACTGTGATTTCCTGATCGCAATCGGCGCCAGATTCGATGATCGGGTTGCCGGCGTCCCGGAGCAATTTGCACCAAACGCCAAACATATTGCACATTTTGATGTCGATCCGTCAGAGATCGGTAAAGTCAAAACTGTCGACTGGCATCATATCGGTATCCTGCAACGCGATCTTACCGCGCTGATCTCCTATGGTGATCGGCATGATATTAAACCTGACCTGCATCAGTGGCACGATGAACTTGCCGCTCTGAAAGCCAACCATGCGCAGGATTATGATCGCGACAGCAAACTGATCCAGCCCCACTACGTTATCGAAGAAATCAACAAGCACACGAAAGGTGAGGCCATCATTACCACCGGTGTCGGTCAGCATCAGATGTGGGCTGCGCAACACTTTGATTTCAAACAGCCACGCCTGTGGCTGACCTCAGGCAGTATGGGCACCATGGGCTTTGGACTGCCCGCCGCGATTGGCGCGCAATTCGCAATCCGTGATCGCCTGGTTATCGATATCGACGGTGATGCCAGTATCCGGATGAATATTGGCGAGCTGGAAACCGTAACGACCTACAATCTGCCCATCAAGGTTGTCGTACTCAACAACTATGGCGACGGCATGGTTCGTCAGTGGCAGAAGCTCTACTACAAGGCCCGCTTTTCGGCGACCGACAAGTCTTTGCATCGCAAAGACTTCGTAAAAGCGGCGCAGGCCGACGGTTTCGAATATGCCGCCCGCCTGGATAAAAAAGCCGATGTGGAACGCGTTGTAAAAGAGTTTGTCGAATTCGACGGGCCTGCATTCCTTGAAGTCATCATCGATATGGACGCATTCGTGTACCCGATGGTCGGCCCGGGCATGTCCTACGATCGCATGATCACTGGTGATTTTGTCAAGAGTCGCAACAATAAAGAAGGCGACGAACTAGACGAATCGTCGATGTTCTGATCAGGCGCCACGCCTAGGTTTCAGGTTGTGCCTCTGTCAACGACTCAATCCCCAACGCCTCCGCGTGCCGAATCAGTATAGCCTTCTGACGCATGAACCGCGTAATACCACTCATTCCCATCCGTGACGCCCCCATCCCGGATAACCGGAACGAGTCATGAACAGCATCATGGACATCGGTGGTCAACCCGCCATCATTGATACTGACCGCACCGACATTAATCTGCCGGCCAACCGCGATAGCCTCATCAATATCGGGGCCGATTACAGCTGCTGACAATCCATATTTCGTATCATTAGCCAACCTGATCGCTGCATCGACATCCTTGTACGGCATAACCGGAATCACCGGCCCAAACGTTTCCTCGGTCATGACCTGCATCGAATGATCGACACCGGTCAGAACTGTCGGTCGGATCCAGGTACCGCCGCCATAACTTTCTATTTTGCCGCCGCAACGAATCTCGGCACCCTTCTGCACTGCATCTTCAATGTGTGCGACGATGATTTCCGCCTGCCTGGCAAAAATTAGCGGACCAATTTGCCCTTGATGAACATCGGGATAATTCAGTTCAACTTTCTCGGCCATCGCAACCAGTACAGCAACGAAAGCATCATAATGCTCTTCCGGCACATAAATTCGCTCGAGTGACTGGCAAGCCTGCCCGGTCGCCTGTACCGACGCCCGTAAAATAATTCGTGCCGCTTTTTCAAGGTTCGCAGTCGGCAAAACTATGGCCGGATCCTTGCCCCCCAACTCAAGGAATGCAGGAATAAAATTACGTGCACAACCCTCCGCCACAATGCGGCCGGTCGCAACACTACCGGTAAATGCGATTGCATCAACGGTGTCAATGATCGCGGCACCGGTGCTGCCATCACCCTCAACCCAGCGGAATACAGCGGCAAGCTCCGGGAAAGCCTCCAATGATCTGCTCAAAGGCTTGATAAACCTTGGTGTAACCTCACTGGGTTTGACGATGACACTGCAACCGGCGATCAACGCCGGTATCGAATCAATCATTGACAACAAAAATGGAAAGTTCCAAGGGCTGATGACACCAATGAGTTCATAGGGAACGAACTGCGGACAAACACCGACACCGGCCGTTATCGAAGGACGCTCGTCCCCATCGGCCAGTAACCCCGGCGCAGTCGCACACCAGCCAGCGACGATGCCGTTAAGCGCACGAATTTCAACCAAAGACACAAGATGGCGACCAGTATCGGCTGTTAATGCCTCGAGAATCGCATCAGGTTGCTCCAGCAATGAGTCCGCCCAGGACCGGACAATCTCGCAACGATGCTCTACACCACTTTCGAGCCAGGCAGAACGTGCTGCACGTAGATTGTCGGTAACCTGCCCAATCTCAGTAACATCGAGCGGCTGAATGGAATAATCATTTTCCCCGGTGCGTGGGTTGCGTACGGCCATGTCGCGGCTCATCGTCAAATTCTCCATATATCACTCAATTAACACTTTTCACTGGAGCAGCTTTCGGGTGCAAGCTCAATAGCTGCCATAAACCAAGCAATGGACTCCGGCCTGAACCAGTCTGGTGAGGTTGATTTTACCCAATATACTAGACTTTTATAATTACCTCGCTCATGGATGTTAAGGCCTTGCGTACCGGGAACCAAATTGAGATCTCATGGCAAATAATTCGCAAGGCATAAAACTTCTCGGCTACATCTTGCTGAAACCAGGTCTCAGCAAGATGAACGGCGCCACTATTCTGTTTGCGTCCGTCACCGGCATTCCGTTCCTCGTTGTCATCAACTTCATTCAGCCGTACATCCTGACGGCGATGCTGGATATCCCGACTGCGCAGCATGGCTCGATATCGGGTTACCTGGCGATCGTCCATGAAATCATCATGATCGTGCTAACCGGCCCGGCCGGAGCCTTGGCCGATCGCATTGGTCGCCGGCGGGTGATGACGGTCGGCTTCCTGCTTGCCTCGGTAGGCCTGATGATCTACCCGTGGGCATTGACGATCACCGGTCTCATGTTTATACGCTGCCTTTATGCGGTCGGTGCCGCCGCAATGGTATCGGGCATCTCTGTTTTTCTGGCCGATTACCCGCAGGAAAAGTCCCGCGGCAAACTAATTGCGATGGCCGGTGTCCTCAATGGAGTCGGCATCCTGCTGCTCACGGCAACCGGTGGCAGCCTGCCCAAGTGGCTGGTGGCAGCGGGCTACGAGCAGATACCAGCCGGTCGAATAGCAATGGCACTCATCGGCATCATCGGGTTGCTCAGCAGCCTGATTATCTACTTTGGCTTCAAGAACGGTGATCGAGGTACCCAGCTACAAAATAGCGAACCCATACTCAAACTGCTTGCTCAGGGCTTCAGTGCTGCCCGCAATCCACGTATCGCGGTCTCATACGCCTCGGCATTTGCCGCACGCGGTGATGTTGTCGTGATCGGAACTTATGTCTCGTTATGGGGCACGCAGGCCGGAATTGCCGATGGCTTACTCGAAGAAAATGCACTGGCCAGGGCAACCATTATCTTTGCCACCATTCAAACAGCAGCGCTAATCGCATCACCCATCATCGGTATCATGAATGACCGGATCAACCGCGTCACTGCACTGATCATCGGCATGGGACTTGCCGCACTGGGCTATATCCTGTTCGGACTACAAACCACGCCGCTCGGCAGCAGCGCGATGGGAATCGCATTCATACTGGGTATCGGCCAGATCAGCGCCATCCTGGCCGGTACAACACTGATTGGCCAGGAAGCCGATCCGAAAATTACCGGCGCTACGATCGGTGTCTGGAGCTTTTGCGGTGCTGTCGGGACGATGATCGGCTCATTGCTGGGCGGCCTGTTATTCGACTGGTGGCGACCCGGTGCGCCGTTTCTACTGATGGGAAGTCTGAATCTACTGGTCATGATTGCAGCTATCTATGTACGCATTCGTTACCGCCAGGAAGAAACTCTAAACATCATGGCAACACCAGCGGACAATCCCACAGAGTCCAGCACCGACTGATCTTATCTGCTAGCATTCAAAGCCATTTTTCGACCAGCTGCAGGAAAGGAACCAGACAATGCCACTAGCAGAAGTCCTTACGGATCTGAACGGAAAAATCGGCGAAGAAACTCATCTAAGCGAATGGCTCCCGGTAACCCAGGAACTGATCGATATGTTTGCAAGTGCAACCGGCGACAAACAGTGGATCCATGTCGATGAACAACGCGCGAAAGCAGAATCGCCGTATGGCACAACGATCGCTCATGGCTACCTGACTCTCTCCCTGTATCCGCTGCTACGCGGCCTGGTCGATGCCGATAAGCCAATATTCCCCGGCGTCAAAAACATCATCAACTATGGCCTGAACAAACTGCGCTTCACCAATGCAGTTAAAGTCGGCAGTAAAATCCGGGCTCGCTGCACGTTGATTGCCGCTGAAGACATTAAAAACAGTCTGCAACTGACCGAACAATATACGGTCGAGATTCAAGGACAGGAACGCCCGGCTTGTGTTGCCGAATGCGTGATGCGACTGTACTTCTGACTGAGACAGATATTGTCTGGCAATAATCTTCTTGTCGAATTTTGCAACGGCGTTCTGACGCTGACCATCAATCGACCCGAAAAACGGAATGCCTTGCGCATGGACCTGCTGGATGCGATCGGCTCAGCGCTTGCGGACCATGCAGAAAACGATACGCTCAAGATTGCGGTCATAACGGCAGCTGGCGAGCACTGCTTTGCGGCTGGCGGAGATCTGCAAGAACTCGATGCCATCCGTACGACAGAACAAGCCGAAGCCATGTCAAAGCGTGGTCGCCGGGCGCTGGATCAAATCCGCAACTTTCCGCTCCCGGTCATTGCCGCATTGAATGGCCTTGCCCTCGGCGGCGGCGCCGAACTGGCCATGGCCTGCGACCTGCGGGTTGCCTCAGCAACTGCCGAGATTGGCTTCCTGCAGGGCCAACTCGCCGTCACGACGGCCTGGGGCGGCGGCATTGACCTGATTGCCACAATCGGCAGCCGACGCGCCCTGGAGTTATTAATTACTGCCCGCAGACTGCCAGCCGAAGAAGCCTTCGCAGCCGGTCTGTTTAACCGCATTTGCAGCGCAGATGAGAGTCTCGATGACTGCCTCGCAGATTTCCTGCAACCCTACCTGGCGCGTAGTCGGCAAGTACTGAAAGGCTTCAAAGCATTGGCCACCGGCCACCGTCAGGTTACCCACAAGCACCTGTCAAGTATCGAACAAGAACATTTTATTGCCGCATGGACCCATGCCGATCACTGGGCTGCCGTCGAGCAGGCGACAGCCAAACGAAAAAAATAAAATAACATAGCAGCCGGGACAGCTCGTGAAGTATCCTTTTTGCGATGCAAACATTCATCGCACATGGATTATCTGTTCGTTGACTCCGATTAACCTTCTTTGTCACGCAATTCTCGTCGTAAAATTTTTCCGACAGCCGATTTAGGCATTTCCGCACGAAACTCAATAATTTTTGGCACCTTGTAAGCAGCTAAATTCTCTCGACAATATTCGCGAATCTGAGCTGCATCGATGGTCGATCCAGCCTTCAGGGCGACAAATGCCTTGACGACCTCACGGCCACGATCACTGCGAACACCGATGCAGGCTGCCTCTTTGATATCGGGGTGCATGGTCAGCACATTTTCGATCTCATTCGGATAGACATTAAATCCGGACACGATGATCATATCTTTCTTGCGATCAACGATATAGAAATAACCCTGCTCATCAACAACGGCTATGTCCCCGGTCTTGAAGAAACCATCCTCCGTCATCACCTCTGCCGTTGCATCCGGATTATTCCAGTAACCGGACATTACCTGCGGACCGCGTACACACAGCTCACCGGATTCACCAACTGAAACTTCACAATTATCATCATCACGCAGAGATACATCAGTACTTGGCAACGGTAACCCGATACTGCCACGGAACTCCTTCAGACGATGGGGATTAGAAGTGATGACCGGCGACGTCTCAGACAGGCCATATCCTTCAGTGATAACCGTACGCGTAACAGCTGCCCATTGGCGTGCGGTATCATCAAGCACAGCCATACCACCCGCTGAGACAACCTTTAGCGCCGAGAAATCCACTGTGGCTAAATCGGGGTGATTAACGAGACTTTGATACAACGTATTAACACCCGTAATCGCTGTGAACGGGTACTTTTTCATTTCCCTAATAAAGGCGGATGTATCACGTGGATCAATGATCAATAAATTGTGCCCGCCATGACTAAGATAACACAGGCAATTACACATCAGCGCGTAAACATGATAGAGCGGCAAAGCCGTGACAATCAATTCCTTACCGTCTTCAATACCTTTGGCAAACCAGGCATTGAGCTGCCGCACGTTAGCCACCAAATTACCGTGACTAAGCATCGCGCCCTTGGCTCGGCCTGTCGTACCTCCCGTATATTGCAATACCGCCAGGTCTGTACCACTCAGCTGCTCAGGCCTGAGCCCGGCAGGTGACACCTCAAGCACACTGCTTAACCTTACAGCGCTATCTATGTCATACCGCGGCACCATTTTCTTGATGTAACGCACAAAAAAGTTAACCAGTAAACGGCGCGGCAAAGAAAATAAATCCCCGACATCTGTCACAACGACATGCTCGACCGAAGTTTCGTGGATAACCTCGGCCAGTGTCGCAGCGCTCATTGACGCAAGCACAATCGCACGCGCACCTGAATCAATTAACTGATATTCGAGTTCACGCGGTGTATACAAAGGATTTACATTGACGATAACCATGCCCGCTCGCAAAATTCCGAATAAGGCAACCGGATATTGCAACAGGTTTGGCATCATGATCGCTACACGATCACCGCGAGACAGGCCGGCTTCAGTTTGTAGCCAGGTCGCGAACCTTGCCGTCAAGTCATCGAGTTCGCGATAGGTCAACGACTGACCAAGACTGGAATAGGCAATCTGCCCTCCATGGCGGTTGCAGGCGTTGGTGAAAATATCAACGAGAGACTCGGCCGGATCCAGGTCAAGTTCGTGCGGTACACCTTCCGTATATTGCTTCAGCCAGGTCTTTTCCATTAACCATCCAAATTCAGCTTAATACTATTCAGTCCGGCCTGAATCACGCCATTAGCGGAACCGGACAAGCACGGTTATTGTCGCACCGAGTCTACTGCATTGCACCTGCCAGAAGTGCCGTGAGCAAGCCTGATCACGGGCAACTCATTGGCGGACAACAAAAATTCCTGATAGTGTCAATACAGATTGGCACTGATATTGTGCCCAACAATATATAAGGTATAACAGGTTCTGCAAATCAGGCGTATGGAGTCGGAAGTGGGCGGATCAAGAATTCCACATTTTTACAAGATGAGCATCAATGAGCGAGTCCAGGCAGTGCATGACAAGGGCCTGCTGACAGACAGCGATCTTGACAGCCTGGTATCCGGCGAGGTGACTCTCGGCCTCAGCGCCGCTGACAAGATGATTGAAAATGTCATCGGTGTACTGGGCCTGCCGATTGGACTTGCGCTTAATTTTCTGATCAACAGTAAGGAATACGTTGTTCCGCTGGTCGTCGAAGAACCATCGATCGTGGCTGCACTGAGCGCTACTGCAAAACTGACCCGCAGCTCAGGTGGATTCACTACCACTTCGACAGATCCTGTCCTGATCGGACAAATTCAGGTTATAGATATACCCGACCTGAATCGTGCCAAGGCCGCTATTCATGAACACAAGCAGGAAATTCTCGACCTGGCCAACAGCTTTCATCCTCGCATGGTGGCACGCGGAGGCGGTGCCATGGATATCGAGATTTCGAGTTTCCCGCTCGAATCGATGCAAGGCGAAATGATTGCCGTGCACCTGCTTGTCGACACCCGTGACGCGATGGGCGCCAATCTGGTTAATGGCATGTGCGAAGGTGTTGCACCGCTGATTGAAACGATTACTGAGGGCACGGTTTTCCTGCGTATCCTGTCGAATCTCACAGACCGGGCACTGGCGACGGCAGAAGTAACACTGACAGTTGAACAACTTGCCGGCAAAGGCTTTAACGGAGAACGAGTACGCGACGGGATAATTGTTGCAGCAGATTTTGCCCATGCTGACCCATACCGAGCCGCAACCCACAACAAGGGTGTCATGAATGGAATTGACGCGGTTGCACTCGCAACCGGTAACGACTGGCGAGCCATCGAAGCCGGCGCGCATGCATATGCAGCTCGTCACGGTCGCTATGGATCACTGACACGCTGGTCGAAGGACGAAAACGGCAATCTGCACGGGTATATTAAAATTCCGATCAAAGTTGGCATTGTTGGCGCACCACTCAAATCAAATCCCGGTGTTGCCATGAACCTGAGGATGATTGGCGCCGAATCGGCAACTGAACTCGCAGAAGTCATGGCTGCCGTTGGCCTGGCACAGAATTTTGCCGCACTCAAGGCACTGGCGACTGAGGGCATTCAAACCGGGCATATGACACTGCATGCCCGCAGCGTCGTCAAGGCTGCCGATGCACCGGATGAATTGTTTGATGAAACAGTCGACCTCCTGGTCCGCAGTAATGAAATAAAAGCCTGGAAGGCCGAGGAAATTGTTGCGCAACTAATCAGTGAACGCAGTACCAGCGGTAAAAAGGAAAAACCCACTGATGCCGATACCGGTATTGGTCACGGCAAGGTCATCCTGCTTGGCGAACATTCCGTTGTCTATGGCAGGCATGCGATAGCGTGCCCGCTGCCACTGACAATGCGAGCTGTTGTCGAAGATCGTGACAAGGGCGTTGAATTACTGATCCCCCGCTGGGGCATCGAGTACCAACTTGCCAAACCTCCCGAACAGCAACGCTCATTCGAAAAAGCTTCCAGCATGATCATGGACCAGCTTGGCCTGAGTGACCGGGGCATGTGTATCGAAGTCTTCCCGGATGTACCGAGGGGCATGGGAATGGGTGGCTCTGCAGCCCTGGCCGTGGCGATCATCCGGGCACTTGATCTGCACTACCGGCTGGGTTTGTCGGATGAAGAAGTTAATGACCTCGCCTACCAGTCGGAACAGGTTGCCCATGGTCAGCCGAGTGGTATTGACAATACCGTTGCAACTTACGGTAAGCCACTGATTTTCCGTAAAGGGACACCACCACTCGTTGAACCTTTGCATATCCCAAAATCCTTATCACTCGTTATCGGCATGACGCGAACCGAGGGCCTGACGGCAAGAACAGTGCTGAATGTTCGCGAGGCACGCGATCGCCAGCCGCAACTCTATGAAAAGATCTTCGATGATATTGACGCACTGGTACTTCAGGGCATCACGGCGATTCAGAACGGCGATCATCACCACCTTGGTGAACTCATGAATGTTTGCCAGGGGCTGCTGAATGCCCTGCAGGTATCCACACCGGAAATCGAGCGACTGATCGGTATTGCCCGCAAGGCCGGCGCACTGGGCGCCAAGTTAACCGGTGGCGGCGGTGGCGGTGCTGTCCTCGCATTATGCGAAAACAATGCTGATGAAGTGCAAGCCGCCATGGAGCAACGCGGATTCCAGGCAATGACATTTATTGCTGGTGACATGCAGTGAATGCGTTACACCAACCTGTCTCAAGCCCAACCGAATCAATCATCCTCGTAGATGATGAAGACCGGGAAATAGGCATTCACCCGAAGGCTGAATGCCATGTTGGCCAGGGTTTGCTGCACCGTGCTTTCTCGGTCTTCCTGTTTAACGCCAATGGCGAACTGTTGCTTCAGAAAAGAAGCGCACAAAAACCGCTGTGGCCTCTGTACTGGTCTAACAGTTGCTGCAGTCACCCCAGGGAGTCGGAGTCTGTTGAAGAGGCCGGGAGACGGCGTATCCATGAAGAACTGAATCTCCAATCAGACCTGCGCTTTCTGTACAAGTTCAAGTACCAGGCATCATTCGGGGACTTGGGCAGTGAACATGAGCTATGCCATGTGTTTGCCGGCTTCACGACCGATGAGGTCATCGCGCATCCCGATGAAATAGCCGAATGGCGTTACATCGCCCCGAATGACCTGACCCGTGAGATTGCCGCCGATGGTGATCGCTTCACGCCATGGCTCAAGATGGAATGGCAGCGCATTCGGGCAGATTTTCTTGGCGAAATATTGGCCGGTATCACCCGGTAAAATCAAACTCCAGACGCAAACCTAACATATAGGTCATGCCGCCAAGATCAATTCCATCGACCTCTGTCGAAAAGTACTGACCTTCCAGGAACAGGTAGGTATTGATGAGTCCGCCCGCCGCCACACGTTTGGCAGCAGTACGATCCAGCCTGTTCATCAGAACCTGTACACCCGCCCTCACGTTATAGCCTAAATCAGCGCGACCGCTGCGGGTCGGCTGGGAATCAATATCCTGCCTGAACCAGGCCATGGTCGCCCCGACCCCCGCATACGGTACGACCCATTGATCGGGAGAGAATCGACCGAATACGTTGACGTACAGATGCGCCGGAACCAGCATATATTCAACACTGCCACCCAGCATCATATTGTCGGCAAGCAGTCCAACACCCGAGTCCTTCATGTAACCCAGTTCCCCGCCGACCTCATACCAGTCAGACGGTCGGTAAGCGAAAGCCGCGGCAAAAAAGGAGGTCGAACTGTCGCCGTAGAATTGTTTATATAAATCCAGATCCGGCTCAATTTTTCCGCCCTTGATTTCAAATACCCACGGCGCGACCGCGGGACTCACCTGCGCATTAGCCTCCTGCCCGCTGACCGACAGACCGAGCAGAGCACAAATCAGCAGTGCGCCGATCCTTATCATCCAGTCAACCTCATGAAAAATTGCCGGGTCCAAGCTGTACGTCGCACGACCACCAGGGCAAGGCAAAGGAACAACATGACAAAACTTGCCGCGGGCGAAGCAGCCAGCGCAAACAAGGCGATGACGACCAGCGGCCATAAAAAGGCCCGTACAACGGGGCGAACAGCGTCAAACTCGACAATCAAAGCCGCCGCAGACGGCCCGTTACGATAGTACCAGCGAACGAAAGCACGCCCGGGCCCGTTCGATAAGAGGAAGCGGTCACGAAAATCACGCAGCACCTGAACCTCAGCTGACCAGTCAACACCGAAGGCAGCAGTCGCGACGAAGCAACCGCTGTCGGGCAAGTCAGGATACGGCGTCGTATCATCCGGTGTCGCCGTCAACTCATTCGATAGAGCGCTTTCAGTTAACGGTCCGATTGCCAGTGTGCTTTCCGGTGAGAACTCGCTTTCATGGGTGCTCGGCGTACTGTCGCGTGCTGTAATCGAAAAATGATAAACCGGTTGCGCAAACGCACTGACCGCAAATCGGTACTCGGTAGCATTTTCCAGGTCACTGACCGTGAAAGTTGTCACGTTGCCAACATCGACCTGATTCTCAGTGACGGCTGCCGTACCGAAATAAACGCGATAGTCCACAGCCTCGGCCACTGCGCCCCAACTGATAATAGCTGATGACATACGCGGCTCGGCGGACAGCATTTGCGGGGCTGCAGGAGGCGCAACGGATGGCTGCAGATTATCCAGCGTTAACCTCGTAATAGCACCACGGCTGATAGGTGATGGTTGCGTACCGTTGCCCGCATCGGTGCCGTCATACGGTGGTCCGGACTGATTCTGACGGTAATAAACAAGGTAACTACCAGGCCAAACGGTGTTGGTGACGAGATAAGCCTGATTAGCCGACCATTCAACACTGGCGCTATAGGGAGGCGATGTGGCGCCGCTGGCATTGGCGACAAGCGGGGCTGCGACCGGGAATGGCTTCACATCAGCATACTGACCGCCGTAAGCGCCAATATCGGCTGCAGTATTATCAATCACATCTTCACCAAGACCCCTATTGATAAACGGCGAACCCTGCTGCAAGTGGTAATCATAATTAGGCGTTGCAACAAACCCCGGATTACCGATAACCGCAGCTACACCGAGACCGGTATCAATACCTGCAACCTTCAGGTCTTCATTGTCAAAAAATCCACAGTTATTGACGTTGACACTTGAGGCAACAAACGGCACAACCGGACTTGTAATCGTAACGGTATTACCGACAAACCCACTGTTGGTGATCTGTGCCTGGGCGGTTGCCCGCCTGATCGCAACCGAGTTATTTCTGAATACTGTATTCAGCACATGAATTTGCGAATCAACATCGACTTGTAGCGCTATTTGTCCGGCACCGACAAATACTGTATTGACCAACTGCAAGTTGGTGCTGTTGATTGAGTCGAACCCGATCTGTGCATTGATGATCGTAAAATTGCCCAGCTGCACATCATCAATACCGTTGGCCAGAATAACCGGGGTGGCTGAGGCCTCTGGCTCAATAAACGTCCGCGCGGTTTCTGCGCCTCGCACATCAACGCCTGACTTCAAATTCAGGTTCTCGACATAATTGCCGGCAGCAACAACGACACTGTCGCCATTCACCGCGGCATCGATAGCAGCCTGAATGGTTGCATGAGTGCCAGGCACATCCAGTACGGCCGCAGCAGCTATCTGAGTGAGCATTGAAGCAAGGAAAATAAAAATACTACCGATGCAACGGCGCGATGTACGATTCAGCATGCGAGCATAGTAACTAACTATTTGCCGATCAAGCAATAAAAATACAGGGCCACAGCCGGGTCTATTGCCTGTTATTACCAAACCCTACTCTCCAGATGATGCCGGCACTGTCATCGGCAACCAGCAGAGACCCATCCGGTAACATGGCCAGACCCACCGGCCGACCGTGAACAGTACCCTTACCATAATCAGCGACAAATCCCGTCAGAAAGGGATTAAAGTGTTGCGCCTGGCCATGCTCAAACCCCACAAAAATCACATCAATACCAATGAATTGCGCGCGACTTACCCCTCCCCGACGCGCCACAAATGCACCGGAACGATAAGCCGGCGGGAATTGCTCACCACGATAAAACAACAAGCCGAGCGGCACCGAGTGCGCGCCGACCGCAACATCCGGTACCCGTGCCGTAGCTTGCGCAGTAAGCCCCCGATCAGGATTCAGTCGCTCGTGGGTCGGATCCGGATAAGTACCAAAGTAGACGTAGGGCCAGCCATAGAATGCGCCCTCGACCACTCGTGTCAGGTAATCCGGCGGCACATCTTCACCAAGCCCGTCACGCTCATTGACTGTCGTCCACAAGTCGCCGGTTTCAGGATCAAAATCCATGCCCACCGGGTTACGCAGTCCGGTAGCAAACATGGTTTTACCCCGCCCGTCCACAGCGAGGCGCCAGATTGCAGCGCGTTCCGGATGTTCATTACCATTTTCATTATTGTTCGTTGCCGCACCAACCGACAGGTACAGACTTTGACCATCAGGGCTGACCACTACATTCCGGGTCCAGTGATTATTCCAGTGACCTGATTGCTCCCCGGCAGGAATGTCAAGCAATGTCTCGGGTGGTGCATCGATATGTGTCTGTCCGGTGCGATAGGGGAATTTCAGCAATGCATTCGTATTGGCTACCAATAAGCTATCACCGCTCAATGCCATGCCGAATGGCTGGTTCAATCCTTCGATAAACAGGTGGCTGGTCACACCCGACTGTGTATTACACAACAAAATAATATTGTCAGGAGATTTGCCGAAAAGTCCCTGTTTCGTCAATTCGGCTATAACCTCATCGGGAAAACCGCCCATCGATTCAGTCCGCGCCTGTGCAACCAGCACATCACCGTTTGGCAATACATATAACCAACGCGGATGATCCAGACCTTCAGCAAAGCGCGTAACAAAAAAACCGGGGGGTGCTGTCGGCGTACCGTCAGCAGGCCAACCAATAATGACAGGCTGTCTAAAGACAAGCGGCCCGGGTGGCGGAAGCTCGGGAACCGCCGGGCCGCCGGCTGCCAGTGCTGGCATCACGCAAATCGATACCAGGACAGCAATGAAACACTCGAAATGGGTACGCATCAATCTACGTACGATATTGCCCAGGTATTCTGCTACTGCCATAGCGATATTCTACAGAATATACGCCAGCAACTCCGGCCAGAATGCCGGGAGAATTTAGTGAGTTGATGCACCGCGATTCAAGCTATCCCACGGCCCGGTAGCCGGCACCGGGGATAGACAGGAATCGCGACCGGATACCGCTGCTACGCGACCTTAATCTCGATCGCCTTTGGTCTGACGACTTCGGTCTTAGGTAAATGAACCTTCAATACACCGTCCTTGCTCTCAGCCTGGATGGTGTTCTCATCGACATCTGCCGGCAAACTGAAGCTGCGGGCAAAACTGCCGTAGAACGACTCAATACGATGCTGAGTTTCATTCTCTTCGGTATTCTCCATCCGGCGTTCACCTTTGATCGTGATAACGCCATCGTTGATCGATACTTCGACATCATCCCGGGATACCTCGGGTAACTCCGCCTTGATCAAATACTCTTTCTCGGTTTCGGAAATATTGGCTACCGGGCGCCATGTCGCCACTTCGTGATCATTGCCGGACGTCGAACGCCGTGTCGGCACTGATCCATAGCGACTGAACAAATCCTCAAATTCCCGTAATGGACTCCAGCTTACTAAGGTCATCTCAATCCCTCCTAACATGCCTAAAATCCCGGGCGCCATCGCGCCCTGTTACTTACAACATGGGGATGAATAGAGATTTTTCAACCGACAGAGCGAAGGGCCCAACGCACGAATTTATCAGGCCAGGTCATCCAATGCTTTGCATAATGCTGCAATCAGATCCTCTGAATCCTCCATCCCAACGGATAAGCGCACCAGTCCGTCCGTTATTCCGACCTGCTCACGGACAGCCGGTTCAATATCAGCATGCGTCATGCTGGCCGGATGCGTCACCAGCGACTCCACCGAACCGAGGCTCTCGGCAAGTGACCATAACTTGATCGAATCCATCAGCGCCTTACCCGCCTGCACACCGCCGATCACTTCGCACCAGATCATGGCACCGTAACCGGAAGCCTGGGATTTGGCCAACTCATGCTGCGGAAAAGACTCGAGCCCGGGGTACCCGACACGTTCAACGGCAGGATGGCTCTCTAAAAATGTAGCAATCTTGAAAGCTGTTTCTGACTGCTGATCCATACGTAACGACAGGGTTTTGCTGCCTTGTAGTGTCAACCATGCAACCTGTGGTGACATGATGATCCCTGATGCATTCTGCACAAAACGTAACGCTTCATCCTGTTCACTGGTGCGTGCGACAACGGCACCACCTACCGTGGCGTTGTGCCCATCGAAATACTTTGTCGTACTGTGCAAGACGAGATCAGCACCGAGTTCAAGCGGCCGCTGGTAATAAGGCGTCAGGAAAGTATTGTCGACAGCATGCAAAATACCTGCCCCCTGCGTAATCTCGGATATGGCTGCAATATCCGCCAATTTCAGCGTCGGATTACCCGGAGTTTCTGAAACGACCAGCTTGGTATTTTCGCGCAGATTACGGCGCACATTTTCCACGTCAGCCATATCGACAAAACTGAAATCGATACCAAAGCGGCTGAATACCTGGTTGCACAGCCGATAAGTACCGCCATAAACGACATCAGACAAAATAGCATGATCACCAGCACTCAGAAATGCTGTCAGCATACAGTTGATACCCGCCATGCCGGTTGAATAGGCCGTACAATCAGCGCCACCCTCGAGATCGGCAATCCGTTTCTCCAGCGCACGGACCGTCGGATTGCCCGACCGGGAATAGGAATAGCCCTTCGCCAGATAGGAATCGACCGAATCCTGGACGTAAGCAGCTGTCTGGTAAATCGGCGTCAGAATCGATCCGGTTACTGGATCGGGCTCTACGCCAGCATGAATCTGTCGGGAACTGAACCGCATGTAATAGGCCTCTCTTTTTAATGTTTTCTGCTCGGCAGGCAGGTAATTTTAGCGTGTAGAACGGTGTCAGACACCCATTTCTACGATAACCTGTTGCGATAACCGTAATATTGCCGGATTATCTACACCAACAGCTATCCTGGAGTCATTTGATGACCGACAACGCCTGGCAGGTATTCGACTTGGCCGAACTTACCGATAAAGTCGCCGGAAACGAGCCGCGATTTCACGAATTCCTGCGCGTACCCGCCCTGAGTTGTGCCATCTATCGCCTGCCGGCCGGCGCCAGGGACATGCAGGCACCACACCTGGAAGATGAAGTCTATGTTGTACTCGAAGGTCAGGCCTGCCTCAGGATCGACGACAAGGATCACCAGATCAAACCGGGCTCGATCCTGTACGTCCGGGCGACCGCCAAACACTCATTTTTCGATATCGAAGAAGACCTGACTGTGCTGGCTGTCTTCGGCGCACAAAAGCCGTAATTTACGCTCAAAACTGATCGTCGCTCAGAGCCATGATCGAACCCGAACCCGCCTCTACCCCGGCACGGTAGGCACTGGCCAACGGTAAAATCTGTTCAGCAAAGTAGGTTGCCGTCACGATTTTCGCCTTATAAAAGGATTTATCTTCAGCGCCAGCCTCAAGCTGTTCGACAGCGACCGATGCCGCCCGTGCCATTTGCCAACCACCCGCGACGGTACCCATCAGCATCAGAAAATTGACCGAAACGGCACCCGGTGTATCCGGATCAGCGGCAAAATTGTCGCCCAACCACTGTGCAGCGGTGGCCAGCTCCCCGACCGCCGTCTGCAATGCGCCCCGGATGGTCTCAAGCTGCTCACCATGACGCTTAAGATCAACAACTGCCGCCTGCATGTCACCGATTAAAAGCTTGAGGGCCTGGCCCTGGTCACGCAGAATCTTGCGGCCGATCAGATCACCTGCCTGAATACCGGTCGTACCTTCGTAAATCGTCGTAATCCGCGCATCACGAAAATGCTGCGCAACACCGGTTTCCTCAATAAATCCCATGCCGCCATGGACCTGCAGAGCTAACGATGTCAGCGACTGACACATCTCCGTGCACCAGCCCTTAACAACCGGCACTAACAATTCAAGTCGTGCCAGCTCACTTGCACGTACAGCTTCATCCGGCTCATGCTCGGCCCGGTCAAGATGGGTACCTGTCACGTAGGCAAGACCCCGCATAGCCTCGATATTGGCCTTCATATGCATCAGCATCCGCCGCACATCAGGATGTTCAATAATCGCAACGCCGCCTTCATGGCCCTTCTTCTGGCCCTGAATACGTTCTCGTGCGTAGGCAAGTGCCTGCTGATAGGCACGCTCGGAAATAGCAACACCCTCGAGACCGACACTGAGCCGCGCATGATTCATCATCGTAAACATGCACATAAGTCCACTATTCAAATCACCAACCGGGTAACCGAAAGAATTTTCAAACGCCATGACACAGGTTGGACTACCGTGGATACCAAGTTTGTGTTCAACGGATACGGCGCTAACATTATTTGACTGACCAACCGATCCATCTGCCTGAATCAGTTTCTTCGGCACAGCAAATAAGGTCAGACCTCTTACGCCTGGCGGTGCATCGGGTAATCGGGCCAACACGAGATGAATAACATTGTCTGCCATCTCATGGTCACCCCAGGTTATAAAAATCTTCTGCCCGGTTATCCGGTAACCGTCACCATCCGCTACCGCCGAGGTACGAATCGCAGCCAGATCCGAACCTGCCTGTGGCTCGGTCAGGTTCATCGTGCCGGCCCATTCACCGGATATCATCTTCTCAAGCACTAATGCCTTGATTTCATCATTACCGTGCTCGTGGATGGCACGCGCCGCACCCTGTGTCAACAACGCACACAACGACCAGGCAAGACTGGCAGCCTGCCACATCTCCTCAACGGCGAGGC
>NZCC01000074.1 GCA_002688175.1 Chromatiales bacterium
CCAAAACGCCGCAGGAGCGGCTTTAAGGTTTTGGAAGGGTATACGGACACAAAATACCTTGGACATATCGGGGTACGACGCTGGGAAATTATGATCCGAATGGCCCGGATGGGTGGTACGCGCACCAGGCATCCAGCATCGTTCCACGACGGTGTCGAGGTATTTTTCCGTCCGTTATTGTTCCGAAACCTTAAAGTCGCTTTAGCGGCGTTTTACCCCAAGGGCACTTCCTTCGGGCGCGGAAGGATAACTGACGGAAAAATACCGCTCAGGGAAAGCGCCGCCCCCCATCACCACTACTGCAGCAACGAAAACGGATCAACCCGCGCCCCCTGAACCCGAACCCCCCAGTGCAAATGCGCCCCGGTAACCCGCCCGGTTGCCCCCGCCAGCCCCAGCACCCGATCCGTATCAATCATCTCACCAGGTTCGACCAGGATCTCCGACAGATGCAAATAAACCGAGTAAATACCAAGACCGTGGTCAACAAAAACTGCATTACCGCTATAGAACAGTTCTTTAGCCAGCACCACGCGACCCCGATTCATGGCCCGAATCTCAGTGCCTGTTGTCGCCGTCAGATCTGCCCCCGAGTGCGGTGCCCGCGGCTGCTCATTGAATACACGCCGGTGACCAAAGTTACGCCCGCCCGTCACACCCTGTATCGGCACGGTAAACGGCGCGGTCCAAAATGCCTCGGGCGTTATCCGTGCATAGATTTCGTTAATCTCACCATGTTCACGCCCGGCCCGCGCCTCATTAGCCTTGCTCAGTTCGACATACTTCGGCGCCACTTCAAGACGCGTGGTTTTGAAGTGGCGTTCGGTAATATCGATTTGTTTATCGTCAGGACTGACCCGTCCATCGCTATAAGTTCGGGTTAACTCGATGGTATGTCTGCCGGGTGACGCGTCAAGATCAATGCCGATGATCGTAAACCAGCCGGCACCACCCTTTGCAAACGGGATTAACTTGTCATTCCACTCAACGGTGACCGTCTCGAGCCCGGACTCATCGGGAACCTCGAGTCGTAACGCCTGTCCCTGACCGATTGTCAGGGCCGCAACCAGTGTCATCAAACTCATCATGCCATTTGCCTGCCAGCACCTGACCGGCGCCACTGTTAATGAGTCGGGGCCTTAAATCCGGACGTATCAACCTCACGCCCGATGATGAGAGCGGGCGGTGCGTCGCCGGTCATAACTGCCAGTAAATGATTCGGGGCTATAAAATGACAATAGTGAACACCACGAAAACGGGCCGGTGCCCTGGCGAAACGCGGATCCGTAAAATTCACCTGAAATCCCTTCGCGCGCACGTGCAGGCGGCCGTCATCATCGACGTACATCGCCTCGTAGGGCTTGAGCCAGTCCGGACCCGTCATGCCGGTCACTGCACCCTTCGAAACTGATTCACTTTCATCAAACACAACCGCCGGGTAATGAAGATCAGTCGTCGCATCGACCAGCTGCCGATAGATGCGCCGGTTCATATCCTGACACGGGCCGTCGGGACCCGCCGTGTCGGCACCGTAAACCAGATTAAGATGATCAGCGCTCTTGAGCTTGCATGACACGCCAACCATTGTTCCGGACGAATCGAACCAATGAAACTGCTGGATCGCAGGTATCGCGCCCGGCTCTGCCGGAATAATGGCCTTGGATTTCACAAACCCGTCGAATGAAGCATGGATCTGAACTGAGACCGGTTGTGTGGTCCGTGTAACGACCTGCTGCGCAACGCGACAATAGTCGGCGATTGATGTCAGTTCGGTGACCTGTACCGTACGATCTGTTACACAGCCGACCAGCACAAAAACCGCACAGAAAATGGCTAACTGTTTTTTCATGGGTGGATCATCGCCGTGCGTTGACACTCATGCAAGTTATCGATCCCTTGCTTTGTCCCCGGAATTAGCGTTTTACAGCTATGTAAATTTAACACCCTGTTGTATATGGGGACAAATGCTGATTTACTGAACAAAGTATATTCAACAGCCGGGACCATAAAAACTCCGGGCCGCTGCAGAATAACTGGGGAAAATCATATGTTGATGATCAAGAGGGCCCTGTGTGCGCCCATTGTCGCCGTGTTAGCGCTACCCGCACTCAACACGGTGCCAGTATCGGCCCTGGCCGCGCTTGAAGAAATCGTGGTAACCACCCGCAAGCGTGAAGAGAATCTGCAGGACGTCCCCATTGCGGTACAGGCTATTACCGCGGACCAGATCGAGCGACAGGGGATCAAGAACCTGACAGATGTTGCCAAGCTTTCCCCGAGCGTACAGTTTGATACCTCATTTGGCCCCCAGGACACCCGTATCACCATTCGTGGCCTGTCCAATACCCGCGGCCGATCCAATGTGGCATTCCTGGTGGATGGCATCGATGTCACCACCGAGAACGTCATTTCTGCCGGCTCCGGTCTGCTGGCCAATCGCCGGCTCCTGAATGACGTGGAACGGATCGAAGTGGTTAAAGGCCCGCAAAGTGCCTTATATGGGCGTGCTGCATTCTCCGGGGCCATCAGCTATGTCACCAAGGAACCCGGTGAGAAACTGGCCGGCAAAGTGGGTCTGGATATTGCCGAGAACGGTTATTACCAACTGGATGCAGCCGTGGGGGGGCCGGTTCCGGGGCTTGAAGAGGTACTGGGTCTGCGCCTCAACGGGGTGTACTGGAGTGACGACGGCTATTACTCCAATAGCGTGTCCGGCAATGGAGTGGGGGGTGGTGACGGCTTCGGCATGGCCCTGACCGGGGTGTATACGCCTACAGACACTATCAAGATCAAAACCCGGGTCGAATACAGTGATGACAAACTGAATCCCACCCCCGTGGTGCGCATCAATGGCGACACCCAGGTCAACTACCCGAAGAATGCTATCGTCCCTCCGGCCAACCTGGGCACGAGTAGCGCCTTCAACGGCAATTCGCTGGGCCTCGTGGATCATGGCGTTTTTTGTCCTGAAGGGGTTCCCGTCGATGAGTCCGCCGGCCCCGGCTTTTGCCTGCCAAAAAGTTACGGTAGCGCCAGCGGCAAGGAAGTTGCCCTGAGTGAAAATCCAAGGACCGGCGGAGAATACGACGGGACCACGATCGATGTACTCCGCGCAACCATGATGGTCAGCTGGGATGCAGGCCCGGGTGCTATTTCCTCCTATACCGGCTATACGGACAGCCACTCCACACAATTTTACGATCAGGAATACCAGGCCCGGGGGCGGCCCGATGAGTTGCTGGCACACATGGAAACCAATAATTTCCAGGACACGACGCAGTTCAGCCAGGAACTCCAGTTGCAATCAAGCTGGGATGCTCCGGTTCAGCTTACGCTGGGCGGCCTTTACTGGCATGAAGAACGGGACCTGATCGACAACGATTCCATCATCGCCTGTCTGCCCGTGACCAAGAGCGCCTCAGGTGAAATCCTGACCGACATCGAAGGAGTTTGTGACGGTAACCTTGCTCCGGTACCCACCAATACCTACTCGGTGGTGGGTTGGCAGCCGTTCAATGCCCAGATTCATCCAAAGCCGGCCGTAGCGGGCTTCGATGGCGCCCAGTGGAATGCCGAAACTGACCATAAATCAGTGTACGGAATGATCGAATGGTCCCTCACCGAGGTGTTCAAACTCACCCTGGAAGGTCGTTATGTGGATGAGGAATTTACCCTCCGGAGACCGAACCAGGCTTCCTGTTCGAACCTGGGATTTACGGTTAACTTTGGCGGGTTCATCGTCCCCCTGCAATCAGAGGCCCTTAATCCGGGGCTGGATGTGAATTGCGAGGACATACACACGGCAATGGAGAAACTAAACTATGGCCTGGATCCCAATGGCCCGGAAAACCTGGCAGATCTGTTGTGCCGGAGCCGGGACCCGATCACGGGCGAACTGGATCCCAACGGCACCCCGCTTGAGGGTTGCGTGCTCGACGCGACTCTCGACTGGGCCTTCATTCAGGGCACCGAAAGATCCAAATTTTTTACCCCCAAGATCACCGTGGACTGGATGCCGACCGATGATGCCCTGATTTATTTCTCCTGGGCCCAGGCACAGAAACCGTCCGGCATCAACCAACTCGGCGGTGGTGGTAGTCCCAGTACGATCGAAGATGAACGTTTTGCCTCGGAAAAAATGACCGCCTATGAATTCGGCGCCAAGTCCTCGTGGGAAGCGGCCGGCTTCCTGCAGGTAAATGGTGCGGTCTTCTTCCAGGACTACACGGACAAACAGGTCAGCACGCAGGAACTGGTCGATGACCGGCTCCGACCGAAGGTCCTGAATGCCTCCGCCGCGGAAGTCTGGGGCCTGGAACTGGAACTGGTCTGGCAGCCCGAGATGATTGACGGGCTATTGCTGAGTGCCGGGTACACCCACCTCGATACCGAGTACATAGACTTTTTTGATGATACGGCGCTGCTTTATCGGCCCGCCGCAACCAACAGCTGCGAAGTAGTGCAAAAAGGTGACAGCTATTTCTGCAGAATGGATCTGAGTGGTCATAGCCTGGAACGTACTCCGGATAACTCTTTTGTTGGCGTTATGAATGTGCAGCGCCCCTTCATGGAAAACGATTTCGACTGGTTCCTGGAACTTAATGCGTCCTACCAGGACGAACGCTTCGTAGATGCCGATAATTTCGTCAAATGGGATGACTTCTGGCTGGTGGATGTTCGCCTTGGCCTGGCCTCGGAACAATGGAATTTCATGATCTATGTCGACAATGCCCTGGATGATGACACCCTGAAAAGCGGGGGCAGCGGGCCGGACTTCGGCCAACAAGTCGAGGAACTTGGCTTCACCGCCGGACTTGGTGTTCAGCAATTTTTCGGGCCCTTGCCGAATCCACGGACCCTCGGCGCTCGACTGACTATGCGTTTCTAAGAAAAACTATTCAGCCGACAGAAGGTCGCAACCGAGCTCAACTTCAATATCCGTGATGCGCTGATGGATGGTGCGCGCATATTCGGGCAGTTCGTCGGTCGTGATGCGACCAGTAGCGAGTTGACCGCCCACGGACATGTACAACAACTCACGCTGCTGCTTCGTAAAGGTAACGATGTCGGCCTGCGTCCATTGCTCCAGCTCAAGCAGTTCATTGATCGCCACGCGTACATTGCGTTCAGTCTTCCGATATTTCTGAAAGTTATTCACATACAGCTTTGCATAGCTCCGGATATCTGTAATGGCATCCGCATCCGACCGGCCGTGTGCAATGGCGCTTTCACCGATGACACAACCTCCCTTGATATGCTCGTCGGCGAATGCGGTATGCATGCTCATAACGAGCCACAGGCCTGTCAATACCGCTTGAAACCAGGATTGCATCATCATCCTGCAAGCGCCGGAACGAGCCGTTCGCCGATCAGCCTGATAGATGCGGCCGGGTCGGCATAGATACGCAACGCGATCTCGGTCAGGCCGGCTGCTTTAAATTGTTGCATACGCTCTATTTCAACATCGAGTTCGGAGACGGACGAAGCTGATGTACAGGCCGCAACGATTCGGCTGACAATCGCATCGGGGACGCCTTCGATCCGATCTGTCTTGTTGTGATAAGCACGAATGAATGACTGGATGTTGTCGGTGACGATCTGAGCCTCATCCTCGTCGAGGATATCACCGATATATTTGGGGTAGATCGTACCGCGCACTGCAAGCCAGATGCGTGCCTCGCGTCTTGCTGCCTCAACATCTTCCTTGACATGCCAGGCCCAGAAATTATTGACCGGGAAAGTAGCCGGCGTCCGCCCTGCAACAACCAGCGAGGAATCGATAATCTCGCGTGCCCAACGAACCCGCTCGATTGTGAAATCGCTGACCATAATTCCATCGGCATAGCGTGCCGCCGCGCGTAACATCTGCGGACCGTTCGCACCGACGTACAGGCGTGGCGGGGAATTCTGAATCCACGCCGGGTTATACCAACTAACGTCATAAATCTCGCCATGATAACTGACCGGCTTACCGGTGGCGGCAGCCTGCAGAATCTCAACACATTCACGTACAGCACGCACGACACGAGTCGGCTTCTGACCCATCGCTGTGGCCGTACCGCCGCCGGCACCGACGACAATCTGTGCCCGCCCCCCGGCCACTTCATTCAAAGTCATCAACGAGCTGGCCATCTTCAGGGGATGAAGTTCGAACGGGCTAACCGCAATCGGTCCCAGGCTGATGCGCTCAGTCTGCATCGCAAGCGGTACAAAATTAATGAACGGATCACGGGCATCATTCATATTCGAGACCCAGACACCGCCAAGTCCGACCTGCTCCGCTAACCGACCGAGCTCGAGCGCCCGTTCCGGCGGAAGGTTTGACTCAAGGATGATGTCAATTCGCATCGATATATTCCCCTTCTATAGCCTGTAATTCACCGTGGTCATACATCACCTGCCATTCCGGCACCCGCACTGCGGCCAGCCGGCACATGTGCAACGGCTCATTGGCGGTCCGCTGGGCATAGCGCCCGCCGACACTAAAATCGACACAATAGACATTGTGCCGCAGACCCATGCAACGATGCATCTCGATACCCGCAAACATATCCGGTCCATATTTATCGCTATACACAGCTATAGCATCACCAAACCGGCGCCAATAGTGGCCGATAACCACTGGCACCGGATCATCATACCGTTCCCACCAGCGGACACGTTCCACCATGCGCCATTTTCCACCCGCCCAGAACGGTATTTCAGTCTCTGTTTCTTCACCCGACGTCAGCACACAAATCGGGTTGCTCATCTGGTACTCGCGATCCATCTGCGCGATGGTCGCCAGCAAACGCGGTCGCTGCTGCGGATCTTTCTGGATCGGCGCAAGCTCACGCCATTCGCGGTTAAGTTTGTGGGTCCGCGCCGAATCAGACCAGCGCTCGGCCAGCTTTGCCGTGAAACGGCCATAGAGCTCGCATAAAGTTGCATCGCCGGATGCCGAATCCTGCAACTCGGCAAAGGCCACCTCACTCCAGCAGGCATGCACAACGCGCAGATCCTGCCGTTCGAGCGCCAGCGGCAATGACTCGAGAAATGCAATCATGCCTATCTTGTCTTCGCCCGTGACCGGCTGCATGTTATCGCTGCAGGCCTCCGGCGCTACCCACCAGTCATTGCCATCCTTGAGTTCGCCGCGCAGCAGGTTCAGTTCGTGATTGCCGATGACACACTGCGCACGATCCGCCTCGACCAACTCCATGACCTTGCGCAGTACGGCCGGACTATCCGGGCCACGATCCGTAAGATCGCCAACGAATACGAGCCGGCGCCCGTCCTCATGCCGTCCTTTTGCATCATAGCCGAGGTGGCCCAGCAAATTTTCGAGCGCATCGATCTCGCCATGAACATCGCCGACAATATCGACCGGGCCGGCAAATAGCGGTTCTATCAACTGCATAGGCCTCTATATTGCCCCGCTTCAGCAAGGCAATAAACCCGAACCCGTGAACGGCTTCGCCCGGAGGCCGGAATGACCTCTACATGACGGCACCCGTGACAGTTGTTACCCTGCAAGGGTCCCGGCCACAGATTATTCCTGATACAGCAGATGTCATTTGCACGCTCATCGAACCCAGCTGAGACGCTGCCCAGGTACCGGGTACGACATTCATCGCGCGCACGGCATGTCAGTCTGACGATCCATCCGGCCGATGGGCTGGTCATCGTCGTACCAAACGGCTTTGACGAACAACTAATACCCGGACTCATCCATACGAAGCGCAGCTGGATCGATGCACGGCTCAGGCAATTTAGTGATGCGCTCATTAACGATGAAGCATGGCTGCGACCCGCCCGGATGACATTGCCGGCAGTCAATGAGCATTGGTCGATCAAATATCAGGCGAACAGTTCAACGACGGTTAGAATCTCAACGCAAGACAAAAATATGCTGCGGGCAACCGGTGCTATCGATGCTGAGGTGAAACTCCACGCTGCTCTCCGCCGCTGGTTAAAACGCCGCGCAGACCTCGCTCTCCCGCAACGGTTGACAGAACTGGCCGACCGGCATGACTTCAGCTTCACCCGAGTGACCATCCGCCAGCAACGTACCCGCTGGGGCAGCTGCTCGTCACGCGGCACGATCAGCCTGAACGCAAAATTGTTGTTCATAGCGCCCGAACTCGTGGACCATGTACTGCTACACGAGTTATGCCACACCCTTCATGCGCATCACGGCGACAGCTTTCAGGCCTTGATGGCTGATCTTATGCCTAATCACCGCCAGCAACGGGTCGCATTGCGTGAAGCCTGGACCCATATTCCGCGCTGGGCACATCGCTGACCTGCTGGCCAGACTGTTTATGCCGGGCACTACTGATCGACCTACGGACAAAGCGGACGACAACGAACCATGCGGCGGGCGAACAAGTCAGAATTACTGCCGAAACAATCACATTCTGGCCCGAACGAGGACTGACTAATGTCTAAAAATGACAAGAATGATGCTGACACCGATTCCGTTTCCCGCCGTGATTTCCTGAATACCGCAGCAGCCGGTACGGCGATTGCCGCTCTTTCTGCCGCCGGTTGTGCGCCTGAAGGCGATACCGGGACGCCCAAACCTTTAGCCGGCACAGCCCCCGGAGAGGTAGCAAAGAATGCCCCGCAAGCGCCCTTTGATTCATTTCGTGACTGGATCGCGGCACTTGATGCGAATGGTCTGCTGCTGCGCTTTGACCGTATCGATCAGGATCAGTACCTGATACCGGCATTATTTTTTAAAGCGACCGACATGTATACGATGTACGGATCCCCGTGCATGTTGTTTGAAGAGGTCAAGATCAACGGCGAATGGGTCAAGGGACCGGTCATCGTCAACGCGCAGGGGCACTGGAATACGGATGCAATCATCTGGAACCAGCCGATCGTGCCGGGTGATCACTACCAGACTTACCGCAACGTGCGCGAATATTTACAAGGCGTCCTGGCCGAGAACGGTGGATTGTTTCCGGAGATTCCACCCGTCGAAGTATCGCGTGACAAAGCGCCGGTCAAAGAAATTGTACTGACCGGTGATGAGATTGATCTGAATAAATTTGCTTTCGTCAAAACCAACCCGGCCGATGCCGGGCGTTACGTCAATACCGGCTCCCACTTCATGGTCGACCCGGAACTCGGCCCGAACTTCGGCACCTATCGCTGCCAGATCAAGGGTCCACGCAAGCTCGGCATCAACCCCGAGCATAACCAGACCGGTTACAAGATGCTGATGGCCGCCAAGGAACGCGGCGAGAAAAGCATGACCTACTCGATCGTTCTCGGTCAGGATCCGGTGGTCTGGATGCTCAGCGGCACGCGCGTTGCACCACGCGGCTTCGGCGACAAGCCAAAACCCGCCGATGAACTGGCGATCGCCGGCGGTATGCGCGGCAAAGCAGTTGAGGTCATCAAATCCGAACTGACCGATATTCTGATCCCGGCGCATGCCGAGATGGTGATCGAAGGTGAAGTGCCGCTGGATGAATCAACCTACGAATCGGAAGGCCCGTTCGGCGAAATGTTCGGTTATCTCGGTCCGGTCAAGGAAAAAAACTTTGTCATGCACGTCAAGAAGGTCACGCATCGCAAGAATCCATGGATCATGAATGCGTTGACCGGCATGCAACGCGGCATGGTCACTGCACCGATGGATGCCATGTACAGTGTGTTACTGAAAAAAATGATTCCGGAATTTGTCGAATATACGAATCCCCAGGATACGATGGGTATCGTTGTGCTGGCCATCGACAAGACCGGCCCCGGTCAGGGCCTGAAAGGCGGCATGGCCATTGCAAAACGTAACCCGATCGCCAAAATCGTCATCGTCGTCGATAAAGACATCAATATACTGGATCGCACCGATGTCATGTTCGCGGTCGGCTCACGCTGGCAACCGCACCCGGCTTCAAAAATCATTGAAGAGACTTTTGGTCTGATGACCGATCCGAGCCAGGTCAAATATGCCCGGACCAGCAAAATCGTTATTGATGCGACCCGTCAACTGCCCGGTGAAGGTGGCAAAGAAGTATTCCCGAAGACCAACCGCCAACTGCTGCACGAAGGTGCGCCGGCTTCGTTTACCGAGGTTCAGGAATTATTCAACGAAGCGCTGTCCAATTGGAAACGCGTATAGAGGCATACGCCTGGAAAACCATTACCACGGCTGCGGCTCGCCGCTATAGCGAACAAATTTACCGGTATCGTCCAGCGTCAGCCGATCGATAACCTCGATCATGCCGGCAATACTTTCCGGCGGTTCGATCAGGCCCGGGAACCTGCGTTCCGGCGGAATTTCTCCGGCCGTGTTGACCATACCCGGTGACAATATACAGACCACGATGCCATGGACCTTTACATCATGTGCGACGTTACGCATGACCATGTTCTGTGCGGCCTTGCTCGACTTGTAGAAATACATCCCCGGCAGACCACCGCTGTCGAGCCCGAATGAGCCGGCCTGCGACGTAATCGAGACCATCTTTTTGAGCCGCCCCGCCCTGACGTGCGGGACAAACGCTTCACACATTTTCAGCGGGCCCAGCACATTGGTGCGCATAAAGGTATCGAACCGGGCAAAATCGATGCTGCCGAACGCCTGGTCCTCAAACTCGCCGAAGATCCCCGCATTGTTGATCAATACGTCGATCGGTTGCCCGGTCAGTCTGGCGGCCAGCGCATCGATGGACTGGTCGTTCGCAACATCGAGTTTCTCGATATTGATGGTATCGTGCTCTTCGGCCAGCGCACGCAGCGCTTCACCATGATCAGGATTACGCGCGGTAGCGATTACCTGCCAGCCTTGTTGCGCATATTGCCTGACAAACTCAAAACCAATGCCACGATTTGCACCGGTCACGAGGACAGTGGTGTGCATATTTATTATCTCATCCATGAGTTAGATTAACCCTGATCCGTGGTTTCGGCAGGCTCAGAATCCTGTGGTGACTTCTCATCATCCTTGTTCCTGAGCTGCGCGACTTCTTCTTCAGTCACCAGCCGGAACTTGCCCAGACCGCAAGACGGCCCGGTATCAAGTCGCCCTCCAAAGGTCCTGACAACCTTGATCGTATCAATATCGCACAAGCGTGAATTGGTCAACCGGTATGAAAAAGCACCGGCAATCCTGAGGCCGCCACAGCGATGCGGCAACTGGTTGACAAAAATTTTCTGCTGATTCATGTAGAAAAGAATCGTCTGATCATCGACGATACTCGTGTGTCGAATCTGGTTTGTCTGTGCACATTTTTCGAGCAGTACATCCTCACCTGCATTGGCATCGGAACCGGTCTTGTTGTCATCATCGGCCACCGCCACGACGGCCAACAGGCAACACGGAATGATGAACCGCAAAACCCGGCCAAGTCTGGATAAATTTTTCATGATGCGCTAAACCTCCTGAAGAACACGTACTGATTCTATTACGTACTCTCGGATGCGGAGCCGCAATTTGTACTGCCTGACGACCCATTGGTCACCGACCGCCATACCAGCTGATCCACAACCGATAGGAGAGTGTACTATCTAGGCAGATTCTGGCAATGGACGTGTGCATCTATGAGCAACCATCGACTGACCCCCGCCGCATCGGCCTATGACTACCCGCTCATCATCAGGCATCTGCTGCGCACGCCACTGACCCAGGCGCGTAACCAGGAAATTATCTACGCCGACAAACGGCGCTACAGCTACACCACATTTAACGAACGACTCGGCCGGCTGGCCAACACCCTGGCAGAATTTGGCATTCGGGCCGGTGACACGGTCGCCGTCATGGACTGGGACAGTAACCGGTATCTGGAAACCTTTTTTGCCGTACCGATGATCGGCGCAGTCCTGCACACCATCAACATCCGACTATCGCCCGGCCAGATTCTGTACACAATCAATCACGCGCAGGATGACATTATTCTCGTCCACGCCGACTTCATGCCGATCATTGATGAAATTCGCGACAGGTTTGAGCGTGATATCCGCATCCTGCCACTGGCCGACTACGAGACATTACTCAATGCCGCAAGTCCTGACTACGACTTCCCGGACTTTGACGAGAACACCCGCGCAACGACATTTTATACCACCGGTACGACGGGCCTGCCCAAGGGCGTGTATTTCACCCACCGCCAACTGGTCCTGCATACCCTCGGCTTTATGTCGACGGTCAACTGGACAAGTGGCCATGGCGGATTTCATAGCGACGATGTCTATATGCCGATCACGCCCATGTTTCATGTCCACGCCTGGGGTGCCCCGTACACCGCGACCCTCATGGGTGTCAAACAGGTTTATCCGGGCCGCTATGAACCCGGGGCTTTACTGGCATTAATCGAGGCCGAACAGGTGACCTTTTCACACTGTGTGCCGACAATCCTGCAAATGCTCCTGAACCACCCACAAGCAGCACAAACCGATTTATCAAACTGGAGAGTCATTATCGGCGGCTCCGCACTGCCCCCGGGCCTGGCGCAACAGGCACTTGATCTTGGCATCGATATCTACGCCGCCTACGGCCTGTCCGAAACCTGCCCCATCCTGACCGCCGCCACGCTAACCAAAACCATGCTGGCAAAAAGTCCTGATGAACAACTGCGCATGCGTTGCAAGGCAGGCCGGACAGCACCGCTCGTTGAACTTCGCATCGTGGATCCGGATATGAATGATGTGCCGCAAGATGGTCAGTCTACCGGTGAAATTGTGCTGCGCGCACCCTGGCTGACACAAGGTTATCTCGACGAATCAGAGCGCTCGGACGAACTGTGGGCGGGGGGCTATATGCACACCGGCGATATCGGCTACATGGATATGGACGGGTTTGTACAGATCACGGACCGACTCAAGGACGTCATCAAGTCAGGCGGAGAATGGATTTCATCCCTCGAACTCGAAGCTCTGATTTCACAGCATGCCAATGTCGCGCAAGTAGCCGTCATCGGCATCCCCGATGAAAAATGGAGCGAAAGACCACTCGCACTCGTCGTTCCGGTTGATGTGGTGCAAGCCGACTCAGATTCGATCCAGGCGCATATCCACGGCTATGTCGATCAGGGCATCCTGTCGCGCTGGGCGATCCCACAGCGGATCGAATTTGTTACCGCCATCGACCTGACCAGTGTCGGCAAGATCGACAAGAAAAAACTGCGCGAAAAATATGCTCACGCGAATAACCAGGAAAAAGCGTAACCGCAGCAACTCTAATAGCGGCAATCAGGCCAGTCTTTTTTTCATCAAGGCCCAATCAGCACCGGGAGCCACCGGTGGATCCGGTCGGTACCCATTAGCAGAATAAAAATCGATTGCGGTACCGGTAGCCTGCAACTGAACGACATCAATGCCGGCTTCGCCGGCCAGTAACTCAAGCTTGGCAAGAATTGCGGTACCGATGCGCTGACGATGAAACGCAGGATCGACAAATACATTGGTGATTTCCTGCTTCGGCACGCTCAGGGCACCCCATCCCACAATACCGTCATCCTCGGCAACGACAAATGACTCCTCGGCCATGCTGTGCCTGTAGACCGAAGGCTGCTGGCCGGCCAGCCATTTCTCGATGCCTGCCTTACCCTCTGCACCGCCCGGCAGATTGCGTACTGCCGCCATCTGAACTCGGTAAATTTCCTCACAATCAGCCTCAGTGGCTATGCGCAGATTAACCACCTCCCTGCTCCCGTTTGGCGAGCAACTCTGCCAACCATTTGAGAAAACTCTCAAGTGATTCATCATAGGTGTCAATCGACAATTTGCATGCCGGATGCCCCTCTAAAGCATGCCACCAGTCGGCAAGGCGTCCATCGCCGACGGTCGGATCTGGGATTTCAGTAAAAAAAGGAAAAACGACCCGCCGCAACATACCGATGAATGGCGCCAGGGCACAATCACCCATCGTCGGTTGGTCACCAACGGCAAACGGACCAGGTCCCATATAGTGCGCAATAATCGAAAACCCATGCGCAAATTCCATGGCCTGCCGGTCGACGACTGCCTGATCACGGTGAGCCGGATCTTTCATGCTTCTCAGCGGCGAGTTATGCGGGGCGACATACAAATCTGTCATGCGCGAGATCATCCGGGTCTGTGCCTGACCGAGCGGATCGGCGGGAAGCAACGGCGGCTCCGGGTAAACACGCTCAAGATACTCACAAATAACCTCGGACTCGGCTATGCAATTGCCGTCCGTCATCAGGCTGGGAATTTTTCCGGTCGGATTGATGCGCTTGTATTCATCAGAGCCCATGCCGCCCGGCGGTGACTCCATCGGCAGATCGATACCTTTCAGATCGGCAAACATTGCGACCCGGGCAACGTAAGGGGAGGCGAGTGCGCCATAGAGTTTCATAGGTGATCCTTCAGAAGAAACTAAATCATGCGATCAGGGTTTACGAAATCGCAACACGACTCGATCAGTCCGGTCACGGACCGAAGGTGCAAACACAGCCTGTAAACGATCATCAGTCGGGTTGCGCAAAATATTGGTCTCCCCGTCAAAAAGAAACCCGGCTTCTGCCATATCACGCTTGATCAAGGCCGGATCAATCCGGTGCAGAGTGCCGCCGGTTTCAGGCCCTGCACCCGGATCAGCTGCGTGATCAATAATTCCGAGTACCCCATCGGGCTTAAGGGCAGAAAATATTTCGTGTAAGAACTTAGCCCGGTCTATCTCTTCCCAGCCAGCTCCCTCGTCAATGTAATAAACATCGTGATAGGCCTTGATCATGAGGATGGCATCGAAGCTGTCGGGTGCGAGCTTGAGTTTATTGTTTTCGGCAACCAGCTGCTCAACGTTGCCAAGCCGTCCACCTGTATATCGCCCGGCCAACTCGTCCTTTGCGAAGGACAGGTACGCCGAATTATTATGCGCAATAACCCGACCAGACGAGCCGACAATTAATGACAGCAATTCGGCGTAATACCCGCCACCTGAATACAAGTCCAGCACGACCATGCCCGCCTCGATGCCGAAAAACCCCAGTACCTCTGCTGCCTTGCGCCGCTCATCCTGATCACGATCGGCCCGGCGTCGAACCGGGTTACTGATAGCCGCATCAATCAATGACGGCGAAAC
The DNA here is from genome assembly GCA_002688175.1 of Chromatiales bacterium. Classification (GTDB taxonomy): domain Bacteria; phylum Pseudomonadota; class Gammaproteobacteria; order Steroidobacterales; genus SMWD01. Next base: position 15,038 of record NZCC01000074.1, read on the forward strand.
GGGTTGCAGCGTATCCGATGCTGAAAGAGTGGCCGGTTCTGCTGCCCCGGTGGCCATCTGCTCGGAGGCGATTGGATTGAGTTGCACACAAGCTGTCAGGAACGCTGCCAGACAAATAATGGTGCTACGCCATTCAGGTATAAAAATATTCACCGGCCTCCCACTTATCCCGTGAGTCTGAACCCATACTAACGCAGTTTTAACCTGAGCCCGACAATTATATGGATAAGGGATTACCACTCAGCTCAGTATGGCGCGGCTGCTGATGCAAGCGGCGGTAATGACCGCAGATAAGCATAGATCGCACCAAGATCCTGATCGGTCATGCCGGCAAAAGCGGCCCAGTCCATCAGCGTATTACTCTCGAGTGTCGTGACCGGGTGTTTGTCACCAAAGCTCCGGAAACGATCGATAAATACCTGCTGCGTCCACGGGCCGATGCCCGTCGGGTGCGGAGTCAGATTGCGGGACGGCGCTTCCCTGGCACCGAGCACAAAAGGTACGCCGCCGGCAAACTCCCTGCCGGGAATCCCTTCTTTACCCTGACCCTGGCGCGGCGTATGGCAAAAACCACAACGTGCGATTGTCGCCAGGTACTTGCCCGTGGCAATCCTGTCATTCGGATCGGGATGCGGCACCGGTCCGTCCAGCGGTTCGGGAAACAATTGAATCAACGTACTCATGGGAAAATCAATATCGCGTTCAGGGCGTTTGGCCGCAACGGGCTCGAGGCTACGCATATAGGCGATCACGGCCTGTATGTCGGCATCGGAAATACTTCGGTAGATAAAGTACGGCATGATCGGGAACAAACCCATGCCCTCATGGTCGACACCTTCACGAATCGCCCGGCTCAATTCTCCATCCGTCCAGTTGCCGATACCTGACTCCGGGTCCGGGGTAATATTTCGAATACACAAAACACCCGGAAAATTACCCTGCCCTGCAGATACCCGTACACCAATTGATTGGGTCTGGCGGGTCATGCACTCACGTCCTGCACCGAACGGTGGCTTCGGCGGCCCGCCATAAATAGTCCAGTCACGCTCGGAATGGCAGTCGTTACACAACAAGATATGCTCGACAAGGTAGGTGCCACGTTCGAGCAGTTCAGGTGTTATCACGACCTGCAAATCCACGGGCGGCCGCTGGCGGGGCATGAACCAGGTCAACAGGATAAGCGTCATACCGAGCGCAATGCTGCAAGCCAGGGCACCAAGCCAGAGCACTTTTTTCACTGCTGTGGCATTTCTATCGGCTGGTCCATCTCGGTCAGTCCACCGGTAACGGACATGAATTCTGATGACTCGCCGAATTGCAGCTCAGCAAGCCGGGCATATAACGGGTCGTTGTGAATCAATTCATCGTGTGAACCGATCGCGGTAATTCTACCTTCATTCATGACGACAATTCGGTCAGCTTCCAGCACCGTGGCCAGGCGGTGCGCGATAATAATGGTCGTACGATCCTGCTCCAGAAACTCAAGAGCCTCCTGCACAAGCCTCTCGCTCTCGGCATCCAGTGAACTCGTCGCCTCATCAAGCAACAGTATGGGTGCATTTTTCAGAATGGCCCGGGCGATGGCAATGCGTTGTTTTTGCCCACCGGACAGTCGGGTACCCCGTTCGCCGAGATAGGTGTCATAACCTTCCGGCAACTCATGGATGAATGAATCAGCAGCAGCAGCTTTTGCAGCAGCTTCAACCTCGGCATCAGTTGCCTCCTGGCGGCCGAAGCGAATATTCTCGCGTGCACTGGTACCAAAAATGACCGTTTCCTGCGGTACGATACCGATGCGTTGGCGCACGTCCTCTGGCCGCGCAGTCGTGATATCGACGCCGTCAACGAGCACCCGTCCGGCCTGTGGATCATAGAAACGCATCAATATCTGAAAAGTCGTCGTCTTGCCTGCACCCGACGGACCGACAAAGGCAATTTTCTCTCCAGAACCAATCTCAAGAGAAAATTTATCCAGCGCCAATATGTCGGGCCGTGACGGATAACTAAACGACACGTCTGCAAAATGAATCCGTCCATCGCGGGTAGCCGGTAATGCAACCGGGTTTTCAGGCGCCTTGATTTGTGGCTCAACCTCAAGCAGTTCGACGAGCCGCTCCATCGCCCCGGCCGCTCGCTGCAGTTCTCCCCAGACTTCAGTAAGCATAGCTGCGGACATGGCCACAAACATCGTATAGAGCACAAATTGTCCCAGCTCTCCGCCCGTCATCTCACCCGACAAAACGGCACGGGCACCGATCCACATGACGATGATGAGCATGGTGAACATGCCGGTAATCGCTACCATCGAGAATGCGGCCCGGGCGCGAATCCGCTGGACTGCGGTAACAAAACTGAGCTGGATGGACTCGCCGAAGCGACGACTCTCGTGCGCCTCGCCGGTAAACGACTGCACGGTCTGAGCCGCTGTCAGCGTCTCGGTCGCCAGCCCGCTGGCATCGGCAATGCGATCCTGAGAATCGCGTGACAGGCGACGTACCAAACGCCCAACAATCATGACCGGGATCAGTACGGCCGGCAGCATGACGGCGAGATAACCCAGTAATCTGAAGTTGGTCAGCCCCAGTAACGCCAGGGCGCCAATGAACTGAATAGATGAACGCAGGATGATCGACAGGCCGACACCGGATATCGACTGGATCAAAGTCGTATCGGCAGTCAGACGCGACAATACCTCACCGATTTTTGTCGTTTCATAGAAAGCCGGATCCATGCGGATGACATGTTTGTAAACAGCATCACGCAGGTCAGCGACGACCCGCTCACCGAGCCAGGTCACATAGTATTGCCGCGCAGCACCGAACACGCCGAGTAACAGAACGGCTCCGAGCAGGTACCAGAAATACTGATCAACCATCTTGGCATCAGCGCTCGAGAATCCAAGATCAATGACATTGCGTACCGCAATCGGAACCAGCAGCACGGCACCGGAAGAGACCAGCAACGCGGACATGGCAATAATCAAGGTGCCCGTATACGGACGAATAAACGGGACCAGCGCTCGGAGCGGACCAAGGTTACGGCCCTTGGGCCGGTTAAGGTCATGTTGATTTGGCGGCATAGCAGGGTATCATCCCACATCTGACTACACAGCGACTAGCACCAGACCTCAAATTGAATTGTAAATGCCAATTCTAATGAATATGTGCTTGCTCTCAAACATGCATTAGGCATGATTTCAAATTGCGCCCTTATATAAACGCTTTTCCTACAATATAATAATCATATTTCTACTCACCGAAAGTCCTGAAAACGTTACCAGTAAACAAATTGAAAAGATAATATGAAATAAGTATAGTATCTGGTCTATTTTTACCACTCTGAATTTGGCAACTGAAATTGTTTCATATATGCTTAACAAAAAGTTATGGTGAATATCTAGTTTTATCGTTTATTTTCAAAAATCGTGGAATTGTAAATGTCAATGAAATCATCTAATCACATAGGCCCTCGACTCGAAGGCTGGACAGCCAGCCCGGAAGCTCAGGTTGTAATCTTCTGGCGCATCATGCACTTGTATATGTCACGTTACGGCAGCATCCCGATCGGGCAGATGCTCGCCGAACTCACCACCTTGGTACTGAATGAACTTGGTCGACCGCCAACCGTCACGGATCTGTGTGAAGCCACCGGGTTACCAAAATCCTCGATTTCCCGATATGTCTCCACACAGATGAAAGCGGGCATGGTTGCCGAAGTCATTGATCCTCAGGATCGCCGACGTCGCAAACTCGTCCTGACCGACATTGGTACCGACGAACGCCGTTGGCAGGTCAAGCAGACCCGCAGAATCATGGAGGATGTTATGGCCTGGGATCAAAAAAACCAGGCCGCCCGGCTGCAGACTGACCCGGATCAGGAGTTTGAGCGCATGAAATTAACCACCGCTCAAGCGCCGGAAATGATCGGGCGCAAACGCAAGAAGCGTACCCTGGCTGCATAATTCGGCCAGAACAGGTAACGCTGCTCCCCCATATAACTAATATTTATCACGTACTAAGCAATTCGTTTACCGGGGCCTGATCCCGACTGCGTACAATTGTCAGATGGAAATTGGTGGCTACCACCAATCAACCTTCACCCAGGCTGTTGTACAACACAGGTCCCAATCGGATGGCAAAAATTCTCATTGCAAATCGTCTTACCGACGGGCTCGTCGTGTTTTACGCTGTGGACGGCAATTGGGTTGAATCCATCGCCACCGGTCAAATGACCTTCGATGACGCTGCAGCTGATCGCCTGCTCGCAGCCGGACTTGCCGATGAACACAGCAACCGGGTCATCGACCCGCGCCTGATCGACGTCACGAAAACGGCTGGCAAACTTATCCCGGCAGTCCTGCGTGAAGCGATTCGCGCTCATGGACCGACCATCGCAGTGGACCGGACGCTTTAAATGTATCGCTACGACGAATTTGATCAAACCCTGATCAATGAGAGAGCGGAACAATTCCGCCGGCAGAGTGCGCGGCGACTGGACGGCGATATAAATGAAGACCAGTTCAAGCCTTTACGCCTGATGAACGGTCTCTACCTGCAACTGCATGCGTATATGCTGCGTGTCAACGTACCGTATGGTTGCTTATCAGCCCATCAGTTGCGCCGTCTGGCACATATCGCCCGCCGTTACGATAAAGGTTTCGGGCATTTTACAACGCGCCAGAATATTCAGTTCAACTGGATCAGTCTGACTGATACCCCGGATATCATGACTGAGCTCGCTGAAGTCGACATGAATACAATCCAGTCATCGGGCAACTGCGTACGCAACATTACGGCTGACCACTATGCCGGCCGGGCACGCGATGAAATAGAAGACCCTCGCGTCTGGTGCGAACTACTGCGTCAGTATTCAGTCTTGCATCCCGAGTTTTCTTATCTGCCGCGCAAGTTCAAGCTGGCTTTAACCGGGTCACCACATGATCGTGCCGCAGTCGCTGTTCACGATATCGGCCTGCGCCTGCACCATGATAATCAGGGCCGGCCAGGCTTCGAAGTCATTGTCGGCGGTGGCCAGGGGCGTACACCGGTCATTGGCAAAACGATTCGCCAGTGGATCGAGCCACGGCATGTGATTTCGTATGTCGAAGCGATTTTACGTGTATATAACCTCTACGGTCGTCGCGATAACATATTTAAAGCGCGCATCAAGATCCTCGTCAACGCCATTGGCATCGACAAGTTCCGTAAACTCGTCGATACCGAGTGGGAACAGATTCGTGATACCGGCTTACAGGTTTCAAACACCGAGTTCGAACGGATCAATGCACATTTTTTACCACCCGACTACGAAAATCTTGCTGACCAGGGCGATGAGCTTGCGGCAAAACGTACCCGGGAGCCGGCATTTGATGCCTGGATGCGCAGCAACGTTACCGGGCACAAGGTACCTGGCTACGCCATTGTCAATATTTCACTAAAGGCACCAGGCCGCATTCCGGGTGATATATCGGCCGATAAAATGGAGCATGTCGCGGCACTGGCCGATCAATTCAGTTTTGGCGAGCTGCGTGTCAATCATCGCCAGAACCTGACCTTCGTCGATGTGCGGCAGATCGACCTGTACCTTCTATGGGAGCAACTCGTTGCGCTCGAGCTGGCCACAGCGAATATCGGTCTGGCATCCGATATCATCGCCTGTCCGGGGCTGGACTACTGCGCATTGGCCAATGCCCGTTCGATTCCCATCGCCCAGGATATCAGCCTGCACTTCGCCAACTCCGGAAAACTGCAGCAGGTCGGCAATCTGACGATCAACATTTCCGGATGCATGAACGCCTGCGGCCATCATCACGTGGGGAACATCGGCATCCTCGGCGTCAACAAGCGCGGCAAAGAATACTTCCAGCTGACACTGGGCGGCTCAGCCGATGAGCATGCATCACTCGGTATCCGGCTCGGCCGCGGCCTGCCACGGGCGGAAGTTCCCGGTGCAATCGAGCGTATCGTCGATACCTACCTGACCATCCGGCAGGCTACCGAAACCTTCCTGCAGACCTATCGGCGCATCGGCATTGAACCCTTCCGTGAAGCCGTCTACGGCCCGGTAAACGTCTCAAGGAGAGTAGCCTGATGCCCCTGACTAACTCTCATCAGAATATCATCGACCCGTATATCAAAATTGGCCCGGATGACTCGCTTCCCGCCGAAGGTGCACTGCTCGTGACGCTAGCCGTCTGGCAAGATCATTGGGAACGCCTTATGCGCCGTCAGGAATTGATCGGCGTACAACTGACCAGTGACGAGCATCCGGAAATTATCAGTGACGATATCGATCAACTGGACCTCATTGCACTGGAGTTTCCAACTTTTCGCGACGGTCGTGCTTATTCATACGCACGACTGATCCGGGAACGCTACGGATTCACCGGTGAATTGCGGGCGGTAGGCGACGTGCTTCTCGAACAGCTGCACTACATGGAGCGGGTCGGTTTCAACAGCTTCGAGGTCCTCAGCAATGACCCGGCGACTGACTTTGAAATTGCTGCAAATGACTTTACCGTCTGGTACCAGACCTCCGGTGACCAGCGTCGGACCGCAACGATGTTACGCCAGGGCAAAAAAAATCACGGCTAAACCAGCTATACATGACCGGAACCGGGCGTAGTCCGCTTTACTGCTTGCCGAGCGGCCTGAACCAGATCAACAGAAGCGGCAGAATCGTCAGGTTTGCGATCATAGCGAACAACATCGCGAAGCCTGTCAGAATGCCGAAATAAAGTGTCGGCAGGAAATTGGATAACACCAGAATTGAGAAGCCGACCGCGATGATAATAGACGTGTAATACATCGCGCGCCCGATGCTGCCATGCGACCGCTGCGCCGCTAAATGATAATCCCGGTCAACCGCAAATTCGATTCTGAAGCGATGCAGATAGTGAATCGTATCATCCACACCAATACCAATGACGATAGCTGCAATCGTAATCGTCATAATATCGAGCGGAATGCCGAGCAGTCCCATGAGGCCAAGAACGGCTCCGGCGGCCAGGAAGTTCGGTATGAGTGCGATCAGCGCAACCGACAGGGAGCGGTACAGCAGCAAAAACATAATGAGAATAACGCCAAACACAAATCCCAGCGTCAAGATCTGCGACTCGTACAAACTCTGCAACACATTGTTATACAGCACCAGCATACCGGTCAGGTGTACGCGCTCCGGAGCGTAACCCAGTTCCCCGGTCAGGTGCGTGCGGATCCTGTTGATGAGTGCATCACGACGCAGGTTCTTGTCCGACTCGAATACGCGAATCGAAAAGCGTACCTGGTTGCCGTCAGCAGACATGAATGGATCAAACAGGGTCGACTTGACGCTTTCCGGCAGCTTTTTATAAAGAATCGACAGCCAGAAGGTAGTAACCTCCTCATCAGCGTTGATGGTCTGCAACGTATCAATCGTCGTTGCCATCGACAGGACCTTGCCGGTCTCAGGCAGGCTTTCGAGGTAATCATGAACCCGGGCGACGTTACGTAGCTGGAATGTGTTATACCAATAACTGGACGAACCGAGATCACCATCGTCTACGGCATCTTCAAATTCATCGTTGAACTCATCGTCGAACTCATCGTCAAATTCATCGTCTTCCTCAACACCGATCGACTCAACCTCATCAATGAAATAGGCCGGATCCGCATCGATAATGACGTCCAGGGGCGTCGTGCCACCCAATTCCTGATCGATCTTGACCATGCCACGATAGATCTCGGTGGTGTCTCTGAAATTATCTATAAACCGGTTCTCGACCGTAATCTGCGCCATGCCATACACACTGACAATGCCAATCACGATAAAGACAGCAGCGACAGTCTTCTGCCGGCGCTCGAGCCAGCCTGCCAACATGCCGGTAACCGCAGCGGTAAGTGAATGTCGCTGCTGTGGTACTCCGGCATCGAACAGCATCAGGCCGGCTGGAAAAATGGTAAACGCCATGATCATCACGACTACCATGCCCGTTACCATCATCCACCCAAAGTCCATGACCGGCCGGATTCCACTGACAAGTAACGATGCAAATGCAACCATCGTCGTCAGTGACGTATACAGACAAGGTAAAAATTTATCGCGCAGGGTGCTCGTAACCAGCCAGGCCTGATCACGATCCGGATGCTGGGCATGCAGTTCACGATAACGCACGATCAGGTGGACCGTAATAGACAGCGAGAAGATCAGCAGCAAGGCAACGAAGTTCGCCGATACGACCGTCACTGGAAAATCAGCCAGCCCAAGGTACCCGGTCATGACAACGACCGACATCAGGCAACTGACCATCGACAGGATGACCCAGCGCGGTCGAATGAATATGGCGGTCAGCAGGATGATCAGAAATATGAGTATCCCGGTGCCAAACACGATAACGTCGCTCTTGATGTAGTCGAGCATATCGGTAACGATCATCGGAATACCGCCTAACCGGATCTCGGCCTGATCCCGGTACCGATCCAGGATCTCTCGCACCCGGGCGATGTCAGCCTGCTGACGGTAAGTCAGCAGCGCACGATGCTCGCTGATCTGTGCCGTCAGCGCCTTAACCTGTTGCTTTTCTTCTACTGTCAGCGGCGCCGTCAACAGTTTCTCACGCAGCACATCGCGCTGACCTACCAGTTCGACGTAAACAGGATCGAGCCGGAATGTCGCCAGTAATGCTGTCGTGCGGCCGTCGATACTGGTCAGTAGTTGCCGATACAACGAACTTTCTGTCAGTTCACGCCGCGCAAGCTCACGGTCTGTGCGCTCACTGAATAATGTCGGCACTTCAATCTGCAACTCTTCAATAGAAATCTGCGGGCTGTCGATCAGCGGTACGTCGAGTATCGTCGTCACGCTGGCCAGGCCTTCCAGCGCTGCAAGTTCATCGCGCAACGCCCGGACCTGCTCCAGCGATGCGGGAGAAAACAGATCTTGCTCCGGTGTGTAGGTTATGACGAGGTAGTCACCAGACCCGTAGCGTGCCCGAATACTCCTGTAGTAGCGCAAATCCTCATCATTCTCGAGTAACAGTGAATCTCCTGATGCATCGAGGTGAAATTGCGGCACAAACGCCGCGAAGAATCCGACAACAACAACAATACTGAGGACCGCAACACGTGCGCGGTGGACAAAAAAGCCCTCATACCAATCGATAATGGCCTGCATTAGAAATTTCCGATCATTTAGTCTGGATATACAGCAACACCAGCCAGGCTACGCGACGGCTTGGCCATGCCGGTATCAATCGCACCGACAATCGCACCGCTATCGAGATCGACCTTGGACATGACGCCGGTGAAGATATTGGTCAAATAGGCAAACCGGTCATCTGCCGACACCGTAATCATCGCGTAGCCATACTCATCCAATTCTATCGTGCGCAGTGACTGACCGTCGGCATCAATAAAATCAATAAAACTGCCCCTGAGCAGGCACAGCGTTCCGTCCTTCAGGTACGCAACACCCGTCGTCCACTTGCGAACATATTCCTCGCCACCCGGATAGTGAATAAGGTCGGGCAACAATTCACCGCTATCGGTATCGATGCGCATGACGCGCATACCAAGATCGATCATAAATGCCATATGCCGGCCATCCGGATGCATGGCGCTATGTGTCACCCCGTGAAACCCGGTCATCGACGGCGACAGATCTGTCTCAAACTCCGTGACCTTGTTCAGCGCAGAATCAAATTTGGCGATGCGCCCGTATCCGACGACATTGGTGCCCGGCAAAGTGCGCATATCACCGCCCTGGTAAGGCGTAACACCATGCAGATACTCGGTCAGGAAAATACTGCCGTCATGACCGAAGCAGACGCTGCCCCAGGCACGGTCGCCAAAATCGTGTGCCGGCATCTGCTCACCCGTCGGAGCAACGCGAACGACAGCGTGAGCGAACCCATCAAATCCCCATAACACGCCATCCGGCCCAAAACGAAGGTTGACGACCAGGTGGGTTGTGCCGTCGGTATACAAGGTGCCTTTCGGTACCATATTACGGTCATACTGGAGGATGCGACCCTCTCCGGCGTGATCATCATCCGGGTTACACAGATACGTGCAGCCGAGAAATATATCACCCGGTGCAAAAGGCTTCATGGTCGATATCTTGGTCATCAAAACTCCCTACGGGTAGCAAAATACCATGCTTGTTGATGGCATTACGCCACAGACCATGGTCAGGCGTAAAGGCGGGCCGCGCCTGAATATCATCGCAGGTACAGTATTAAAACAAAGCCGGAACAATTTCGAGGGACCGTGACGCCTTTCCCATTATCCTGCGCCATGAATGGCTACGATTCAGCTGTAGCAACCCTATATGTCCATGGAGACCCCGTTGCACAGCCTGCGCTCAAAATTTATTGTGCTGGCCGTTCTGCTTATCTGCATTACTCAGTTCGGCACGCTTATCACTACCTCCATCATGGCTGAAAGTGATGCCGCAAGACAGGCTCAGGCGAACCTATCGATCGGTGAGGCGCTGTTCAACGAATTGATGCGCGGTCACACAAAGGCGCTGAACAAACTGGTTACCACCCTCGCCGACACTATCTCCGCACAGACCAGCCCGATGCTCACTGACGACTACAAGTCCTGGCTGTCAGGAGAATCCGCCACTATCGGTGCAGACTTTAGTCTGCTGCTCGAAAATGATGGGGCTGTCATCACGACATCAGATGACACCGTGTCCGGCCCCTATCCAACCCTGGTGGCGCTCGCCAGCAAAGAGGGTATCGCACGCTCAACGATCACCAAGGGTGACCGGGTTTTCGAAATGATCACTGTGTCGGTACCCAATATGAGACCAAAGATGTGGCTATCAACAGGCTTCGAGGTGAACGCATCACTCATCAATATGCTCCAGGCGCGTACCGGGCTCGACGTTACCATCATCGGTCGCATCAATGATCAACCGCAGGTCATCGCCAGCTCAGTTGATAGTCATGTGATCAGTAATAGCGACATTGATCCGATCATAACCGGCCTGGATGCCGCGGCTGCAAAGAAGGCTGAAATACGCGGCGAACGGTTCCTGATTCAAGCACATTCATTCATGCCCAATTCCCACAATATCGTGGTACTACTCAAAGCACCTCTGAACCAGGCCATCGCACCGTATCATGCGTTGCAACTCATGGCCCTGGTTATCGGTGTGCTGGCTTTCATTATTGCCCTGATCGGCGCCACGCAATTATTCCGGGGCATACGCGCACCGTTCGAACGCATTCAGGCTGCCGCACGCAGGATCAGCGCAGGTGACTACAGCGTGCCGGTTAACACCCGCAGCAACGAGGAGTTTTCTGCCCTGGCTATGGCAATCAACAACATGCAGAGCCAGGTCGCTGAGCGTGAGAGCCGGGTCTTGCACGAAACACGCTTCGATCAGCTGACCGGTCTGCAGAATCGTTTCCTGACCGTGCAGAGTCTCGAACAGTCAATCGAAAAACTACGCTTAATGGATAGCGCAATCAGCGTCCTGATCATCAGCCTGACCGGTTTCAGCGAGATACGAGCATCGTTCGGCCAGGAAATCGGCGACAAGCTGTTACTTTGCGCCGCAGAAAAACTGCACTCAACAGCCCCGCCGGATACGGCCCTCGCTCGGCTGGAAGGTGATGAGTTTATGTTCGCCATGGAAGCGACCGATGCAACATCCGCTATGGTGATTGCAGAGAATATCGTCAGCATGCTGGCCGCTGGCCTGTCGAGCGATGCCATAAATATCAGCGTCTCCGCATGTATCGGTATCAGCACGTTTCCTCAAGATGGTGACACGGCCGAGAAATTACTACTGCATGCCACAATCGCAAGTCACGAAGCCCTGAAAATACCGGGACACGTTGCAACTTATCAAACCGGCATGGAAGAACAATATACGCGTCGCCTTGAAATTCTCAGCAGCCTGCGCCGCGCTACCCGGGAAGATGAATTTAAACTGTACCTGCAACCGAAGGTTAACCTCGTCGATGGCAGCATCTGTGGTGCAGAGGCACTGATTCGCTGGGACCATCCGACGCTTAGCTTCCTGTCACCGCTGGAATTTATCCCGATCGCCGAACAATCCGGCAACATCGGGTTGATATCACAATGGGTACTGACGACGGCGATTCGCGAATGCAGGCTGTGGCTGGAGGCCGGCATCGATCTGCCTGTTTCGGTCAACTTATCCGGACACGATCTTTTCAACACGAACTTGCCGCAGATGATCGCCGGGATCCTCAAGGAACATGACCTCGCCCCAAACTACCTGATGCTCGAAATCACGGAACTGGCATTATTTCACGATTTCGATCAGGCAACCGTTGTTCTGCAAAACCTGCGTGACCTCGGCATGAAAATCTCCGTCGATGATTTTGGCACGGGTCACTCATCAATGGCGCGCATCCGTAACCTGCCCGTCGATGAAATAAAAATTGACCGATCATTTGTCACTGAGCTACCGGATAACAGCAAGGATGTCGCGATAGTCCGTGCTACGATCGAACTCGCGCATAACCTCGGTATTGAAGTTCTGGCCGAGGGCATTGAATCACAAGAGGCCATGCACTGGCTCGCTGAAATGGGCTGCGAACGTGTCCAGGGCTTTCTGATCAGCCGACCTATGCCGGCCGAGACCTTTAGCCTGTGGGTCAACCACTACAGCGAAGATCGTACCGCTTACATTAACGTTATTGAAGCGATCAATCCGTAGGCTCTGCAACGCCTTCTGGCATTGTAGCGACAACCCGGTTGAACAACTGCTCATCATGAGCCGATTGCTCATCACTGATCCCGGCCATGTATTCCCAATCGTCCGGGGTAAACAACTTTACAGACAGATCATTCGTTGCACCATGATGACCCATATTCGCGACGATAAAATCAGAATAAGTCTGTGCAGCCTGCTCAAAACCCTTAAGAGCTTCGCTACCCCGTTCTCGTAAATCATCGCGTGCGGCCAGAAACGGCTCCAGTTGTACTTTGGCACCGGCGAGCCGCGCATCAAGTTCGCCAAGTGCCTGCCTGATCTGATCGTCAAGTTCCCCCACCCTGTCGGTAATCATCTGGCCCATTTTTATATCCTGCTCATGCACCCGCTGCATCGTCGCATCGATATAGTCGGCTGCAGCAATATAGAAGGGCACGAAGGCTTCGTTGCCGTTGGCCTGTACCTCGATGGCTGCCGCCATTCTCAGTCTGACGCTACGTAACCGACGCCTTTCATTGCCGATCCGCTCCATTAAATTCGTCATAACTATCCCCTGAAAGAAAACACAATTGTGAGATTTAGTCCGGATTGTACCGATAGAATACAACTTCCTCGACGCCGGAGAGAAACATGACAACATTGAACAAGACCTTCCTGATCTTCGGTGCGTTGTCCCTCATGACGACCGGTATGCTCAGCGCCTACGGCTTTCACGGCCTTGCGGAAACCCTGACTGAGGCCGACCGGTTATCCTGGCGGTGGGCTGTGCAGATCCAGGCCTATGCTTCAATCGGTCTGTTGCTGGTCACGATGTTAGACCTGCATATCGGCCCCGCGAAATTGCTGAATATCGCCCGCAGCCTTTTCATACTCGCCATAGTGGTATTTTCAGGCACTGTCTACCTGGAAAAGCTCGGCTTAATCCCGGAAGCATTCGGCAATATCGACCCGCTCGGTGGTTCGAGCTTCATGCTTGCCTGGGGACTGGTTGCGGTGACGATATTGCTTAAAAAGTAAGCCATCAGCATAAGCATCACCACCACAATCACGGATTCAGCAGGAACTGGCCTGTTTGCGGCGTTACTACTTCGCCAATGCCGGCGCTGAAGGTAACCGGTACCGACTCAACCCGCAGTCCGGCATTCCTGACCACGACAAAATGCAGGTGTGGTCCGGTGCTGAAACCGGTATTTCCGGAGGCCGCGATAGGCTCGCCGCGCTCGACACGCTGACCGGGGCGAACCCGAATCGAATCCCAGCTCAAGTGTGCATACAGTGCGAAACTGCCATCATCATGAAGAATTCTGACCAGGTTCGCTTGCGCACCGAACTTGCCCCAGTCTTCGCCACCACGAAAATTGTTATGCGCAACTTCGATAACCATGCCGCCACGTGCCGCAAAGACACCGGTCTGTTCCGGCATGACGATATCAATGGCATGGCGACTGTCAGGCGTCGCATGAGTCTGCGCATCAGGAAATGACTGGCTGATCAAAAACCGTTTTGCCGCAGCAAACGGCGGCCGATAAGGCTGCTCTGGTGCATGACTGGCATCGGGGTCGCCGAAAACCCATGCAGTCCTGAAGTCAGCCTGCGCTGCTGCTTGCCGTGAATCGCTGGTGAGCGTCAGCAGTTTCAATGACGAGCGGGCCGGCACAACGAGTCGATTCGACTTGCCGGGTTTCACGGTCAGGGAATTTTCCATATTGGATTGAGTAACGATTTGCGCAATGACTTCGGCGACGCAATGACACGGATTGTCAGCCCACAGCGTGATATCGTTACCGCTTGTTTCGCGGCGAAAGGTTACAACAAGCGGTTCAATGGTCGCCGATTCAATCGTGCGCTCTTCATAGACCCGGCCCTCGGCAGGTGGCAGGTCTGAAAACACGAGGGCACCATGCTCATCAAGAGACTTGTACATCGTGTCGGCCGTTGCGCTCAACAACGGCCAGACGGCGACAGCACCAATTGCGATGCTACGAAGTAACGTGACGCCCTCCCGAGTCACTCGACGGGTATGCGCCGCCAATCACCATCACTGTAGACAATTTCATAAGCAGGCCAATAGGTTTCATCGAGTTTAAGCGTAAGCACGTCGACGGAATTATTCCAGGTCACCGTGGTAATGCGTACCGGCGCACCGTTAAGCCTGTTGGTGGCAATTTCAAGGAATCGATCGAGGTCCGGTGTGGCTATCCCATCAACTTCAATGATCCGCCGACCGGCGAACAGTCCATAACGAGAGGCCGGCGAACCGTAGGCGAAATAGGAAATATATACCCCGTAAGGTTTGACCCCCCGCTGGGCCGACATCTCGCGGTAAGGCGCCTGCAACAACGCACCGGCCCATACAGCGGCGCGCCGGACACCCAGTCCCTCAAGGGCAACAGTAGCGACATCGAAAACCTGGACCTGACCATCGCGCAGGACCTCCAGCGTGACACTGGCATGCTGTACGGCCAGTTCGACTTCGCGAAAACGGGTTACCGGCGCACCGTCGATGCTGAGCAACACATCACCGGCCAACAACGTATCGGCGGCGGGTGAACCGGCAACCGCTCGCAACACCGATAAGATCTGCCGCCGTTCCGGGTCATGTCGCTCGAGTCGCTGAATCCGCTCGGTCTCCAGACCCAGCTTGCGGCCAACCGACATCGGCAACCGACTCCATTCAACTTCCAGCGAATGTAATACCCGATCATTGCGCGCCAGGCCGAGCAACTCCTCAACATATTCGATGGGCACACCCTTGTTTTCCTGGACCAACTCCGTGCCGGACTGAAATGCAAAACTCGACCACAAGGCGATGACCCGACCCTTCACATCGACGAGCACTCCGTCAATATCGGTCGGTCCATTGATCAGGTTCAGTGCCTCAAGATTTGTTTCACGAAACCGCATCGTACGCGACAAGGGCAATAACACCGGATCGATTGAAGCCACTTCGGTAGCCTGGTACACAAGCTTGTTATCGCCCCGCAAACCAACCGCCCACAACGAATCCCCCGGATCCGGCATGCGCGTCAGCAGGTCTGCCGAACGCACCGGCGTATCACCCACCAGGACCGGGTCGTATGACAATAATGCGAGGTTATGCAGCGGGTGAATGTACTCAACCTTACCCTGTACTTCGAGTTCACCGGCAAACGTAATTCGCACGTCCCCGACTGCCTCGGGCACCGTGTTGCGATCCACCACGATAAAACCACGCTCAGCATCGACGATCAGACCGGTGCCGTAATAGTGACGATCAGCTATCCCCGAAATTGTGTATGGCATATCGTAATTAACGAGCACCAGTGACGGTGCAATCTTGCGAGCCCGTTTGTCCTTGTGCTTGATGAAACTGGCCGTAGCCGGTTTCTGCACCGTCGGCTCGGGTCCCGGATCAAGTGCGCGGCAAGGCCACAAACCGCTGTCATCATTGCGCCGACAGCGTTCGGCCGGATACCAGCGACGTTCCATACGAAACAGGCCGAGTCGGCTTGAGGATGGATCCTCAAACACATAGAAACGAACTCTCGCCCGATCACGATCGGCCAGTGCACCGAGTGCTGTTTCGAAATCATCAAGTGTGCGTACTTCTTCTTCACCGATCGCCGTGATCACACTGCCGCGTGGAATACCGGTATTACCGAATACATAGCCGGGATTTGCGATATACACACCCTCGGTGGCACGGTTCATATGTCGTGCCTGCTGGTAAGAAAGGTTATGCACGACCGCATCGCCGAACTGAATGTATTCCATCGGGGTAATCGCATGCAGATCCTGAATATCGACGGTCACATCGATTTCCTGACCGTTGCGCTCGATGACCAGGCTTAATGATTCACCCACCCGGCTGTCGAGAATGTGTTCCAGCTGCACGAACCGGGTAACAAATTCACCGTCTATCTCGACGATGATGTCGCCTACTTTAAGCCGGCCGTCGGCAACACCGGTCGGTAAAATTTCATCAACGACGAGCATGCCCAGCTGGCCCGGGAAGCGCTCACGCACGCTGGCCTCGGTATCTTCACGCAGGCCAAGTCTCCTCAATTCATCGAATGACTCATAGACAAACGTTGTCGCCAGCGTCCCGCGAGTGACCGGTTTCCCCGCCCGCAGGAGCTCAAAAGCGCGTTTGACGCGCTCGAGCGGCAGGAAAAAACTCGAGGCAGCGTGACCGCTGCCACCGGCATTCAGTGCGACGACATTGCCATCGATATCAATAACCGGCGAGCCGGACGAGCCACCGGATGTTGACGACGCGGCCTGCAGGTAAAAAGTATTGAAATCGTTGTAGTTACCACTGCCGTAATCCGGCGCCGGCCGATCGAGCCGTGCCAGTGTCCCGGATAAAAATGACAACTGCTCGCCGGCATCGTTGCCCACGACCGTTATTTCCCTGCCAACCTGGGCACCGGACGGAACCAGCTCCAGCTGCTCCGGTACGATGTATTTGAGCTTTTCCGGATCGTAACGATAGAAACCGAAATCATGTACCGGATCGCGATAGATTGCCGTCAGCTCTACCTCTTCCTGATTCTTGAACAACGCCTCGGCACGCACCGGTCCGGGTGTCACCACGTGACGATTGGTCAGGATCAGGCCCTGTTCAGCGTCGACGATGAACCCGGTTGCCTGGCTCGATTGGTTCCACTCGGTGTCGAACGCACGCGTGCTGTCGATCTTGATCGACACGACGCCCGAGGAAATTTTCTCGAGCGTCGCACGCCAGGCATCGGATTCTACTGCGGATGCCGGAACAGCGGCGAGCAACAGGAAACCGGTAGCTAATAATCTATAGAGATAATGCATAACCGAAAACCGAATTGAACTCCTGCTGCAGATCTTCCAGACTCATGGCATGATTCTGGGTACCGCGATGTGCGATCTTACGAGCTCCTATCAGTGATGCGAGCCTGCCGGTATCTTCCCACGGCAGGCCACGACTGATGCCGAACACCAGCCCGGCACGATACGCATCACCGCAACCGGTCGGATCGAGGATCTCAGCCGGTTTGGCAACCGGTATCTGATACTCACTGCCGCTGGCGTAAATCGTCGAGCCTGCACCACCGCGAGTGACGATTAACGCATAGACACGGGCCGCAATTTCTTCCAGCGACCAGCCGGTCCGCTCCTGTAACAGCTGGCCCTCATAATCGTTGACGGCAACCCAGGTTGCCTGGTCGATAAACCGCTTCAAGTCGTCACCATCAAACATTGGCAATCCCTGGCCGGGATCAAAAATAAATGGAATACCGGCATCGGCAAATTGCTGTGCATGTTCGATCATGCCCTGCCGGCCATCCGGAGAAACCATTCCCATCGTGATGCCTGCATCTGTCGGCACCTTGTTCTGGTGTGCATGATCCATTGCGCCGGGATGAAATGCCGTGATCTGGTTATCATCCAGATCAGTCGTAATGTAGGCCTGTGCGGTCAGCGAGCCGTCGATGGTACTGATATAACGCTGGTCGAGTTCATTGTCACGCAACCGATCTGCATAGACCGGAAAATCCTCGCCGACCGTGGCCATGATCTGCGGCTGTTCGCCGAGCAAGCGCAGGTTGTAACCAATATTACCGGCACAACCACCGAATTCCTTGCGCATCTCCGGCACCAGGAAGGCAACGTTGAGGATATGCAGTTGGTCGGCAAGAATATGTTCTTTGAAACGGCCCGGGAAAACCATAATGTTGTCATAGGCCAGGGAGCCACAAATCAATACTGACACGACTAATTCCTTTATTTAATGGTGATGGGGTTATTCGGTGGGATCATTGTCGGGCTGCCAGACCACATCCAGCTGCCTGACTGCACGGACATCGTCAAGTCGCCTGACCGGCATTGAGATCGGCGCAGCCTGGATGGTATCCGGACTTTTATAGGCCAGATCACGGATTTCAACCAGTGCGGCCACAAACGCATCGAGTTCCTGTCTGGTCTCGGTCTCAGTCGGCTCAATCAACAAGCACTCGGGGACCAGCAGTGGGAAATAGGTTGTCGGCGCATGGAAGCCTCGATCCAGCAACGCCTTGGCAAAATCCATTGCGCTAATACCGGTTTCCTTGGTTATCGATTGGAGTGACACGATGAACTCATGACTTGCGCGGCGTTCTGCAAAGGTCACTTCGAAGCCAGCCATCTGCAGCCGCTTCATCAGGTAGTTTGCATTCAACGTCGCAAATTCAGATACCCGCCGCATGCCGTCTGCACCGAGCAAGCGCATGTAGACATACGCCCGCAGCAGAATCCCGGCATTGCCCATAAACGCAGACAACCGGCCAATCGACTGTGGCCGGTCCGCTTCGGTCAACCACACATATTGCTCCCCGTCCCGGCCAACTATCGGCACGGGTAAAAACGGGGCCAGCCGCTCATTGACACCGACCACACCAGATCCCGGACCGCCACCACCATGTGGTGTCGAAAATGTCTTGTGTAAATTAAGATGAATGACATCAAATCCCATATCAGCCGGCAAGGCGCGGCCGAGAATTGCGTTCAGGTTTGCACCGTCGTAATACAACAGGCCGCCAGCCTTATGCACGATATCGGCAATCTCGGTAATCTGCCGTTCGAAAACACCGAGTGTTGACGGGTTGGTCAGCATGATCCCGGCTGTTGCAGGGCCGACTACTCGACGTAGCGCATCCAGATCGACATCCCCGTCCGGTCCGGTCGGGATCTCAACAGCGGTGCAGCCACACATTGTCGCTGTTGCGGGGTTAGTGCCATGTGACGCGTCGGGAACGATAATCTCGCGCCGATCTGATTCACCACGCGCATCATGATAAGCACGTATCATGGCGACACCGGCGAACTCACCCTGGGCACCGGCCATCGGTGTCAGCGAAATCGCCGTCATTCCGGTGACCGCCTTGAGCATATCCTGCAGCTCATACATGCATTCAAGAAAACCCTGCCCATGCTCGGTCGCGGCGAGCGGATGACGCTCGATAAACTCGGGCAGCATGGCCAGCCGGTTGCAGACCCGCGGGTTGTATTTCATCGTACATGAACCGAGCGGGTAGAAATGGGTATCAATCGAGTAGTTCAGTTGCGATAAGCGCGTGAAATGCCGCACGACCTGCAACTCGGAAACCTCCGGCAACAACGGTTCATCATGACGCAGATACTGCGCAGGGAAATCGGCAGCCGGTGGAGATGCCGGTGCGTGCCCCCCGGCGCGGCGACCCGGAGCAGATAACTCAAAGATAATGGGTTCAGGCATCAGGTTACCTTGGAACTGCTCATGACCGATTCCAGCGCTGCTGCGTATGCAGCTATCTCTGCAGCCGTACGCATTTCGGTCGCGCAGACCAGCAGTGCATGGCCAAGTTCAGGATAATCAGCCGACAAGTCATAGCCGACGAGAATATTCTGTTGCCCAAGTGCCTTAATCAGTGGTCCAACCGGGCGATCAAATTGCAGAACCGCCTCATGAAAAAATGGCTCGAACATGACTGTCACTCCGTCCGTTTCACCAAGTTTCTCGGCCAGTACTTTTGTATTGGCGTGGCACTGCAATGCTATACGGCGCAGTCCGTCACTCCCCAGCAACGACAGGTAAATTGTCGCAGCGGTCACCATCAACCCCTGGTTAGTACAGATATTTGAAGTCGCCTTCGACCGACGTATGTGCTGTTCTCGAGCCTGCAGCGTTAAAGTAAACCCGGGCTTGCCGTCAATATCGACGGTCCGTCCGACGATGCGCCCCGGCATCTGCCTGACTATCTGTTGCCGGCACACGAGGTAACCGAAGTACGGACCACCGGATGCAACCGGGATGCCGAATGGCTGGCCCTCACCACAGGCGATGTCTGCACCCGCAGCGCCCCATTCACCCGGTGGACGCAAAATCGCCAGGCTCATTGGATTGCAGATCGCGATAACGAACATCTGCTTTGCGTGCGCCCAATCCGTTAACGTATCGACATCATCGAGCGTGCCAAGGAATGTCGGTTGCTGCAAACAGACGGCGGCAAATTCTTCTGCCGCCAAACCATCCAGGGCTGCTAGCTCCGTCTGCCCGTCGCGGCAACTGATTTCAACCAGTTCAATGCCCTGCCCTTCGGTCAGACGTCGTGCCACAGTTCGGTACACCGGATTCACTGAGCGACTGACCAGGATTTTTCTGGAATTAACTTTACGATTGCTGCGTACCGCCATCAGACAGGCTTCGGCGAAAGCTGTCGCGCCGTCATATAGCGACGCATTGGAAACATCCAGGCCGGTCAGGTTTGCCATCATCGACTGATATTCGTAGATGACCTGCAACGTACCCTGGCTGGCTTCAGCCTGGTACGGCGTATAGGCACTATAAAACTCGCCCCGGGTCGCAAGATCCCAGACTGCCGCAGGAATATGGTGTTCGTAAGCACCGGCGCCGATAAACGATACGACGCCAGCATCTTTAGCCGCGCGGGACCGCATTAATCGCGTAATCGCCGCTTCGCCCATGCCGGCCGGTATATTGTTCAGCTCGTTAATGCGTAATGCGGCCGGAATCTCGTCAAACAGCGTCTCAGTGTCAGCGACGCCGATCGCACTCAGCATCGCGGCAACGTCCTGCTCGGTATGAGGAATAAATGGCATTAGAATTTCAGAGTGGTCTTGACCGGATCCTGGCTGCTCGCCGGTTAGCCTGAAGATTCAGCGAGGAACTGGCTGTAGGCATCAGCATCCATCAATTCATCCAGCTCTGCCGGATCGGATGGATCGATTTTCACCAGCCAACCCTCCTCATACGGACTCTTGTTAACCAGTTCCGGTTCATCAGCCAGGGCGTCATTTGCCTCGGCCAGCGCGCCGCTGATAGGAGCATATACATCGGATGCGGCCTTGACGGATTCAATCACGATACAGGCATCACCCTTTGCTAATGTGGCGCCATCTTCCGGTTGCTCAACATAAACCAGTTCGCCCAATGCCTCCTGAGCATGATCCGTTATGCCGATCATGACCAACCCATCGTCCAGTAGCTGAACCCATTCATGCTCTCCGGAATACTTGCGATCCCCCGGCACTTCACTCATCTCATCAAGACTCCCAACCAATAAATAAATATATCAGGCATCAACCCTTACTCATCAACCAGAATACGACCATGACGCACAAACGGTGGGCGCACGATCCTGGCCTCACGACTTTCGCTACGAATCTGAACCTGACAGGTACCGACAGCGTCGGCCGGAACCCTGGCCAATGCAATCGAACGCTGCATGGTCGGTGAGAAACCGCCGCTCGTAACCATTCCCTCACCAGACCCGGCCAACACCCGCTGACCATGTCGCATGATACCGCGATCTTCGAGAATCAGGCCGACCAATTTTGCCTCTGGCCCCTGCATACGTTGTTGCTCCAGTGCGGCACGACCCATGAATGTCCGCTCGGCCGGTTCCCAGGCCACGGTCCAGCCCAGCGCCGATACCAGCGGTGAGGTCGACTGATCCATATCCTGACCATACAGCGACAGGCCTGCTTCCAGTCGCAACGTATCACGGGCGCCGAGTCCACACGGGCGGATACCGGCCGCACAGGCCTCATCCCAGAGGCGACACCCGGCATCAACGTTAACAACAAGCTCCCAACCGTCCTCTCCAGTATAGCCGGTCCGCGCCACGAACCAGTCACCGTCACTGCAACTCATAAACGGGGTCTGATCGAAAGCCGTCTGCCGAAGTGCGGCGGGCAACAGCGGTGCAGCCAGCGACGTTGCCTTCGGCCCCTGTATCGCAAGCATCATGAATGCTGCCTGCTCGTGGACAGCAACGGCAAAATCATCGGCAATCTCGGTCATCCAGTCAATGTCCTGAACGCGAGTTGCCGCATTGACAATAACGCGATAATTATCGGCGCTGCGACAATACACGATCAGATCATCGATCACACCACCGGTTTCATTGAGCATGCAGCTGTACAAACCCTTGCCGGGTGACTCGAGTTTGGCGACATCATTGGCAAGCAATCTCCGCAAGTAGTCTTCGGCATCCTGCCCGGTGACATCAACGACGGTCATGTGCGATACGTCGAAGATCCCGGCTGCTTCACGTACAGCATGATGCTCGTCGATCTGCGAACCATAATGCAGCGGCATATCCCAGCCGCCGAAATCGACCATCCGGGCACCGGCCTCAACATGGCGTATATATAAAGGGGTTTTATCAGGCATAACGATAATTTTGTTCAGTGGCCAAATGCTTCACAAGCGAGTGAGCTGTTCCCTGTCATTCCAACGCCGCACCGACCAAAGCCTCTATATCTTCCACAGAGCGCGGCAGATCCCTGGTCAATACATCGTGCCCGTCCCTGGTCACAACCACATCGTCCTCGATGCGAATACCAATTCCCCACCATCGTCTGGCTACACCGCGGCTACGCTCGGCAATATAGATCCCGGGCTCAACGGTCAACACCATACCCGGCTCAAGTAACCGCCAGTGATCCGCAACCTTGTAATCGCCGACATCGTGCACATCCATACCGAGCCAATGACCGGTGCGATGCATGAAGAAACGCCGGTAAGCGCCATCCTTGATCAGTGTCGTCAATCTGCCCTTGAGCAGGCCGAGATCGCGCAGACCACGGGTAACCACCTTGACGGCGGCTACATGCGGCTCGTTCCAGTGCCGTCCGGGCGTGATCATGGCCAGTGCCGCCTCCTGAGCCTCAAGCACGACATTATAAAGCTCGCGCTGTTCAGTCGAGAACTGCCCGTTAACCGGGATAGTCCGAGTGACATCGGACGCATAGTTCTCATACTCACACCCTATGTCGATCAGGGCGAGATCGCCGTCCTGCATCTGTCGATTATTGTCAATGTAATGCAGGGTGCAGCTGTTTGGTCCCGAACCGACGATCGGTAAATAGGCCATCTGCGTATCGTGACGCCGGAACTCATGGTGAAATTCTGCCTCGAACTCGTATTCATATAATCCGGGTCGACAAATACCCATCGCTCGCTTGTGCGCACTGGATGCAATCCTGGCTGCCTTGCGCATTGCACTGATCTCTGCCCGGCTCTTGTACAAGCGCAAGTCGTGCAACATATGATCAAGCGCCACAAACTCGTCAGGTGTGTGATCAGAAGAACTGCCCTTGTCACGTAACGACGTAACCCAGCCAATCAGACGCTGATCGAATTCGGGATGTGTGCCAATCGAGTAATACACGCGTTCACACTGTTCGATAATGCCAGGCAGAATTTCATCTATATCGGCAATGGGGAATGCATCATCCGCGCCGATTTCGTCAACTGCATTGCTGGTACCGGCAAGCTTGCCGTGCCAGATCTCCTGTTGCGGATCGCGTTCGCGACAAAACAGCAGAAACTCACCGCCGGGACGTCCGGGTATCAGTACGGCTACAGCTTCAGGCTCGTTAAAGCCGGTCAGGTAATAGAAATCACTATCCTGACGAAAGCCATACTCGACGTCACGGTTTCTGTATCTTGTCTGCGCGGCCGGCAGCACGGCAACAGCACCCTTGCCAATCATGCGCATAAGCTGACGCCTGCGCTTGGTAAACTCTTTCTGGTTCAAGACCGGATCCTCAGTGGCGCTGCTTCTCGTTCGGCGACTTGCGAACCCGATACAACTCTTCAAAAGCGAGTTGCACGCTGACCCGTACAAACTCGACGATTTCTACATATGCAGCCTCACCTTCGGCACTGGTTTCATCGGCCGTGAAAGCCGCGCGCGTGATCTCGCTGAAATCTGCAATAATTTCACGGGTTATGCCCTCAGCCAGCAACGGGCTTTCCACGCCCGACTTTGGACCAGCGCCCAGCCCATGCATGAAACTCTGGCACCAGAAGCCAAGACTCTCAGCCCGGACTTCGAGCGGTTCGTCATCCCCTGGCAACAACAATTCAAGCCCCATATCACCCTGATCGAGCGCATTCCAGGTTGCCGTGGCCAGCGATTGCAGTACCTCGCGCGCATCCCCCCCAACATTATCCGTCTCTGCGAAAATCGAGGCTACCCAGGCCGGACCCGCATCGGTACCCATAACGCAAGCCAGACCACAATATTCACCATGTATCTCGGCCGGTTCGCCGAGCGCACCAGAACCACGCAAAACCGCCTCGACAGTGGTGAAATCTGGTTGCGAAACACTACTCATTTGGTTATCTGCTCTTAATATAGAAGGTTAACTGGTTTGACCCATTCCGACAGAGTTTGCGGGGCTATTGCATGATATTTGCGGCAGCCGGCCAGCAGAATTCCCCTGCTATACGCGGGTTGCCGGTGAATTCTAGCATCACGATCAGGTGCTGAACATTTGACCGTAACGCGCTACAGACACTATATTGAGTGTATGAGTGATAAAAACGATAAAAGCTTTTCTCAGGAACTTCAGCGACTCGAGCGACGTCTAGACGAATTAGTTGTGATCACCAACCAAATCAAGGACGAGAATCGTTCGCTGAAACAACGTCAGGACGCGCTGATCGGAGAGCGCGCCACTCTTTTACAGAAAAACGAGCAGGTTCGATCGCGGGTTGCAGCGATGATAGGCCGGCTCAAAACAATGGAGCATGGTTCATGAGCGAGATGTTCGCACACGTCAATGTAAAGATCCTGGAAAAGGAATATCAGATCTCATGCCCGGCCGATGAGCGCAAAGCTCTCATCGATTCGGCAGAAATGCTCAACAACAAGATGCGCGAAATTCGCGATAGCGGAAAAGTTGTTGGCCTCGACAGAATAGCGGTTATGGCCGCATTGAACCTGGCCAATGATTTGATCAGCACCGGAGATGTCAGCACCGAACTCGAAACCAGCATCAAATCCAAAGTTGTTCAGATGCGCCAACGCATAGAAACGGCACTGCATTCCGGTCAGCAACTTGATCTCTAGCGGCGGCTGACCCCGCTCTGCCGACTGCAAAAAAGCTTGCTTTCACCGCTGCAGGCAACGAATTTCAAGCCAAAAAAAAGCCCTCCGTCTCATTTTTAGCAACCTGCTTGCAGGTATAATCATTAGCAGGTTCCTCCTGTGGTGTTCGAGACTAGCCCGGAAGTCTTTCGACCCTAACTTTCAGATTTGGGATCAATGGTCTGTCGACAGCTTTGTGCAAAACCGCTTCGAGCGGATAGCCTGCTCTGTCACGGCTGATCCCACCTTCCGCTCTGGTTCGAGAGCAAGAGGTCTGTCACGGCACATACGGGAGGAACTTTCTTTTTTCCTGACACCAATCTATGGTTGCTCGCCATGAACAGCGCAGCGATTCGCGACACCATCAAAGCACAAAGAAATGCGCTTTCGACCAACGATGTTGTCGACGCATCAATTGATATTTCACGTCGCTTATGGAATGTGCCGGCACTGTCACGAGCCCGCCGCATTGCTTGTTATTTTCCAGTCGGGCGCGAGGTTGATTGCCGGTTTTTTATTTTATCTGCGTGGAATTATGGTCGCACCGTTCTATTGCCAGTGCTAAATGGCCCTGAGCTAATGTTCTCAGTTTACGACCCCAATACAACTTTTTTGCGCAATAAACACGATATTCCAGAGCCAAACGGAAAAAAATCACAACAAATAAAACCACAATATATTGACGTTATACTTGCACCACTTGTTGCTTTTGACGCTTCAGGAAATCGAATTGGCATGGGTGGTGGCTATTACGATCGAAGTTTTCGCTTCATGCGCAGCCGCACAACCTGGCAACACCCTAAAATCATCGGCCTTGCGTATAACTTCCAGAAAGTCCCTAAAATAAAGGCTTGCAGCTGGGACATCCCTTTACAATTTGCCGTAACTGAAAAAAAAATCTATAAGTTCCAGCGCTAACACAACGTTACTCATCGAATAAAAAGATGCCAACATGAGACGTTAATCGCAATTATTTTTGCTCCAGCGAGTATATCAACGAAAACCTGCACAGAAACACCAAATAAAGACCGCGGGTTTTTAAGCATTGATTTGCTAGCATTTTATTTTCTTATGTATATACTCGGCCCGGTTATCCTGACACGGAGACTATTAGTATGGCTGCATCAAGAAAGAAAGTTTCGCGCAAGAAGGCGAAACGCAAGGTTGCGAAGAAGCGCAAAGTAGTGCGCAAGACGCGCAAGAAGGCAAAACGCAAGGTAAAGAAGAAGGCTAAGAAAAAAGCCAAGAAAAAAGCTAAGCGCAAGGTAAAGAAAAAGGCCAAGCGCAAAGCTAAGAAAAAGGCTAAAAAGAAAGCCAAGAAAAAGGCCAAGCGCAAAGCTAAGAAAAAAGCCAAGCGCAAGGTAAAGAAGAAGGCTAAGAAAAAAGCCAAGAAAAAGGCTAAAAAGAAGGCCAAGAAAAAGGCCAAGCGCAAAGCCAAGAAAAAGGCATCGCGTAGACGTTAAAGTCTAAGCAGGTTCCCAAAAGGAGCTTGACAGATAATATGCCCGCCACTGGCGGGCATATTTTTTTCTGGTCCTCTTCTTTCCGGCCCGGGACCGAAGATCAAGACCACGAACAAGAGCAGAAGACGGGAAAACCAATCTCCCCCATGTATGGTTATAATCGCGGCACATTCGGATGACGACGATACAATACCGGGAGCACTGCCATGCATCATGGAGAAAAAAAACAGCAAGCTGCCAAGGCTGCGCTGCAGTGCATCAAACCCGGAACTATCCTCGGTGTAGGCACCGGCTCTACCGTCAATTACTTCATCGATGAATTGCCTGCATTTCGCGATCAACTGGAAGCCATCGTAGTCAGTTCAAAGGCGAGCGAAGACCGCTTGAAGGAACTGGGGTTTACTATTACACCGCTCAATGAAGCTGGCAGCTTAGACCTGTATGTCGACGGTGCAGACGAAGCCAACAAGCAATTTCACCTGATCAAAGGCGGCGGCGGTGCATTGACCAGGGAAAAAATCCTGGCTGCCGCAGCCAGAGAGTTTGTCTGCATCATCGATGACTCGAAGTGGGTCGGAGTACTCGGCACATTCCCGCTACCGGTTGAAGTGATCCCTATGGCGCGCTCTTATATAGCGCGACAATTTGTCAAAAATCGTGGCCAGCCGATTCTGCGCCAGGACTTCATCACCGATAACGGTAACGAAGTTCTTGATATCTATAATCTGCAAATCACCAATCCCGTCGAAATGGAAAATCGTTTCAACCAGATTCCAGGTATCGTCACCGTCGGCATTTTCGCCCAACGACCAGCCGACCGGATCTTCATGGCAACAGAAGACGGCGTGAAGGAAAAAATGCGCGGGTAGAGTGCAGTTTAACCAATTAGGAAAAACCACCTTACTCAGAATACCCCAGTCCCGCGACAGCGGGCCTGGAAAAACAAGCGGGACCAGGATTCGAACCTGGGTTGGCGGAGTCAGAGTCCGCAGTCCTACCGCTAGACGATCCCCCAATCCTGTC